>CAJUQF010000026.1 GCA_910588315.1 uncultured Christensenellaceae bacterium | reverse complement strand
GTGTAAGACCGCCCAATGCGACGTATGTTACATTGCGCATAACCGCGCAGTCGAGCGAGACTTTGGCAAAGCTCGGCATGGTGGGTAACGGCGCTACAAACGCAGAAGTCGATTTGGTGTTCAAGATATCCAACACCCGCCCGTATTTCGCCTCGTCGACGCTCAATACTGCCAATCAGCAAGAGCCGATCGTTAGAATAGCGCCGGGGCAAAGCGGCTATGTCGATCTTAATTCGATGGTCTACGATATCGACGACGGCGCCAATATAACGTCGTCATTCGTTCCGGGCGAAGTCAAGATTCCGACCAACGAGTATATTCAGGTCGATCTTACCAATACTCTCGTTCCGCTCAAGGAAAACGTCGGCAGCAACTATTACGGCAGAACTTCGATAAATACTACCGATGGGTCGTTATCGTCCAAGACGGGCGAGGGTACCGATCCTACCGGATTCAATCAGGGGCTTGTAGCCGCGGCGGGCAGTACCGGCGCTGCGACGGCGAACGTAGTATACAGCTACGACAACAATAACAAACGAATAGTATTTACGGCGCGTAATGCGACTCAAAATCAGTATAAAGACAACGATACGACCAGGCTCGGGCATTTCTATGTGCTTGTGCGCGTTACCGACCCGTCCGATTCGACGGACCTCGGTATCTGGTATCCCATCGCGATAGAAGTCACGTCTCAAGCGCCTACGAGCTTGACTCCGCTCGGCAACGTTACGCTCGACTTCGAATACGAGAAAGGTACTTCTTCTAACGACGTTACGCTCGATACGCCCGTCGTTCAATACCTTACGCCGATAAGCTATATCGACAATACTACTGGGGAAGTGTGCGGCGTGGGTTACTACCAAGCCACCGAGCGTTCGGCTGTTCCGATCGCGATCGACCCCGATACGTTTAAATATTCGACCGGAGCGTTAAACGATTTGGTCGTAATAGACGGCGGGGCAAGCGCTATACTCGATAACGATAATAATACTACCGGTACGTTCTTCCGCGTCGAGCCTATTACGCTCACGGCTCCGGCGGAAATATTCAGACGCATACCGGCGGGCAATCTTACAGGTTTGGGCATATCGTTAAACGCAGACGGGTTGACCGCTTCGTTCCCCGGACTTGTCATAACGCCAATACGCGCTACCGACGACGAGTATTTCCGATTCAGAGTAAACGTAAAGGATACGCACGGGACTACCGGTACCGCGACAGTTGCGGTCAAAGTCAATAACCGCGAACTTTCGCCTCGCCGCGATCCCGCCGCTACTACGTCATATCCAATAAACGCGATAAACGGTCGCAGACCCGATACGCCTTGGGGCGAGTACGGACACAATCCCAATATCGGACAGATGGCGGTCAATTATACGATAGAGAATATGGACGAGATACAGATCACGCCCTACGATCTCGTATACGATCTCGATACCGACTGGTCCAACGAACGTCTTAACCCTAAGGTAAACGGCGTCGTAAATTACAATACCAACCCGCTCGACTCAGGCTTTACGGACGCAGCCCGATTTATTATTGCGGATTACGATATCGCGCACTCCTCGTCGACTTCGGACAGTCCGAAAGTTACTCCGACAAAGGCGCAGCTTCTGTCTTTCGTAAACCCGACGGGTATAGAAACGAGCGCGGCGCAATATGCCGGATATATCGGTACTGAAGTTACGTCCGTTAAAGTCGGGAGTACTACGTATTCCGATATACCTTGTATCAAGATAACGGGCAGATCGCGTACCACTTCGGCGATCGTGCAGTTGCGTTTCGAAATAACCGATGGTTTCTCAAGCGTCGAATGTCTTGTAACGATAACCGTTCTCAACTCGGCGCCGTTGCTCAATACCGTGGATAACCATCCGCTCGGCGCGGGCGAGACGCTCGAGAACAGAATCACCGAGCCGTATTACATGTCCGCCACGGTTTCTACCAAGGGACTTAACAACGCGTACAGTTTCACCGCGCGTGAAATCGCATACGATAAAGACGGCGACAATCCGACGTTTGTTGCCGGTACCGCCAAAGCCGTCGCGCTTGTAAACGGCGAGTATTATCAATATTTGGATGCGAACTTCAACGGTCTTACCGAAGAGCAAAAAGCCGATGCGGTGTATACGCTTTCCGATTATGTGTATGCTACGATAACCAAGGACGGCGGCGGCAACGACGTTGTGTATTTCAGCGCGTTATCGTCTACGGAGTTCTTCCCCGTACCTGTCTATCTCGAATTTACAGTGCAGGACGGATTCCGTGCTCAGCCCGGTATAGCGACGCTGCATCTTTTGATAGAAGTCAAAAACTCCGATCCTATAATGAATTCGGATGGCTTGACGCTCAGAAAAGAGGACGTCGATCATCCCGAAAATAACGAATACGCTTGGATGATAAACTACGAGAACCGTTCGGAGTTGAATCAGACGAGATACATCGCGAACAGCGAAGAGATGTATAATGCCATCAACGCGCCGTCTGCCAATAAAATTTGGCTTTTCAACGACGCCGACGCGCAGCAGCGCACGCTTTTCAATCCGGCTGACGAAAGCTGGGTAGCAGACGGCGCCGCAGTCGACGCCAAGGATTTGGTTGCTACGTTCGACAATAAGGATAAGACTTCCGGCGCCGCTGCCGGTGCGCGAGTGCCTATACCCGAGAATGAATTTGCCTCCAAACCCAAAGCGGCGATAATCTACACGCCGATGTATCATGCCGAAACCGACAAGAATATATCGATTACGGTCAAGTTCTACGAAAAGATAATCGAAGACGGTGTCGTTAAGTTTAATCCCATTGCGCAGAATGACGCTAAGATCAAGACCGCTAAGTATTGGGTGATCGAACTCAGCGATAAGCACACGGACGGCAGTTACGAACCCATTCAGATAGCCATTGCGGTAAAAGACGATCATCACGGCAAGACGCTTTACGACTCTGCGGATAAAAAAGAGCAGAGCGAAACGCCGGATGATTCCAAACTTACGGTATTCAACTTCTATTACGGTTACAATAAGCCGGGCGTTACGTCTATGCATACGTACTTCCGTACCGACGGCAACGCGGAGGCTCAGACCAAGGTCGACGACAAATATTATCTTGTCGATATAGCTTCGATAGATCCGAACCGCGACTTTAAGACCGCGACGGCAAAAGCCGAGTATGCAGCGCTTACGACCGATGCCGCAAGACAGGAATATCTCAAGACCGTAGAATTCAGCGATAACTTTAAGTATCAATACTATGTAAAATCGTACGGCAAGGACGCGACTCCTACATATAAAGTTTTCCAGAATTCGGAGTCCCCGTTCTGCTATAAGCCGATAGACGTAGCGTACAGTTCTACGAACGTTAAAGTAAACGTTCCCATGAGCTATATCGCCATGCCGCAAGCGCACGGTACCAACACGGAAACCGGCGGCGATCACGTGGCGTTTGCAAACGCTACCGCCGCGGCGAGCGTCAATCCCGGCGCCGGCGAGAAACTTCTGGACAGCCAATATTCCATTTGGAGCGGGGCGCAATTACAGTACGTTTACGAGAACCTGACGCTTTCCGACGGTTCTACGAGCTGGACGGGCAGCAAGCTGAACGATAACCCGTATATCAATATCGATTATATAGTAGCAGGCGAGTCGATCAAGTTCGATACCCGTTATGTTAACAACAACAGGTTTACGCTTAGTAATCCCGGTGACCGCGCGCCGATGACGGACACCGATTTCCGCGAAGATAAATACGGATTTGCGTTCAGCAAAAAGTCCGAAGGCGACAGCGTCAGAGCGCCGGGACTTCTCAAACTTACGGTTGCGGTCAAGACTCTCGGTTTGACGCCGTCCGTGACGCCCACAAACGTCGAGTACGTCGATGTAGATATAAATCTCGTCAATACCAGGCCCGAGATTAAATATGTAAACGAAAACGCTTACGGTCAGCTTACTACCGTTACCGTCAATATGACGATGGCCGATATGAAAGCGACCGTTGACGAAAACGGCAAAGATAAACCTGCCGGTGTTACGATCGATTTCAAGCGCGACGACACCAACGGCGATCACAGACTCGATACGACCACCATTTTCTATTCCGATCGCGACAGAGCGCAGGCGAACAGCAATTACAACGGCGATACAATGAAGTTCTATATGCCGTCTGCATTCGGCACAATGAGCGACGCCGAGGTCGATTATGTTTGCAATTACGGCACAAGCTGTTCCGATCCCAATATGTCGGATTCCGCGCTGCTCGATTACTACGGAGTGACCAACAGATCGGATATAGTCGACGTCGATACTCCGGGGAAGGTCAATAAATACAACTACAACCCCAACCCCAACTTCGAGAAATTCTTCTCGGTATCGCCCGTTTCGGGCGCGGCGTCGAGCTTGCAGTTTATACCCAAAGCAAAGACTCAGCCGCAAATATCGGAAGATAAGCTCGACGAATATCTTGGCAAGTACAATCTCAGAAAGGATGAGAACAACAACGTATATTATCCGTTCAAAGTCTTGTTCTACGACGATTGCGACAACTCGTCTTTTGTGCGCGGATATTGGACGCTCGCGACTATCAAGGTGTATATCACCAACAATAAGATACGCTACGATTCGAGTACCGTAAAAGAAAAGTACGAATCCACTTCTACGCAAGATTCGAGCTACAACCAAGCGCCGATGTACAAATTCGATCTCTCGGCGGGTGCGGCGTTCTTTGTCGACGTCACGTCGCTGCTTATCGATAACGACATCGAGCTTGACAAAACCAACAACACGCTTGTTACAAGCTCCGACGCTTATACCGGCGACGATAAGTATATAAAAGACTATCTCGTCATGCCTGCGGCTAACGACCATGTCAATATCAACCGTCTCGTAAACACAAGCGCGCCCATGCCGGTAACGGTCAAGCGCGGCGGCGACGACGCCGAAGTGTCGACTATGCCTCAGACGACGCTTGTATTCAAGACCGAACGCGCATTCAAGGGCAGGGTAAATCTTGCATACACGTTCCGTGATTCTTCGGGCGAGAGCGATTCGTTTGTCACGATAGTATTCTCCGTAGGCTATAATAATGCCGTTCCCAAGACCAACGACGTTGCGTTCGGCGGTTCGGACTCCATCGACATTTACATGAAGCGCGGCGACTATTTCGTGATGTACGCATCGGATAGCACCAAGTTCGCCGACGACGTTGCGGGCGATTTCGACTCGGCTAAGCCCGGCATGAACACTCTCGGGGGCGTAAACTTCCCGTTTGACGAGTTGGGTAATTCGGGCGCCGTCGCAAAAGACGCGGAAACCATGTATCTTAATAATTTCCGCAATTACGTCGGAAGTTATCCCGCTACGCCTAACGAAGGCGGCAACATGGGTTCGATCGTACTCGGCAGCGACGACGCGGCGTCGACGCTCAGAATACAGTCGAAATATATATCATCCGAACATTCGAGATATGTCAGCGTGACTGAATTCGGCAACGCTTACGCCTCGGAAAACGACCCGTCGATTTCGTTGCCCGTAGCTTTGCTTGTCAGAGCAAACGGCGCGATAGATACGACTGTCGTAGTAACGCTCGTCGACGGCAGCGGCGCTACGGTTGTGGTAAACGTGCGTATACACGTGCTTTCCACGCCTCCGGCGGTAAAGGACAATATCACATCGATACCCGCAGTCGGAAACAGTTCCATCACGTTAAATAAATCGCAAGACGAGCTTAATACGTTCTCGTTGCGTATGTCTTACGGGCAAAAAGCCAAATTCGCCATAGGCTCGTTTATGGGCGACGTCGATATAGACGACGAGGCAAAGCTTTTGGTGTATACCGGCATGGACGGTAACGACTTCCTTATTACCAACCCCGGCAGCACCGCGACCGTTACGGCTCGTTCGTTCACCGAAAACTCTATCAATTATATCGAGTTTTCCGCTACCGATTACATCAACGAAAACGGAAAAACGGCTAACGTCAGATTCCGTATCGTCGATAGAAACGGCTCGGTTTCCGATTATGTAAACATCAACGTTACGATCGCTCCGGTATCCGTTGTTGCGGTACCCAATCCCAGAACCATAGAGCTTATGAGTTACGCCGACTTCGCCAATGTAGACGGCAATGCCAGCGTACCCATCAGCGTCGATCTTGTTTCGGGCGCCAATGCCGCTATACTCTCCGATGCGGACGTGACTGCGCCGTCGGCTATGTACGACGTCGTTGTGTATGCGCTCATTAAAAAGCAAGGCGATTCGTTCGTCGCGGCACGCGAAGAAGAAATAACGAGCGAGATGCGTATTTGCAGCGTCGAATCGGAAACTCCCGGCACGGGCAGCTCGACCAGCGAAATTTACAAATACGTTTCGAGATTCTTTACCGCGTCTGTGTCGACGGACGGCAAACGTCTCGAGTTTATTCCCAATTCCGCTACGTTCAACGAGGCGGCGACGGCGATTTCTTCCATACCGCTGTACATATCGGTCGGAAAGAGATATATCACCGCAAGCGATTCTACGGTAACGATGCCGCTTGTCAATACGTCGGTCAAAGTATCGGTCGCCAACTCCAAAATAGTCGCGGTGGAAAATTCGCCGTTCAACAGCGGTTATCCGCAAGTGGGCGACAAGTTGCGCGAATCCGATTTCCTTGAGTTTACCGGCACGGCTGGCGATTCGCTTACCTGGAAACTTTACAACACCGACGACTACGAACTCGGCTTGTTCTACGATTGGGATATGCGCAGAGCGTCCGGCGGCAAAGAGAAGATCGAGTACGTCGGGCATAAGGTCGTAATGCCGACCAACGAAGGTATTACGGGCAAGGGCGACGTGCTGTCCGTCTCGCATACCGGTCTCGGCGCAGAACAAACCATAACCATCAAGATCAACCGTAAAGTGTATCCCGGCAATCAGCCGTCCACGCCAATCGAAGTGTGGATATACACTGCCGACTCCGTGAATAACGCGTCGAAACCTACGATCAACGATACCGCCAAAGTATGTGCGACCAAGATAATCGTCAACGTGGAAAACGACACTCCGGAGATCGCAACGACGGGACTTGTGCTTGTCTGCCCGTACTGCCGCGATTCCGAACATGTTCGTCAGGTCGCCGGCTCCAAGAATACGGCTCGTTGCGGCAACTGCAACAGAACGTTCAAGAGTCTCGATCCCGATCTTCTCGGCTATTCGGTAACGCTCTCCGACGTCGACGGTTACGTGCTTGACGCCAAACTCGAAAACGGCAAGACGCTCGACGTCAGTATCCCCGATATCATCAACGACGCCGATATCGATATGGACGGTTACAGTCTTGTCAGTCTCGGCAGCGACGACAGCTTGATTTCGAGTAACGGTACCATAAAAGACGCCATCATGTCGAGCGACAACAAACGTTTGTTCGATATAAAAGTAACGGACGGCGTAAACTCGTACGGCGTAAGTACCATATCTCGCATATCGTTTACCTGTAGGTCCAATATGCGCGGACTTGTCGGCACGGTCAGAGTTCAGTTTAAGGATTCCGTTGCCAATTCCACGACGCACGTTTTGACGATAAACCTTACGGTAGACAATATTGCGCCGTCGGCAAAACCCGGTACCACCACCAATATCACAATGATGGGTGCCGGCGCTAACGCAGCCGACGCCGATCTCGAACAGAAAGCCAAGACGTTCAGTATTCTCGATTTCGTGACCGACGCCAACGGCGATGCGTTCGACGCGACGCTCGCGGAAAACGCCAATCTGTACACGTACGTGTTCATCGACGAGATCATAGTATACATGACTGACGATCTCGACAACGCGCCTACGCTTTACGGTTACGGCGTGTACGAACGCGATCCGGAAACAGGCGAGATAGTTGTCGATCAGGAAACCGGCAATAAGGTTTACGCTCACGATACGCTTTGCCGCGTGGAATGGGTAGGCGATAAACATCAATCGTTCAAAATAACACCGTTCAAACAAGTCTACGGCACGCAGAAAGTGACGATAGTCGTATCCGACAGCGGTTACGAGGACGGTATGGAACACGACGTCATCGACGGTAAGTCGACTGCGTTCACGTTCACCATAACCATCGCCAATCCGCTCGAAGACGTAGGCGAAGTGCTCGACAGTAAGAACATGGTGTTCGGTGTGACGCGAGCCATTACCGCCAAAGATCTGCTCGGCGAAGAGAACGCCATGGGTTACACCATTTCGTCTATCGAAGAAGTGGAAGGCCGCGGCTATCTTTCGATCTACGAGCCGGGTTCGGGCGACAGCAACGATTGGCGCATTCATGCGCTTACCGAAGGCGTAGAGGTCAACGTCAAAGTAACGTTCACCGCCGGCGGCATAACCGTAACGCGCACGCTCCCGATAAAAGTCGTTGTCAATAACGCGCCCGTGTACAAGAACGACAAAAAATCGTATGTGTACACCACAAAGATGCTTGTCGGCAACAGCAAGAATCAACTGCATATCTATCCCGAAGATTGGTTCGAGGACAGAGACGCGGAAGACGTTATGGAATTCATTGCTCCGGTATCCTCGTCGCAGAGCGTCAAAGTAGAAGTAACGCGTGCGCTCGACGATAACGGCAGAGCATATCTGCTGCTCACGTTCAACCGCAGAGGTGAAGCGGATATAACGGTCAACATCACCGACCTTTCCGGCAGAACATATACTCGTACCGTTACGGTCAACTGTACGGACGCACCCGAAATGTCCTGGTGGGAAGAATTCGTCTCGATGATAGAAGCCAACCTGATGTGGTTCTGGATAATAGTTGCGGCGTCCGTGGTGTTCATCGTCCTGCTCATCGTCATTATTGTAGTAGTCTGCAAGAAACGTAAGATGAGACGCGAGATCGAGGCGCTTCTCGAATCCGAGACCGAACTCGAAGAAGAAATGATGCGTCTGTCGGCAGGTCCCGCCGGATATCAGTCGTTCGGTTATCTGCCTCCTACGCAAGCCGCACCAGATCCCGGGCTTATGCTCGGCGGCGGTGCCGGTGCGCCCAACACGGGCAGCCTGCAGCTTAACGCAGGTACCGGCGCGCCTACTACGGGCGTGGATGCGGGACAGCTTCCGCCTCCCGCGGCGAATCCTCAGGGCGGCACGTTCAACACGATCCCCGGCTCCGCGCCGCAAGGACAGCGCCCGCCGCAACAGCCGCAACAGGGCATGCAACAACGCCCGAATCAGCAGCAGTTCGGCACACCGCAGGGTCAGCGTCCGCCTCAGCAACCGGGACAGCAGGGACGTCCGATGACGCCGCCTCCGCCGCAGAATAACGATGGATTCAATCCCGACGACTTCTAAAACAGATCAAGCATAACAAAAACGCCGAGACCGATCTCGGCGTTTTTGTGTGAGCGATTACGCAAATTTTCACAAATAAAGTGATTGTTATTGACAAATCGCGGGCTTTCGTGGTATAATAAATTATATATCAATTCGGAGTTTACTATGAAAAAAACAAGGAAAGCGATGGCGCTGACATCCGCGCTGGCAACGACGGCGTTATGCGCGAGTTTGGTTGCGGGTTCTACTTTTGCATTGTTTTCGAGCAGCGACAGTGTGGATATCGCGGTAACGTCCGGTAACGTGTCGGTCACTGCCGAGATCGTTCGTAGATTCGTCGCTTGCGCTCACGTCCATGGGAAAGGAAATGACGGGGACCGCTTGGGAAAACGGCGGCACGGCAGGCTTTGACGGTGCGGACGTTCTCGAACTCAAACAGATCACGCCGGGCGACGGCGCGACGTTCGATATAAAGATAGTCAACAACAGCAATGTGAATATTCAATACAGGGTGATGTTCTCGGTAAGCGGTAAGCTCGCCGACGTGCTTGAAACCGATGTCATCGGAGCGCGTAAGTACGCATGGGAGATGTGGGCTTTATCCAACGAGACGAAAGAAAAGACCGTTTCGGTTTCGGTGACGCTGCCCGAGGATGTCGGCGCAGATTATCAGAGCGAAAACGCAAATATAAAGTTCGTAGTCGAAGCGTTGCAGGGCAATGCCGCAACTTCCAAGTACGCGTCAAGCACGGAAGAGGCGCAGGAGCTTTTGGATAACGCTCGGGACGGCGACACTATCGTTTTGAAGGCGGCGCGCGCCGCATACGGAAAACTGTATTTCAGACAGACGAAAAACAGCGAGATATTGTCCGAATACGGCAACAACCATTATAAGCGTTCGCTCAAAAACGTAACGATCACGGCAGAAAACGGCGCTACCGTGGACGGAATAGAACTTTTAGTAGGGCATATATACGGCAGCGGTACTAACCCCGTCACCGGCGAAACCATCGTTGATACGCGCAACAGCTATCATGCGCATTGGTCGATCGAAGATCTCACCATAAAGGGTTTGAACATGACGGGCGGTGTTAACATCGGCGCCGATCAGTCCGAAATGCTCGATCTCGACGGTTTGACGATCACGGATTGCCACATAGTAGGCAGCGGCATAACTGATACCGGCACGTTTAACAGATTGTTCAGATACGGCGGCGGCAATACGCTTGCCAAAAATATAGTTATCGAAAACTGTACGGCTAAAGACGTTTATCAGGGCGTTTACACTTACGGCTATCGCGATATAACGGTGCGCAACTGCACGTTCGACAATCTCGGGCATAATGCCGTCGCTATTCAAAGCACGACGTATAACGGGCAACCTGTCAATCAAGGCGAGATCGTCATTGCCGACAACAAAATGTCCGGTATCCACGACCGAGCGATACGTATCGGCGAGGCTTTCGACAAAGGTTCGATAACGATAACGGGCAATCATATCGACGAAAATTCCGGCGATACCGACGGCGAGCTTTGCAAGACGAACTCCGATTGCGCGGGACTCGAAGTCATATTTGCCAATAACTATTGGGGCGGTAAAACTTTCGCCGAGGCGGTAAAAGGCTTTAATGATACGGTTAAAGAATTTACGATGCTTTCCACGGCGGACGAACTTGCCGATTTTGCAGCCGCTGTCAACGGCGGAAACAGTTACGCCGGCGAGACCGTAATACTCGGCGCAAACATTGACCTTGCAGGCGTCGTTTGGACGCCCATAGGCAACAGCGTCGAGCATGCTTTTAAAGGAACTTTCAACGGAAGAAAATTTGTTATATCCAACCTTAACGTCAATAAACCCGATGACAGTATGGTCGGTCTGTTCGGTTATATGAACGGTACCGCGCGGATCGAAAACGTAAATATTCATAATGCCAAAGTTGTAGGCAAGAAACAGGTCGCGGCGCTTATCGGCGATGCGTATACCGGTACGGTAAGCAACTGCCACATAACAGGTAAAGTCGAGATAGACGGTAATTATCAAGTCGGCGGTATAAGCGGTTACGGCTATGCGTCTTTCGATAATTGTTCTGTCATGGCGGATCCCGGCAGCTATGTTACGGGAACGTATTTGGAAGCGGATGTGGAAGGCGACGCAGTCGGCGGGTTGGTCGGGTATATGGCTGAAGATAAAGATACTTTTTCGGATCTGAAGGTGAGCGGACTCACCGTTACCGGCACAAGAAAAGTCGGTGGACTCATCGGTCAGATCGGCACGTACGAGCGAACGCTGGATAATGTTTCCGTGGAGAATACGACCGTAAAGATCGTCGCACCGGCGGATTATATATCGGGCAACGCGGGTAAATTATTTGTCGGCGGCGTGTTCGGCGAGGCGACGTCTGGTACGCTGGTCACCGTTAAAGGCAGCGTCAAAAACGTGACGGTCATCGGCGTGGCAGAGGCTACTACCAAAGTAGTTGCCGGCGGGACCAGATCATCCAATCTTGTTATCGATATTACCGGTGTAACGGTGGAAAACAGTACGACAACGGTTGCATAGAAATAAAAAGAAATCAACTTAAACAGCGTCGATTATTCGGTGTTGTTTTTGTATGCGCTTTAGATCATGCCGTGTCACCGTTTATCGTAAAGCAATAATCGACTCGATGCATTTCGGATATTTGTATGGAATATAGCGTAAAGCCATAACAGAAAGACGTTTGTAGGGAGCTTTTAGACCTCCATGCGCTCCGCTTATGGCAAGGCAATAATCGAAGAAACGGCGGTCAAGGGTCTGACCGCCCTACGAATTACACAATGTAATTGCTTTACGATAATAAACGTAACGCCGGACCCGTTCTTACGAATTATGCAACAAAATTGCTTAATGGTGGGTATGTATTTATAGATTCCTATATTACCATTATTATTTTACTGTAACGCTATTACAGAAACACTCTTCGTAGGGAGCGCAGACTCTTGCGCTCCGCATGTGGCAAAGCAATAATCCGTGGAGCGGCAGACGGTCTGCCTGCCCTACGAATTACACAATGTAATTGCTTATCGTAAGGCAATAATCGGTTCGACGTTCGTAGGGAGCGACGCCTCGGCGCTCCGTGTGTGGAAAAGCAACAATCCGAGAAACGGCAGACTGTCTGACCGCCCTACGAGTTGCACATTATAAATGCTTTACGGTAACAAAACGGAACGCCGGAGCCGTTCCCTATGAATTGCGAAACATAAATGCTTGGCAATAATAAGAAATGTAAAGATTCGATATCGCGTGCTGCTGCGAGCGACATCGAGAAATATGTTTGTTGTCCGTTCGAGTTTATTTAAACGCTTGACATATTGTCGGAAATCGGATATAATAATTTTCGATGAAAACTAACCGCGATAATAAAGAATCCGAGAGAAGTGTATAAGGTTATACATTTCTCTTTTTTAAAAGCGGAAAGGAGATAATAACATGGATGATTTTCAGGCTAAATTCGCGTTATGGCGCGAGAATGCGACGGAATATCGCGCCGAACTCGACGCCATGACGGACGAGCAGAAGAAAGACGCGTTCTATAAGGACTTGGAGTTCGGTACTGCGGGACTTCGCGGCGTACTCGGTGCGGGTACTAACAGACTGAATATCTATACCATAGGCAAAGTCACACAAGGGCTTGCCGATTATCTGCTGTCGAATAAAAAATCGAACGCCGTCGCGATCAGTTACGATTCTCGCAACGGTTCGACCGAGTTTGCGCGTTACGCCGCGGCGGTTCTTGCCGCAAACGGTATCAAGTCGTATATAACGCGCGAGCTTAAACCGACGCCGTATCTGTCGTTTATGGTACGTCGGCTTAAATGCGATGCGGGCATCATGATAACAGCGAGCCATAATCCCGCCAAGTTCAACGGCTACAAGGTTTACGGTCCGGACGGCTGTCAGGTAACGGACAAAGCCGCCGCCGAGATATTCGGGTTCATTAAAAGCGTCGATACTTTTGCCGTAAAAGCCGCAGATTTCGACCGTGCGGTCAAAGCGGGGACCGTAGAGTATACGGACGTTACGCGCGAGTATCTCGACAAGGTATACGAGCGGTCGGTCGGAACTCGGCGCAAGGTGTCTATTGTTTACACTCCGCTCAACGGCACGGGCTGCGACATAGTGCCGCAAATGTTCGACGAGCGCGGCTTCGGCGATGTGAGCATCGTACCCGAGCAGGCGCGCCCCGACGGTGATTTTCCCACGACGCCATATCCCAATCCCGAAAAAGCCGAGGCGTTGAAGTTTGCCGTAGAGCTTGCGGAAAAGAAGAATGCCGATATCGTGATCGGCACAGACCCCGATGCCGACAGGATAGGCTGTGCGGTCAAGACCGCGGACGGTTACCGGCTTATTTCCGGTAACGAGATGGGAGTTCTGCTTATAGACTACATCTTCTCGCACGCAAAGGCATTACCCGAAAAACCCGTCGTCGTCAAGACGATCGTTACTACCGATCTCGCCGCACGCGTCGCGGAGAGTTACGGCGCAACGGTGCAAGAGGTGCTTACCGGGTTCAAATATATCGGCGAGGTCATAAAGAAACTCGAAGAAAAGGGCGAGGGCGATAGATTCGTCATGGGCTACGAAGAAAGCTACGGATACCTTTCCGGTACGTACGTACGCGATAAGGACGCGGTGGTCGCGAGCATGCTCGTAGCGGAAATGGCGGCGGACTATCTCGCGGAAGGCAAGACGCTCGGCGACGTACTCGACGGGATCTATGCCAAGTTCGGTAAGTATTATCACCGCACGGTGTCGTTTACTTACGAAGGCGTGAGCGGCGCGCAAAAGATGCAGGATGTGCTTGCCGCAATGCGCGCGAAACCGATCGATAACATCGACGGATCGAAAGTCGTGGAAGTTATAGATTACATGACGCAGACCGCGCGAGATCTGCCCAAGTCGAACGTGCTTTCATACAAGGCGCAGGACGGTAGCAAGCTCATAGTTCGTCCGTCCGGCACCGAGCCGCTTATCAAGGTTTACATAACCGCGGCAAGCGGCGGCGCGGCGCGTATCGAGAGTATTCTAGACGAAGTAAAAAAGTTTATGTGAGAAGGCAATGAATACTTCATTGACAAGAGTAGCTTATAGTGCGATGTCGAAAACAAGTAATTATCGGAGGGGATAATGACATATACGAAATCCGAATTTCTCGATTTCATAATGGAAAACGACGTTAAGTTCGTTAAACTTACGTTTTGCGATTTGATAGGCAGACCGCGCAACGTCTCGGTGCTGTCGTCGCAGCTTGCCGACGCATTCGAAAAGGGCGTCACAGTCGACAGCGTTGCCATGACGGGCGTGGGCGGCGTCGACCTTAAACTCAAGCCGGTCAGTTCGTTGATGTCGATATTGCCGTGGCGTCCGCATTCGGGCAGAGTCGTCAGCGTATTTTGCAACGTCAACAATGCCGACGGCACGCCGTATGCGTGCGACTCGATGGTGCTACTCGATAACGAAGTAAAAAAGCTCGGCGCGCTCGGCTACAAAGCGCAGGTTGGCACGGAATGCGAGTTCTACGTATTCAAGGAAGAACTCGATAACGGGCTTGTCCCGTTCGATAACGCCGGTTATTGTTCTTGCGCTCCGTACGATAAATGCGAGAATCTTCGGCGCGAAGTTATAACCAGTCTCGAGGATATGGGATTGAAACCGATTTCGAGCCACCACGAGCGCGGAAGGGGGCAGAACGAGATCGATTTCGAAAATGCCGATCCCGCGTCGGCGGCGCGCAATCTCATGATGTTCACGTCGGCGGTGCGAAACGTATGCGCTCTTAACGGAACGCGCGCATCGTTTATGCCCAGACCGCTTGGCGGCGAACCGGGCAGCGGATTACATTTATCGATCTCGCTTTCGGGTAACGGCAGAGACAAAGCGGCAGACGCTTTTGCGGAAGGCGTTATGCGCAGATATAAAGAGATATCGTGCTTTGCCAATCCCACGGAAAACAGTTACAGGCGATTGCGCCGCGATTACAAAATAGCGTACTCGTCCAAACGCGGCTCGGCGTTGCGCATATTCGATGACAAGACGTTATTGCTACGCACGCCCGATTCGACGTCCAACGTATTCACAGTGCTTGCGCTCGTGTTTGCCGCCGGCAGAGAGGGTATAGAAAACGGATACAAGCTCAGAAAGGAAGGCGCTTATAACGATGTCATGTTCAACTCGATCGACGAGGCGCTCGATTTTGCGGATAAAAGCGAATGGCTGCGTGCCCAGATCCCGGTAGTATTCGACGACGTACTCGGTTCGCTTAAAAAACGCGCCGAGACGGAAAAAACGCTCGATACCGATCTCGCTCGATTCGAGTTTCACTCCGATATATAATCGACCGATATTACTGCGGTAGAAGTATTCACAACGATCTAAAGGAGGTATGTTTGGACGCACTCATCGTCGCTTCCACACCGACGCGCCAAAACGCGCTTACCGATGTGTTATATCACGAAAAGATTAATTGCGTGGTTTGTTCGACGGCTGCCGAAGCGCGGCGTGCGTCGCTATGCCGCCCGTTCGATCTGTTCGTGATAAACAGCGGGCTTGCCGATGAACACGGAAACGACCTTGCGGTGTTCGTTGCCGACGCCAATGATTGCGGCGGGATATTTATAGACGACAGCGCGCGTACCGAACAGATAGAAGCCGAATTAAATTATTGCGGGATAATCACTCTGTCGAGACCGATCACCAAATCGCAACTGCTCGAGGCGGTACGCTTGATATCGGTATCCAATGCGCGTGTAAAAAGGCTTAAAGCGGAAAACGAGACGCTGTCTGCCAAGCTCGAGGACATGAAGTACATCACGCGTGCAAAGATAGTGCTTATGCGTTCGCTCGGTTACACCGAAGAACAGGCGCACAAACATATAGAAAAGAAAGCCATGGAATTGCGTCTTTCGCGGCGCAAAGTAGCGATAGAGATACTTAAAACTTACGAGGCGATATAGTGTATAATCAAAAACCCAAAGAAGAATGCGGAGTGTTCGGTATAATCTCGGCGAAACCGATACCGGCTGTTCCGCTTGCGGCAAGCGCATTGATGGCGTTGCAGCACCGCGGCGAAGAAAGCGCGGGGATAGCGACGTTTATCGGCGATACGCTTAAATGCAAAAAGGGCATGGGACTTGTGTCCGATGTGTTTTCTTCCGATTATCTCGAATTTGCCGCAGATACCAAAGTCGCCGTAGGACACGTCAGGTATTCCACTACCGGTTCATGCAATATAGAGAACGCACAGCCGATAGAGACCGTACATTCCAAGATATCGCTCGCGCTCGCACATAACGGCAACCTTACCAATTCGGCGACCATTCGCCGCGAACTCGTTCAGTCGGGTATGGTCCTGCACACCACCAACGATACCGAGATACTTAACATCATGATCGTAAAAAACATGATCGAGTTCGGAAATATCGAGCGTGCCGTAGTAAACGCGATGAATTTCGTCGAAGGTGCGTTTTCGATAGTTATAGCCACAAAGGACAAGCTTATCGCCGTGCGCGATCCGTACGGGTTCCGTCCGCTTTGTATGGGGCGGCTGGGCGACGCGGTGGTGTTCGCGTCCGAAACGTGTGCGCTCGACGCGCTCGGTGCGGAGTTCGTACGCGACGTCAAACCCGGTGAAGTTATAAGCTGCGATCTTAAAGGTAACATCAATACATACAGGCTCGAAA
The DNA here is from genome assembly GCA_910588315.1 of uncultured Christensenellaceae bacterium. Taxonomy (GTDB): domain Bacteria; phylum Bacillota; class Clostridia; order Christensenellales; family Pumilibacteraceae; genus Anaerocaecibacter. The sequence continues at coordinate 2,876 of CAJUQF010000026.1, read as the reverse complement.
ACGCGTCGCAGAGCGGATTATGCGTATTCGAATTTATTTACTTTGCCAGACCCGATTCGATAATCGACGGTATTAGCGTGTACGAAGCGCGCGAGCTTATGGGGCGTGCGTTATACCGACAGCTGCCTACCGACGCCGATTACGTTTGCGGCGTACCCGATTCAGGGCTTGTCGCGGCGCAAGGGTATTCCAAGGAGTCGGGCATACCGCTCGCGCCTGCGTTTGTAAAGAACAAGTACGTCGGCAGGTCGTTCATTCTGCCCGATCAGGTCAAGCGCGAAAACGCAGTCAACGTTAAACTCAATCCCATACGTGCTACGGTAAAAGACAAGCGCATAGTACTTATCGACGATTCGATAGTGCGTTCGACCACGTCGACGCGTATTATTAAAATGCTGAGACGCGCCGGCGCCAAGGAAGTGCATATGCGTATCAGTTCGCCGCCGTTCAAGTACGAATGTTATTTCGGCACGGATATCGACGACCGCGATAAGCTCGTTGCCAACCGTTACGACGTAAAGGGGATCTGCGAAAAGATAGGCGCGGACAGTCTCGAATATCTTTCGCTCGAAAATCTCAAGGCGATTTCACCCAAGACAACGTTTTGTCTCGGATGCTTTACGGGCGACTATCCGGCGCCCACAACTCCGATGCTTAAAAATTCGTTCGACGAAGCGATGCTTTCGGACAAAAGATAAACTCCGGATACGCGTTTGTTTTATGACAAGGAGGTCATGATCAAAAGATGGAAAGGTACCTTATTTTAAAAGACGGTACGGTGTTTACCGGCACGCCCGTAGGCGCGGACGGTACCGTGATAGGCGAAGCCGTTTTTACGACGGCGATGGGCGGATACCTGCTCACGCTTACCGACCCGAGCTATTACGGTCAGATCATAGCGCATACGTTTCCTATGATAGGGAATTACGGCGCGATCGAAACAGACTCGGAGAGTGACAAGCCCGCGCTTAAAGGGTATGTAGTGCGCGAGCTTTGCGACGTCGGTTCTAACTTCCGCAAGGAAGGCGAACTGAACGACTTCCTTAAAAAATATAACGTAGTCGGCATTGCGGGCGTCGATACGCGCGCGCTCACGCGCAAGATACGCGATATAGGCGTCATGAACGCAATGATAACGGACGATCTTAAAGATTTGCCCGGCAAACTCGCCGCGATAAGAAAATTCAAGGTCAAGTCTGCGGTCGAACAAACTTCGTGTTCTGCGCCGATCGAACTCAACCCGATAGACGAAAAACATAAGTACCGCGTCGTACTATTCGATTTCGGCGCGAAACGCAATATCGAGCGTATGCTGATCAAATACGGGTGCAGCGTCGTGCGCGTGCCGTACAATACAACGGCGGAACAGGCGATGGCGTTTAAGCCGGACGGTATAATGCTGTCAAACGGCGGCGGCGATCCTGCGGATAACGTCGGCGTGATAGAGCAGCTTAAAAAGCTCAATAGTTACAAGATCCCGACGTTCGGCATCTGTCTCGGACATCAGCTTTTGGCGCTTTCTTACGGTGCGGTCACTTCCAAACTCAAATACGGTCACCGCGGCGCCAATCAGCCCGTCAAGGATCTTGTGACGGGCAGAACGTACATAACGAGCCAAAACCACGGCTATGCGGTCAAAGCGTCGAGCGTCGATCCGGAGATCGCGTCGGTGCGTTTTATCAATGCCAACGACAAGACCGTAGAGGGTATCGATTATAAATGCGCGCCCGCATTCTCGGTACAGTTCCATCCGGAAGCGTGCGGCGGTCCCAAGGACACGGAGTTTATGTTCGAGAGATTCGTAAAGTTAATGGAGGATAACCATGCCGAGAGATAAAAGCATCAAGAAAGTTCTTGTGATAGGATCGGGACCGATCACCATCGGTCAGGCGGCGGAATTCGATTATGCGGGTACGCAGGCTTGTCGCACGCTTAAGAGTAAAAAAATAGAAGTCGTGCTTGTCAACTCCAACCCCGCGACGATCATGACAGATAAAGCGATGGCGGACGCTATTTATATAGAGCCGCTCACGGTGCCGACGCTCGAGCGTATCATATTGAAGGAAAAACCGGACAGCATCCTGCCCGGACTCGGCGGTCAGACCGGACTCACGCTTTCCATGGAGCTTGCGAAATCGGGGTTTCTGGAAGAACACGGCGTGCGGCTGTTGGGCGTCAGACCGGACACGATAGACAAAGCGGAGGACCGCGAACTGTTCAAAGAAGCGATGCTCGAGATAAACCAGCCGTGCGTTCCGTCGGACGTCGTTACCGACGTGGAAGCGGCTGTCGAATTCGCCGATAAGATCGGTTATCCCGTCATCGTGCGTCCTGCGTTCACGCTCGGCGGCGCAGGCGGCGGTATCGCCGCGAACGAAAAGGAACTGCGCGAGATCGCGCGCGGCGGTCTCGAACTTTCGCCCATACATCAGACGCTTATCGAAAAGAGTATTTACGGGTGGAAAGAAATCGAGTTCGAAGTCATGCGCGACAAACTCGGCAACGTTATAACCGTTTGTTCGATGGAAAATCTCGATCCCGTCGGGATACACACCGGCGACAGTATAGTGGTAGCGCCGACCATGACGCTTTCCGATAAAGATTATCAAATGCTGCGCACCGCGGCGCTCGATATCATAACGCATCTTAAGATAGAAGGCGGTTGCAACTGCCAGTTCGCGCTCGATCCAGCGTCGAGCGAGTACGCCGTAATAGAGGTCAATCCGCGCGTGTCGCGCTCGTCGGCACTCGCATCAAAAGCGACGGGATATCCGATAGCCAAGGTCACTGCGCTCATCGCGCTCGGCTATACGCTCGACGAGATACAAAATGCGGTCACGGGCAAGACCTGCGCGTGTTTCGAGCCGACAATAGAC
>CAJUQF010000025.1 GCA_910588315.1 uncultured Christensenellaceae bacterium | reverse complement strand
CCATTATCCCTTCGTATTCGGGATGATTGTCGAGTATTTCGCGAAACGCCAAATTGAGCGCGTAACCTTTTCGACCGTGCTTCGGATCGGGATCGTTGAGTTCGAGCACGATATCCACGCCGGCATTGCGCGCGACCTCGGCGGTATCGTCCGAACAGTTATGTGCGACAAGCAGGATATCAAGCAGCTCGCGCGGATAGTTCTGTCCGCGAATGGAATCGATAAGGTGCGTGATAACGTTCCGCTCGTTGCGCGCACAGACCACTACCACATATTTATGATTGACTTTAGCGTCCGGATATCGTTTTTGCGGGATGAGCATGAGTACCCAATATATCATCGGGAGCGCCATACACAAACCGGCAACCGTTACGACAACCCAATTCACCGTATCGAATACGTCGACCACCGATTTTAATAATGCGTTGCCTGTGGCAAGAAATTGCATTTGCATGTTGTCCTTTGGTAGAATGAATATAATTTATATTCAGTTTAACAAAAAAAACAATAATTGTCAAACAATTGAGTTTGTCGGACGATTATTGTTAAATCGATAAAAATATCAGGCTGTTTTTTCCGCGTTTTCACACCGTTTTTTCCGTGAACGTCTATTCTTTGACAAATGTGTGTCATTTTTCATATCCGGATTTTTTCTTGTCAAATAATACATGAACAAATATCCCGCCAAAACCGCCGCAAACATATACGGCGCGATCACTGCGCCGGTCAGAACGACGTAAGCGGTAAAAGCGCCGCCCACGGCAAGACAGACCGATATATCCAATACTACCGTTACCGGCAGCAAGTTCGTGCGTTCCGCAAGCAAGCTCGTCAGCACATACAGCACGCGCGCGACGAGTCCGAGTCCGAGACAGAACAAAAACGTATACAGCTCGGTCATTTGAAGATTCTCTTTAAAAGCGGCGTTTTCGCACCGGCATATTTGATACTGTCGATATTGCCGCTTACGGCAAGGTTACCGTCGGTCTCGTCAAACTTTATGATCTTGAGCGCGCTCCCGGTAACTATCAGTCTGCCCATGCAAGTGGTAAGCGATATCTCGGTTTCTGTCGCGCCGTCCACCTTTGCGACGCCTGTCATCGCCGCTTTTTTGCGGTCGCTCATGTTTATGGAATGCGACGTGAATTTTGTTTCCTGTTTGATTTGCAGTTCTTTCATACCATTACCGTATGCTTCATGCGTAAAAAACAGAACCTATTTTATATGCCTTTAATCTTCTTTTATAAACATCGTCCAAAACCGTAAATTAAGTATACAGTCGCACACTCCGAGTATAGACATTATAAACAGCGCAAACGGGAATATAATTGCCGCGACGCCTATCAAGGCAAGCACTGCGTATGCCGCGACGCGCACCCTGCCATTGAACAACGACGCGAAAAACGCAAAGAGCGTAAAACATCCGAATGCACACGGCACTGTCACGAACGCATGCGTTATAGTCGCAGACAGCACGTTGTATCCGCCTACCAACCCGAGTATGATCCCCGCTACCGTAGACGGCAGCGCAAACGTCCATAAAAACGCACGCGGCATTTTCATATCCGAGACCGCGGTCACGGGTTTCGCCACACCGCCGAGCGCACGCGTAACAGGTTTATCCATGATAAACTCGGTATCGTTGGGTCCGAACGTGCGGCGATTTATCGCCGTAGCCGACAAAAGCCCGACAAATGCGACGAGTGCGCATATGTGAATACAGTCATACCAAACGTACATGGCGTTGTCGTTTTTAATATAATCGGCAAAATCCTTCTTCACCGCTGCGTCGTAACCTTCGTCGCCGCGTTTCAGTTTCTTTTCGCCCGGCACGGGGTCCGAACCGTCGTAATAATCGCGTGCGAGATAACCTATGACGGGATCGTCATATTCCGCAACGACGTATCGCGCCGCGATATCGCCTATGCTCTCGCCTTCCGCGCCGCATACGATACCTATACCGATGAATCCGCCGACTACGGACGTTACGACGCAAATAGCAAGCGCAGGCAAGTATTTGAACTGCACCGCCGCGGCAAGCCCCGCAAGCATAAACATCAACGTTACGAAATATATGACAGTCAGTATATCATAGTTCAATATCAGCGATAACACGCCGTAACAAACGACGCACGAAAACGGCATATATATTCCGAAACGCCTATACAATAAATACAATATCGGCAGTATAAAAAACATTACTGCGACGGCAGCCGACGGCATCGCGCCCGCCATTATCAACAAAAACGGCAGCACAAGATATAAAAGCATCTCGCTTATAGAAATAGGCACGGCTTTTGTACGTCCGTCGTTTGCTTTGCGCGCAGTATTCGTATTCTTACGCGATACACTCATGCGTTTAATGATATCACAAACACGCGACGAATGCAACCGTGTAGCGGCATACCGATATAACCACCCATGTATATTCCGACGCCGCTTGTCCATAATAAATATAAACTTAATTTTCAAGGAGACAAAATAATGTACGATCTTAAATGCGGACAGAAAAATTGCAAATACAATCACGGTTACTGCTGCTGCGCAAAGGATATCGCCGTATCCCACGGCACATGCTGCACAACGTTCGAACAGTCCGACGGAGACAAGAATATCAATACCGAAGCCGCTGCCGAATTCTCGAAACCAGATTTCTCGGTCGATACGGCCGTCGTGTGTAACGCGCCCTGCCTATTCAACAGATCGACAAAATGCATCGCAAACGGTATAACCGTATCCACCGCCGACGACGGCAGCGCAGAATGTTTGACTTTTATCAAAAAATAATACCGGGCATAAACGGTTGACATATTCCTTCCTGAGATGTAATATAATTAAAATCATTCGATATCGGCGAGGTATACAATATGTCGGAAGAGTTTGAAGCTAAAGAGCCGGAAACCGAAAACACAAACGCAAACGAATCGCAAGGATCCGAAAAGCCCGAACAGGAAAATAAAACGGAAATAAACATAAGCCCGGACACGACTAAAAAGCTGATCTACGCATTGTGTTATTTATGGGGCATACTGTTCTTTCTGCCGCTCATTCTCTACAAAAACGATGCTGCGGCGACGCGGCATGCCAACGAAGGCTTGGTATTGTTGTTATTGTCTGTCATAGGCAATGCGGTATTCGGGATCCTTTCAAGCTTGTTCGGTTGGTTGTTCGGCATGCTTGCGGGACTCTACTCGCTCGCACTGCTTATATTCGGAATAATCGGCATAGTGTATGTCGTTACCGACAAGAACGAACCGCTGCCGATTATAGGCGCTATAAAAATATTAAAATAAAAACAGGCAAAAACGCCGCGACGAAAACCTCCGCCGCGACGTTTTTTTATTATATCTTGCGACTACAAAACCGTAATCACGCCGTTTACTATCTCCACTTTCGCAGAAAGCTTTATATTAACGCTCGACGCACCCACGATCACTCTATATATCCCGTCATCTACTTTATAACCGTCGATCGCCGTCGAATAGTATTCGAATGCGCGCTTATCGAGCGTAAGTTTTATATCCGCACATTCGCCCGCTTTTACCCCGACCTTCGCAAAAGCTTTAAGTTCTTTTTTCGGGCGGTAAACGAGCGGCGCAATCGGTTCGATATAGATTTGCGCCACTTCTTTGCCGTCCGATTCGGATGTGTTCTTTATCTTGAATTTTATGTCGAGCTTATCGCCTTTGGATTTGATATTCAGATCTTTATATGTGAATGTCGAATAAGACAATCCGTGTCCGAACGCGAACGCAACCGGTTCGTTGTTCGTATCGAAATGTCTGTAACCGACATCGAGTCCTTCGGCATAACGCGTAACGCCGACACAACGTCCGGAAAGTATGGAACGCGAATCCCAATCGCCGTAAACGAACGTTTCGGACAATCTTCCGGACGGATTTATTTTGCCGGTCAATATATCGGCGATGATCGAATCGGCATGCTCGCCGGGAAACCCGACATACACGATCGCGGCGACCGCATCCATCCAGGCGGACATATCTATCGCAGAACCGGCAAAAACAATGACTACGGTGCGGGGATTTTGCCGCGCAGTTTCAATTATAAGCCGCTCCTGCACTGCGGGCAGTTTCGTTTCGACATCGGTCCTGTCCGCGCCCTCATGCTCGCAGTGTGCGCCGGTGCCGACGCAAACTATATTCACATCCGACCGAGCGGCGTTCATAACAGCGGCGCGCGGATCGTCCGTACCGTCGGCGCTGCCGTATCTGAATGCAAACTCATAAGTCACCTTGCCCTTCTGCCTTTCGGCAAGCTTTACAGGCAAATCCATATCGAGCGCACGGCGCGTCACCTCAGAAGACCCCCCGCCGCGTATCATGTTTATGTCGTCGGGCTTGGCAAAGCAACCGCAGATCGAAACGCTCGCACTTTTATCGAGCGGCAATACCATGTCGTTTTTAAGCAGAACGATACCGTTTGCGAGTATCTCCGCCGATAATCCGGCGCGTTCTTCTTCCGTCGATTTGACCGACCTTAACGCCCGCATCTCGTCGAGCTTATACGCAAGACCGAGAACACGCGCCGCACACGCATCTATCTCCTCTTCGGTTATCTTGCCGGCATTGTAATCCGCTACAAGTTTATCGTAGTCGGTTTTATCAAACGGCATTTCTATATCGAGTCCGGCTTTCGCCGCAGCACAACGATCGCGAACCGCACCCCAATCGGAAATTATCGCTCCGTCAAACCCGAACTCGTTGCGCAAAATGTCAAAGCCTTTTTTATTCTCGGACGCGTATACGCCGTTTATTCGATTATACGCGCACATTGCCGACACCGGCTTTGCCGCGCACGCGATCTCGAACGGTTTAAGATATATTTCGCGCAACGTGCGATCGTCTACGTCGCTCGACCGATGAAATCTATCGAATTCGAGATTATTAACGTAATAATGTTTTATACATGCGCCCACGCCGTTTTCCTGCAAACCGCGAATGTATTCGCGCGCAAGCGTACCGGCAAGATACGGGTCTTCCGAAAAATACTCGAAATTTCTGCCGCATAACGGCGTACGTTTTATATTTACGCCGGGCGCAAGCAGTAAATCTACATCGCGCTCTATACAGTCGTCGGCAAGACTTTGTCCCATCGCATAAGCCAAAGATACGTCCCAAGTGTTTGCAAGCACTTGCATAGACGGGTAAGCTACGGCAGGCATTGCGGCGCCGCGGTTCCCGTTCTCGTCGATCGGTTCGGTACGAAGTCCGACGGGTCCGTCCGACATTTTTACGCTCGGGAGCGCGCCGTCGAAATCGACGGTACTCCAACAATCCTTTCCGCATATAAGCCTGAGCTTTTGCTCGACAGTCAAATCTTTAATTATCATTATCATTCTCCGTATGCAAGCGATTTTTTCGATACTGCCGACACACATGTTACATTATGATAGCACAATAGTACGATAAAGTCAACACTAACTTTATCATAAAACGCTTGCGATTCGCGCACAAGGATCCGAAACAAAACTTACCGTAAAATAGAGATCAATCGTAAATAAATCCTATAATAAATACAATTCGTCGCAGAAATCTTTGGACCGCACTTAGTTCCGGAAAAAACGCACTACCCCGTCGGCACGACGGATCACAAAGCGAATTCAAGCAAATTTACTCATCGAATAAAAATATCATAAAAAGAATTTGACAAAACATCAAATAAATGATATAATCGAAAAAGTCGAATGCGGAAATGGCTCAACGGTAGAGCAGTAGCTTCCCAAGCTGAAGGTTGCGGGTTCGATTCCCGTTTTCCGCTCCAAGCGCGGCAAAGGACATAGACTTCCGCGCCGCGAATAACGAGGTGTAGCGCAGTTGGTAGCGCGCATGGTTCGGGACCATGAGGCCGCGAGTTCGAGTCTCGCCACTTCGACCATCACAACTTATATAGCGCGCAAAATCGGCGCGCCGAATGGAGCGGTATCGAAGTGGTCATAACGGGCCTGACTCGAAATCAGGTAGCCCGCAAGGGCTCGTGGGTTCGAATCCCACCCGCTCCGCCAGTTAAAACCTAAATCGAACATCTCGGTTTAGGTTTTTCTTTCTATCTTTCTCTGCTATTGCTTATTTACGATAAATCGTCCGATTTAATTTTGCGTTATATTGTTCGCTCTATATTGTATATATAAAAATCATTGATTCCCTTTTCATTTTGATATATAGCTCGATTTGATTTTCAAAAAACATGATAAAAAATTCAAATAGATATTTACATCGGTCGAATTTAATTATATAATATCTGTTATAGGGAGATCATATGTTTTACATACAGAACAGATGGAAATTCGAAAATGGCTTATTGCGTTATTACGGTTTGAGAAACAAGCCGAATATGTTTAAAAATACCGTCAAGCTTACGCGGGCGCAACGGGATATCGTGAGCCGACTTCCGTGCGAATTGGACGAACGGCAACTCAAAACCGTATCGAATCTTCTCGGAGTTCAAATAGTCGAAAAAGAAAAATTGATAGCCGTCCCCGCTTCGCTCGACGATGCACGGTTTTGCAGGACCTGCGTCGCCAACGACTTTATGATCCCCGGCTTGGAATTCGATTCCGACGGTCAATGTCCTATGTGCGCGACGGCAAAAGATACGGCGCATCTAAAGAGTATCGTTCCGATTAAAAACACGTTCGCACACTCTAAAAAATCGCGGTTCGACGTCGCGGTATTTTACACCGGCGGCAAGGACTCGACATATCTTCTCTACTATCTGTCGAAAATCCTCGATCTTAAGGTTTTGGCTTTGACTTGGGAAATACCTTTCATGTCGGACAGCGCGCGGCAAAGTATTGAGGGCGCAAAGAAGTCGCTTGGCAAAGTAGAATTTATCACACGTAAAATCGCGAACGAAGATTTAAAAACGATTTACCGGCATCTCTACTCTCTTGCCGGCAATACCTGCGCTTGCCCGTCGCTTGCGTACGTTCTGTTTTATCCCGAACTTGTGGCAAACAAAGTGCCGTACTTTGTAGCCGGCAATGAACCGGCGCAGTTGATAGGGCTGTACTATAATCATATGGCGCCCAAATTCGCTTATACGTTCGGGGACAATAAAGTGATGAACTTATTGATAAATATCGGGCGCATATTAACTTTGCATCCGCCATTGAAAAAAGGTCAGTTCCAAACTCTTGCGACAATGAAACAGCTTGCATACGGCGATAATCCGTTTAAAAATTTGGCAGGCTATAAAAACCCGCTGGTGAGCAACGTCGTAGATGCGATACACAAAGTACCGTCGATCGTAAAACCGCTCAAAAGAGCGATAAGAAAGTCGTCGTGGAGCGGCAATATCCCCGCTTTCGTGCAAGTAGACTTCGATCATATCGGCAACGGATGCTATGACTGGAAAAAAATAAAAGAAATAATTACAGCCGAGTGCGGCTGGGTACCGCCACAAACTACGGATAAAGGATTGCATACAAGCTGCGATATAGAAAAGTGCAAAGAGTATTCGCAATTCGTCGGATTTTACAATATGCAAAGTACCATGATACCTTTCAGCGCGTTGGAGATCGCGCTTGCAAGCCGCGACAAAGCGCTGTCGCGTGAAAACGCAATAGCGGAACTCAAATCCACTCTCGGCTTTTCGCTCGAAGAATTGCCCGAATGTTCCATAATGAAGGAATACCTGAAGTGAACGCCGTTGCATATTATTCCAATACCGGCAGGTCCAAAATCATCGCGCAATACTTTGCGGATAAACTCGGCTATGATATTTTCGATATATACCGCTCGACCCATACCGCATTTGACAGTCTTGTGCTTGTTTTTCCGGTTCACTGTCAAAGTCTGCCCGATGCCGTAAAAACATTTCTGGCGAAAATACAAACAAACGATCTCACGCTTATCGCAACGTACGGTAGAATGTGTCACGGCAATGCACTGTATGAGGCACAGCAGAAATACAAACACAATATAATCGCGGCGGCATACGTCCCCACAAAACACACCTATCTGCAAGAGCACGATTTCGACGACTTTCAAAGGCTCGATGCCGTATTGCAAAAAATCGAACATCCTTCGCCGATACGCATACCCAAATCGTATAAAAACCTTTTTGCCGACTTTTTTAAAAAACGTCGCAGTCAAGCGGGCGTCAAAATCATAAAAACAGATAAATGCAATAACTGCGGCGTTTGCAATCAAGCTTGCGATCTGAAAGCGATCGACAACGGCGTGCCGAACAATAAGTGTATACGCTGTCTCAAATGTGTCGACGCCTGCCCCGCCCGCGCGATTGAATATAAACTGTCCATACCGATGAAACTATATCTCAAAAAGAAAAAACGGGACGATTTGGTGATTTATATATAATTCCGAATGCCGATGTTATTTATAAATCATGAATAGCTCTGTTATGTGCTGTTGTTTTGAAACGTTGCAAACATATTCTTTATGCAGGAAAAGTTTTCGATTTGTAATATTTAAACTATACCCTTCCGTACCGCTTGAAATATCATTATCGACTATTGACTATTATTGAGCTATATGATATAATTCTACACAGATAGCATGCAATATCATATAGCTGGAAAAGCTCTTATTAAACAACTACTCTCGTCTTTACGTATTACTCGCCTGTCTTTGTCTCTTTACGGCATACTTTCTCGGTCACAAGCCGCTCATGCACGGATCCAAACAAGTCTCAAAAAAGACTACAAATCCGAAACAAGATTAACATTTATATCGAGGTAGACACATGAAACAACTCGACGGCGAAGCAAAGAGTATAGGGTTAATTGCCGCAGGTATAACGGCATTCGTGTTTACGGCATCGATCATTTGTTTTGCCGTATTTTTGGACGCTCCGTATATCTATTGGGCATTGACGGGAATGCCTGTTTTATTCGGACTTGTTTACTGCTTCGGGTATAACATCAAAATGCGCATAACCGTAATTTGGCGCAGAGACGGCATACATAGGAGTATCGACGAACTATACTCTACTACTTATGTAAGCAGAAAAGAAAAAACGCTTACGAGTTTATTCTTAGCTATTTCACTGGCTATTCCGTTATCGATATTTTACTTTTTGTTTTCTTGGATATTTTATATAGTCAAAGCATAATACGCTTGCGCGGCAAATGTTTTTTTGATAAAATACGATTATGGAAAACATCGGTATCTTGTATTTCAGTTCTACGGGCAACAGTCTGTACATCGCGCAAAAACTGCGCGAACGTTTCGGCGGCGAGATACGCTACATCCCATCGTATACCGGCACCGGCAGCGAATATGACGAGATAATCATTGTCACGCCGATATATTCTTACGGGCTGCCCGTTCCGGTATATGACATGTTGCCGAGACTGAGCTGCGACATAGCGATCCACGTCGTGCAAAACTACGGCGGTATGGTGGGCGGCGCGGACAGACTGTTTTACGAATATGCGATGAAATTCGGGTTGAACATAAAAAGCATGTATACGCTTAAAATGCCGGAGAATTTTACGGTGTTCATGTCGCCGCCGAAATTTTATCGCAATATGATTTTGCGCAGCGCCGATAAGCGCATCGCGAAAGTTATCGCCGCGCTCGAAGAAAACCGATTTGCACTGCCGCGCAAAAAACGTACAAAAGAAAAAAAATATCTAAAAAACAAGAGTAATTGGCATATCATCGGCGACCGTCTATCCGCGACGGATAAATGCGTCAAGTGCGGCAAATGCGCCACGTTGTGTCCCGCGCATAATATCTCGCTCGATTCCGGTTCGGTCGAGTTCGGCGACAAGTGCATAGCCTGTCTCGGATGTTTTCACCGCTGTCCGCAAAAAGCCATAGTGTATAAAAATAAAGACAACAAAAAACGGTACGTAAATCCGCTCGTAAACGAAAACGACATCGGCAAAGATTTTCTGCAAGTCGATTAAAACAATTTGAAAAAACGCCCGAATTGCAAAAGCAAATTCGAGGCGTTTTTCCGTATTTTGCTATCCGCAATCAGCGGGATAGAGAGTGGACTACGATCGTTTTTTTGCGCGTTTTTTATTTAACATTAACGCGATCCCCAAAATAATTATCACGCCTTCGACGGCGGAAACTACAATCAAAGCTATAGTGACGCCGGACATGCCGCGTTCGACTTCGATCTCTTTTATATCTGTTTTAGTATCGGTAATCACGTATACCGGCTCGGTCTCCAAAAGCTCTTCGCAAACGGCGCAATACTTGCGGCGCTCGCCCGTATCGGCACCGTCGTCGACAACCAAGACCCATTCGCAATCGGTATGCCCTTTGGCTGCAATATCTCCGAGTTTTTCTTCTCCGCCGCAAACATTACACGTGCGATACGTGTAACCCTTTTCCGTGCATGTAGCGTCATGCGTCGACGTTTCGCCGTAAGCGTGCGGTATCTTTTCCATAATTTCGGTCGCCGCCTTGCCGCATACCGTACACGTACATTCGCGCAACCCCGACTCTGTACATGTGGCAATCTTTGTTACCGTCCATTCGTCGGATACGTGTTTTGCGCCTATCGCAACCGACTTTTCAAACGCCGCGATCTCCTTATTTATAAGAGCAAGTGCGTTTACGGCATTGCGCTCGTACGCCTTGACAAGATCGACGTCAATCGCCTTAGTAAGCTCATCGAGTGAAGTCAGAGCCGACTGCGGCACGTAGCTTTCGCCGCAAACGACGGTAGACGCAGTTCCGGTTTCATACATGCCCGAAAGTTCTTTCGCACGTGCGATAGCCGTCTCCAACTCGGCAGTATCCGGCGCGGTATAACCGCCGTCCGAGCGATAAACTTTGAGATGTCCGAACGACAGTTCGGAATAATGCGCTCGAAGTCCCACGCTGCCGGGCTTTACTTGCGTCGCCGCATCGCAAGTCAAACGCAATTTGCCGTCAACGAATACCGATATCAGACCTTGAGTGACTTCGACTTTAAGCGCAAGCGCGCTCTTTTCTGCCCCGTCGGCGAAATAGTCGGTCAATATCACATTGGCGAGAGACGTATCGTACTTGCCATTGAAGCGATAGATGATCACTTTAAGATCGCGGCTGTTTACCGCGCTTTCCAGATTGATATTCAGCGCGGTTATTGTATCCTGTTCGTCCGCCGCATCCGCCGCAAACAAGAACAGACCGCCGTTTATCAATCCGCCGCGCGACGTCATGGCGATAGACGTTTCCACTATGCCCTCGTCGAACATAATATCCCTTACAATGATCTTGGACGACGAGCGCGCGTCCGAGATCGCCGCGCCGCTACCTATTTTGACCGGGGCGGCGGAGACGTGCGTATACGAATAAAACGCATTTTTATCCCACGGGAACGAAAAATCGGTATGGAATTCCGCAGGTCTGTCGCCTACCGCAAACTCGCGCGTAGATGTTTCCACCGTCAAAGGCGTACCTTCTTTTTGATAGCTCTCGACGGCCGTTATCTCGAACCTGTAATCGATGTCAGGACTGAGTCCGTTAAACCGCAACGTATAACTGTCGTAATCGAGATCGCATCCGAGATAGTGTTGAGTGATCACGCGTTTGACGCCGCATAGCTCGTCGGTGTTTTTATCGTATGCGCGAATTATATACGATTGGATTATATCGTCGTTATGCGGATACGTCGTTACCGCCTTGGGAAACGTTATCGTGACGGTGCTTTCCGAAATCGGCTCCGCCGTTGCGATCGCGCCCGCGGCGAACTCCGGTGCGACGGCAGCGGCTTTTCGCGATTCGTAATTATACGGCGTGCGGTCTACCGTTCCGTCTGCGCCTATCGGTATTACCCAATTCTTGCCGAGTTTTTCGTTATGAGTAAAATCATAGCGCGTAATGTTTGCCGCACCTGCGGATACTTCCATGTACAGCGCGCTTTTCGCCGACCAAAGATCGGGCTGGAACGAGCCGTTTTCAGTTCCGCCCTCGTACATATTGCGCTCGACGATAGGTCCGAACAGACTGCCGTACGTAACGACGGTGTACCCGTCCTGCCAAATAGCGCGTTCATCCGCCAGCGGATTATGCGCGTGTCCGGCAAGCATAATAGCATTGGGATAATTCTCGAGCACATCGTTCATTTCAAAGTCGTGCGGCGCGCCCGAATCGGTACCGTTGGCAATGTACACCGAACCGATTGGGATCTCGTGCTGAACTATAAATACCGGCTTGCCTTCCGCCTCGGGTAGTTCGTACGCCTTTGCTATCATCGCGGCGCGTTCTTTTATGGGCGTTTGCACATACAATCCGACAAACACGTATCCGTTTACGATCTTATAGTAATTGACGCCCGACATACCGTAATCGACGTTCACGCCGTAAGTTCCGGTAAACACTCTCTCTATCTCTTTGTTATGAGCTTCGGTCCCGCGTTTAAAGCCGCGCTCTTCTATCGAATAAGTATCGTGATTACCCATGACGTAAACTTTGTCCGGCGCAGTTCTCGGATCGGAATACACGCTTTCGAAAATATCTTCGAACTTTATCATGTTATCGTAATAGTTGTGACCGATATCTCCCGCAAGCACAAGCAAATCGATGTTTCTCTCTTTGTAATACCGCAATGCGTTTTTGATCGCCGTCTCATTGGACGCGTTTGCGCCGACGTGAACGTCGCTCATAATCCCTATTCTCAATGCGGCGGCTTCCGGATTATCTTCGACCGTAACCGTGAAATCGTTCATAAACGTTTCGCCCTCCCACTCGTACGTGACTGTTATAGTCTGCTCACCGCTCTCGTAAGGATCGTAACCGGATATCATGCCGTCGCCGATAATTATACGCGCGACGGAACCGTCCGAATAGACCCTGTCTATACGCAGCGCGCTCCAATCGGGCGACACCGTGCCGTAATCGACGGACGGCATATCCGATCTGACGTCCATACGCTCCAAAATCCTATTCGTCTTACGGAGCGTCCCCGAAGTATAAGTAACGCCGTCCGCCGCCGTTACGCCGTATATATTCCGAGCGGTACCGACGTATACGGTGCCCACGAGAATATCGTCTATCCACAGCCGCGCGTAACCGCACGCAACGGTTACTTTTACGTTAACGGCGGAAATATCGGTAATCGCTACCGTTCCGACAAGCAAATTCGTTCCCGTTCCGCCGTCCATCCTTTCAATACCTACATTGCCGTTTTTATCGACAAAAGCGCGTATATGCGCGTCTCCTGCCTCGGATACGGTCACAAACGCTTTTTGTTCGCTTTCTCCGAAGTTTATCGTCGTTTGCGATGTGTAATTATTTTCCTCGATATACGTCGAAGCCGATTGAGTGCGCGGGAATTCGATATCGGAGACAATACTCTCGTTTTTATCGTCTTGAGTAAGCTCGGCAAGACTCGTGATCTTGAGATTTTCTATTTTGACCAAAGTATTGCTGCTCGCAAACGCAAGTTGTCCGTCCAAAAGATGAGCGCGTTTTATTTTGTCGCGTATGACCTCGCACTCGTCGATATAGCCTATCAACTCGTCGCCCGCTACGACTATTTTATAATGAATGGGTTGACCGTTCGACACTTTATCGGCAATCGCGGGAAATTCGGTCTTAACAGTCGCGCCCGAGACCTGTTTATACGAGTTCCATCCTTTAGTACCCGTTTGCGCGCTTGTGCCGTAATATCCGTTCAGCGTAATATTGTTATTCGCCGCGATATGAAAAAACTCGAGATAATCGCCGTTTTTGTCGACGCGATACGCCATGCCCATCCAGCGGTTGTTATCTGTTTTGTCCAGCATGGTAAGATCGGCTTCCGCGACATAATCGCAACCGGTCATACCGTTAAAATAAATCGCCTGAATACCGCTTGCGGTTTTACTGTCTAAATACAACGCATTGTTTTGCATATATACGTTGACGCCGCTGAAAAACGAACGTCCCTTCGACCAATATTCGGGTATCCCTTGGATCTTATCCTCGCCCGACGAAAAATCGCTCTCGTAAATATACGGACCGCTCTCCGCCGGCACAGGCGTTTCGTCGGCGTCGGCATTGCCGCCCGCGAATACCGCCAACGCCGAAAGAAGGATCGCCAAGGCGATCACGATAATCGATAAGACGCACTTTTTATCTATTCTCTCCGTCATCATGTGACCTCCGTATTTTGCCGCTGTACCGCAAAACATTTATACGTAAATTATATCATGCGCCTATAGCTAATTCAATAGCCGACAGCTACTTAATTACCGCAGAAAAATTGCCGTTTGTACATAATTATGTACCGATTATCTTGCTAATTTACTTGCAATACGTTATAATGGGTTTATGTATGATATTATGCAAAAGACGGGCGAACTTTCGCTTAACGGAGACTGTGACGAGAACATAATAAAACTCGGTACCGCGCTGTCCTGTAAGACAAGGCTGGAGCTGCTGAGGCTTGTAAACAGCACACCCATGACTATTACGGAACTTTCTCGCAGACTGTTTATATCCACTTCGGCTACGCTTTTCCACGTGAAGCTGCTTGAGGACGCGCGGCTCGTACGCACCGATTACATAGCCGGGAAAAAGAAGGACACGCGGCTTATAGTGAGCGATATACGCGTTTTTTCGCTCGATCTGGCGCCGCCGCCTGTCGTATGCGAAACAAAAAAAGAACAGCTGTCATTTGAAATGCCGATAGGTTTATATACGGACGCGTACTATGAAAACCGGTACGGCATAGTGCTGGAAAACGGACGCATGCTCAACGATATCTTTGCGCCCGAACGTATAAATGCTTATATATTTTGGGTCGATCGCGGCTACGCCGAATATGAATTCCCTTGCTCGTTCTTTAAGGAAAAGCGCGTGACCGAACTGTATTTTACGCTCGAGATATGCGCCGAAGCGCCGCAGTATCGCAACGATTGGAAGAGCGACATAACATTCTCGGTAAACGGAAAAGAACTCGGAACCTACACGTCGCCGTCCGACTTCGGCGGCAAGCGCGGCAAGCTGAACCCTGCCTGGTGGTCGGACGACTTCACGCAATACGGACAGCTCGTAAAAGTTGCCGTCACTAAGCACGGAAGTTATATAAACGGCATGCGCGTTTCCGACGTAACGCTCGACAAACTCGGAATGAACGATACAGCCAAGTGTACGTTTAGGGTGGAAAATAAAAGATCCGCTGACAATGCCGGCGGATTTAATTTGTTTTCCAAACGTTTCGGCGACTACGAACAGGACATAATAATGACCGCCGTGTGCGAAACCGAAATATGATTGCGGGATTACAAAACGCAAGTCCGTGATCATCGACACATTCGCATATGCGCATATGAAGATACGCTGGGCTTGTTTTATTCCCTCGCCTTTTTTCTGTATGCGAGCGGCGTGAGCGTGCCGAACTTTTTAAACAACACGATAAGTCCTTTGGAATCTTCGTATCCGACTTTGCGCGCGATCTCGTCGACTGACATATCCGAATCCGCCAAAAACCTGCACGCAAACGCATACTTTTGTTTCAATATAAACGACTGCATCGACTCGCCTACGTGACGTTTGAACAGCCGCTCCAAATATACCTGGCTGAAGCCGAAATTTTCCGCGACTTGTTTGGGTGACGGCGGCGGACAACGATAAAATATGTGCGCCATAACCTCGTTTATGAGCCGCGGATAATTGCGCTGCGCCGCATCGCGTTTTAGTCTCAGTATCTCTATCAACATGCCGTAAATTATTTCGGATTGAGCGTAAAACCCGCCGTCCGTACCTATCGCGGCAGTAAACGCTTTAAACTTTTCGGCGATAAACTCTTTACTCACTCCGTGCAAAACGTACCCGCCCTTCTCGAGATACGCGCTGTAAATATCCGCGGTCTGTCCTCCGTGTATATGAAAGTATATTATCTCCGACTCGTCAGCATCGAAAATCAGTTTGGACCTATTCCATAAATGCAAAAAAGTCAGATCGCCCGGACCGAGTTCGTACTCCGCTCCGTCCACCGTCAGTCTGCCGTGACCGCGCACGACATAGTTTATCATATAAATATTTATCCCGTTTCTTTCGGCAGAATAGTCGCTTTTCAAACTCTCGTTTCCCATGGATGTAGAATAGTACAAAAGCTTCTTGTCTTGCGGCACGTCGAGAAACGGGAAATTGTGCGTTTCGCTCTCGTTTATCGAGTAATTCATATCGTTCATCGACATAATTGCCTCCATAGGTTTGTTTTATCGAATTTTCGGTTTATTTATTCTATTGAATAAATCTAATATATACATTATAATTATCCTATATCTGCTTGTCAAGGCAAGCGACAGGTATAGGAGAAAATTATGAGAAAAAAGTTACGTTTTGTTTTCGTACTGTTCGCGGCTGTATTTTGCCTTGCCGCAACGTTGATCGCGTGCGGCGAGCCGGACGATAACGGCAAAGGTCCCGGCGGTGACGATAATACGCCTGCGCCGGCAAGCATTAAACTGTCCGGCATGAAAACTTCGTTCGAATACGGCGAAGATTTTACCGCAAACGGGCTCGTCGTGACCGTCACGGACATTAACGGCGGCACTCGAACCGCGGCGGAGAACGAATACACCGTAGACAGTTCAGCATACGACAAGAACATCGCCGGAGAATACACGATCGTGGTAACGCTTAAAAACACAAACATATCCGACAGCTACAAAGCTACGGTAGCGGCGCAGCAGTCTTCAGTCACGGATACGGCGATTTCGCTTTCGGGCATGAAAGTCGAATTCGAATACGGCGAGAGATTCTCCGTCGGCGATCTGACCGTTACGGTCACCGACTCCGAGGGCGGAACGCGTACTGCGGCAGCAAACGAGTATACGGTAGACAGTTCGCGCTACGCTCCCGACGTCGCCGGCGAATACGTTATATCCGTAAAACTTAAAAACAGTTCGCTGTCAAAATCGTACAAGGTCACTGTAAAAGCGGAAGTAATACCGGCTTGGGACGAGGACCGCGCGCTTAAAATACTCATGATCGGCAACAGTTTTTCGGACGATACGTTGGAACACGCGTGGAACATCGCCAAAAGTCTCGGCATAGAGACGGTGTACTTGGGCGGACTGTATATAGGCGGATGCACGCTCGACACGCATTACCAAAACGCGTTCGGCAATGTCGGCGCATACGAGTACCGCTTAAATACAAACGGTAAATGGAACACCACTATGTCTTACAGAATGAGCGACGCCATAAAATCCACCGATTGGGATTTTATCTCGCTCCAACAGGCAAGCGGCAGCAGCGGCATGCAAGACACCTACGGCAAGCTTGAATATCTGACCAACTATGTCAAACGCGAGATGAACGACGACTGTCACGCAAAGATCGTTTGGAACATGACTTGGGCGTATCAGCAGAACAGCAATCACGGCGAGTTCGGCAAATACGACCGCAGTCAAACCAAAATGTACAACATGATAGTCGACACCGTCAAAAACAAGGTTCTGCCCAACTCCAAAATCTCCGACGTTATTCCCTGCGGCACCGCCGTACAGAATGCGCGCACTTCGTATATCGGAGACACGCTCACACGCGACGGCTATCACCTATCGTTCGATCTGGGCAGATATATCGCCGGTCTCACGCTCATACACTCGCTTACGGGATTGCCTATAGACGATATCGAATTCCTTCCGTCAACCGTCGAACAAGAAGATAAGGCGGTCGCGATCGACGCAGTAAAAAAGGCCGTAGCCGCCAGATACGCGATAACGGAATCGGCTTACAAGACCGAACCCGCGCCGCCGACCGTAGACAGCGAAAAATACACCGAACTCGATTTCACGCTCGAGCAGGGCTTTTACAACAGCACGGACAAAAACAACCCGACCGGGATATTTACGGAGGACACCGATTTCAACCGCAGCTTTCTCGCGACCAAACGTTTCACTCCGAGCGAAATACCGGTAGGCTCGATAATAGTTCTGGCTCGCGGCTGGCAGTACCGTCCCGAGCGTTGGAATAGCGACGCCGCGCAGGCAACGAGAGCAGACAACGAAACTATACGCATGTTTACCGTTACCCCGGAATGGTGGATCGGTTACACCTATCGCGCGTTCAACGTCGCACGCGCCGGCGCGAGCGTACAGATCAATAACCAGATAGACGCCGCCAAAGCCGCGTTCAAGATCTACGTACCCAAAGCGGACGAGAGCGAGTATATATCGGCGGCAGGTTACGACAAACTCGACTTTTCGCTCACCCAAGGCTTTTACAACAGCATGGACAGCAACAGACCTACGGCAGTCATCGCCGACGACGCCAATCTCTCGCCGAAGTTTTTCGCGACAAAGCGTTTCACTAAAGCGGAACTTCCCGTAGGCTCGCTTATAGTCGTCAACGACGGCTGGGGCTACCGTCCCGAAGCATGGGTAGATGACAATAAGCAAAGTACGCGTCCCGCCGAATCCAAGATACACATCGTTTCGATTACCGAATTATGGTGGGGCAATTACGCTTACAGAGCATTCAATATCTTTAAGTTAAACAACGGCAATAAAGAAGTCATCACCGGACAGGAAGAACAGACGCATGCGGCGTTCAACATATATATCCCCCAAAATATCGAGGATCCGTTTGCTAATTATGACAAGCTCGAACTCGAACTGACGCTCGGATTTTACGACAGCACGCTCGCAAGCAATCCGCTTAATATCATAACCGACAACGCCGGACTTTCGTCGAAATTCTATGCGACAAAACGCTTTACCAAGGAAGAACTCCCGATAGGTACGATACTCGTCATAGAATCGGGCTGGCAATACCGTCCCGACGCTTGGAAAAGCGAAGAAAAGCAAGCCACGCGTCCCGGCAACACCTCGGAATACACGACCGTAATAACCGAAGATTGGTGGGGCGACTATACGTACAGGGCGTTCAATATAAGCAAGCTCGGATTGCCCGTCATCGACGGACAAATGGATCAAGCCAAGATAGCATTTCGCATATACGTTCCGAAAGCGGAATAATAGTAGCGCGAACAAATAATTTCATATACCGAAAGAGCGAAGACCTTAAAGATCTTCGCTCTTCTATTTTAAAAATTTATTCATTACCTATTCCGAGTTGTGAAATAAAGTCCTGCTCTTTTCTAAACACTCTCAAAATATCGATAGTATCGCGATTTTCGTAAATAACTATGTACACGTTTCTTACAACAATGTATCTTAGTGTTGTCATACGCTCGACGTGATTTTGCAGCTTTTTGCCCAACTCGGGAAAATCCGCGAGTTTTTCAATACCGTCGTAAATACGCTTTACTTGATTTAATGCTATGCTTTCCCCATCGTTTAATACATAGTCATATATACGCCTTATGTCGTCGTGCGCTTTCGGAGATATGAAAACTTCTTTACACACGATCACAGCCCCAATGATCTTTTACTCTCCGATATGCTCATCCAGCCACTATCTTCTGCCGACTTTGCGCCGCATTCTATCTCTGCGAATAATTTCTGTTCCGCCTGCACCTTAGCCGGAACTTTAAGTTCGAACGGTAATCCGCCCTGCAATTCCACTTGTTTGTAAAACAATTTTATTGCATCGGTCGGAGAAAGATTGAGCTGAGCGAAAATACTTTCCGCCGCATTTTTAAGGTCGGTATCTATTCTTGCATGCAGTGTTGTAGTAGCCATTATTGCCTCCTCGTCTATTATATGCAATAATTGTATCACAAATACAAAGGAATGTCAATACTATAATAGCATTTGTATCACAAAAATGATCTACTGCACGTTTTTCAACATCAATTCCGCAAGTTTCAGATATTTTTTTATCACGGCGGAGTCCGCGGCTTGATCGTATTCGCGAAGATCTATTACAAGCTCGCGCAGCGCCGCGGCGTCGCGGTCACGAGAAACTCTCTCGGTGCGCGCCGCGGCGTTCCAATTCATAAGCCCCGTCGACTCGGGATAGCAGGATAGAAGCGCCGTCGAGTAATCGGCGACGAAATCGGGATCGCCTTTTTGCATGTGCTTTTCGAAAACGTCGAATATCTTTTGCTTGCGGCGTTCTATAAACGGTTTGTACCAATTAAGCAGTTTTTCCGATCCCGACAGCTCGGTCTCGTCGCCTATCAGCATGGACCCCGCAACTTCCATTGCGTCGTCGTATATCGTTCCGTCATGTAACAATTCGTATAGCTTTTCATCGAACTCTTCGTCGACCGGCTCGTTGGTCGCATCGAGATAAAAATAATACGTAAACCACAGCGGACGCAACGTTCTGAACATATTGCATACCAAATACACCGCGGCATACAGCGAAAGCTGTTCGATAGGCGTTTTGTCCTGCGGCGGAATAACGTCGTTAAACACAAGCTTATCGTACACCGCCGAACCGTAATCGTATTTTATAAAATATTTGCCGCGCCGCTTGTACCACCGTCCGCCGCTCGGTAAAACATCGGACGACGCCGCGGTGTGAGTGAACTCGGGATCGGTTTTGTCGTAATTCGGGTGACGCTCGGGTTCTATAAGGAAACAGCACCCGTATTCGAACAGAGTGTTCAACGGATTTCCGGCGTACTCCGGATTAACCGCACACGCAAAGCAATACAGATTATACAAAAGTCCGCGCTTTTGATCGTAGCTCAGTTCGCTGTCGCCTATCGCTTCGAACGTCGGATCGAACAGCTCTTTTACGG
>CAJUQF010000024.1 GCA_910588315.1 uncultured Christensenellaceae bacterium | reverse complement strand
CCGTCTTTACCGTGTGTAGTTTCATCGTCGGCGACAATTCGAACCGAGCCATATTTTCCGAAAGTTTTTTGTTCTCGTTTCCTATAGACGACGAGCGAACAAGCGCATCGAGATCGTCTGTGCTGTCGCCTTCGCGTGCTCTAACAGACACACTGCCGTCCGGCTTGAACAGCACAAACGTACTCGGATCGAATCGCGAAATAACGCCCGTGCCGGAGTAACAAGTCGAATTTTCTTTACGCCATTCGGCATACGACCACGCGTTACCCACCTTTCGTCCACCGAGAAGATTAACGGCGAGTGGCGTACTCTCATCCACCGCATATCCGCCGACGATCTTAGACAAGGTCTCGTAATTTATAACGGAAGTTATTACGTTGTTATCCATCGTAAAAGTTATGCCGCCCGAAGTGTTATCTTTGAGCGAAAACACCGATGTAGATTTGTTCGACGGAAAATGCGCCGCACGAGTAAGCCCGCTACTGAGATAATCGACGTTGCCGGTATTTGCCGTTCTCGTCGTACCCGCCGCGCCGGCATGAAACCAAATTTCGAACTGAGTAAGTCCGCCGTCCGACGGTATCATATCGTCCGCTGCGGCGACAAGCGACAGCCCGTCGGCGTTCCTGCTTAAATACACGCTCCACATCAACGTATCCACATCGGAAACTTTGCCGCCGACCTTTCCGATATACGTATAAGTGCTGTCGTATAACGAAACGTTCAAGTTATGGTCCTTTCCTATATCGGCTGCAAGCGATACCGCGCGCTCTTCCGCATGATAGCCTTTCGCCGCGACCGATACGGTCGTTGCGGCAGACGGAACGGCAATCGTATACGCGCCGCTATCGTCCGTAACAGCCGTCAGACCTCCGACGGAAACTATCGCGCCGCTTATTGCCGCGCCGGTAAACATATCGGTCACATTGCCGCGAAGCGTAACATATTCGACGGAGGCGAGTTCTATACTCGAACTCACTGTATCGAACAGCGCGTCGATGAAATCACGTTCGGTCAAGCCGATAACGCCGTCGTAATATCCCTGTTTCGATACCGTCACAACGTACTCTTCGGCAGGAATACTCCCGAATACCGCCACGCCGTACTCGTCGGTTACGGCGGTAATATCGGCGCGGTACGGCGCAGAAAGCGTCACGCTCGCACCGTCTACGGGCGAACCGCCGTTCACGACCGATATATGCACATCCGCGCATTCATTGCCGAGCGTGAGCGACGACACCGTCTTAATCCTATCCGCGTCGAGTATGCGCATGCCGTCTATTGCAAGAAGCTCGCGCTCAGTCACCGTCGTCATAAGTATCTGCTTATCGATATATCTGTTATAGTCCCAAACGATATAAATATTTCCATTATCGTCGGTTGCGATATCCGGATACGACACGTCGCGGCGCGTATCGAGTACGAGCGCATGCGGGAAAGTTTTGCCGCCGTCCTCTGAAAGAAACGCACAAAGGTTCGTTCTGCTCTCTGTTCTGTAATGATGCACATACAGAATATTTCCGCCGGCAAGCGTCTTGGCATTCATTCTCGACGACGGCCCGTAATTATAAAATTCTTCGCTATCTGTCCAAGTTTTGCCGAGATCGTAAGAATAACTCACCGCGATATTGTAACTGTACGTGCATCTGTTCCACATGACAAGCGCAATGTCGCCGTTATTATCGACGTGCTCGGCAATAGCCGTCTCATTGGCAAAACGCGCGTTAGGCACGTTCGCAATACCTTTAAGTTTCCAGGTTGCGCCTTTATCCTTCGAAGAATACACTTTGGTCTTACCCATATCGGTAAAATCGTGAGCGCAGTACAACCACTCGCCGGTCGAAAGCTTGATAGGTTTATTCATTTTCAAGCCGTACGAAGTCATGACCGGCGCGCCTATAGTAAATGATTGAACGTTGCCGTCGGCGGCATTGCCCACTTTACAATACCAGGAAGTCACGTGCGCAAACGGTTCGTTGGTTTGATTCCACCAGATCCATAAATTATTATCGTCGTCCACGAACAGCGACGGGTCGAACACGCGCGAATCGACTGCCGCGTCGGTACCCTTTAAATCCACGGCAAAAGCCGGATTCCATTTATCGCCGTCGTCGCTGTAATAAACGACCGCGTAATTGCCGACGCGCGGTTCTTTGTCCATTCCCGTGAACCAGCAGGCGAACAGCCGAGTCGAGCCGTCCGATTTGCGCACACACTCGATCCCGGGAATGCCCTGCCACTTACGCGCACTCGGCGCATACTCGGCGACAAGCGCGTCCGTGGACAGAGCCGTCACCGTCGCAGGGACGGTTTCCCAATTGTTTTTGCCGTATTCGTCGTGTTCGCTAAAGAACACCACGCCCCATTTAGGCAAAACATACTCTTCGCCTTTGGCGGCATACTTGACGTAATAGTCCATTCTGTCGGTCAAAAACGAACCGTTAGTGGAATGAGCTATCGCCGGCAATTTTTCCGCTATGTGAGAGAATCCGCATTCGGACAGATATGCCGCAGGTCGCGCCGACGTATTCGGTATGGCAACGACTACATAGCCGTCGCGCTCCACCGCAAAGTCGACCGTCTCGATCGATCCGTATAAAAAGCTTACGCCGTCGAGCGCCGCGGGGATCCCCGTTTTTTCGACGAAATACGTCCTGTCTGTAAAAATCAATTCGCCCGATACGTACCGCCGCGCAACTGCGCTTTTACTCGAAAGCTCCGCCATGTCGTTTTCGAGCGTTCTGCCGTCGACATAGTCGGGCAATCGCTTTATTTCCTTTTCCAGATCGGGCAAATCGAAATAATTCTCGGTAAACGAGCCATCCGACTTTATGCGCACGTTTGTCGAGGCGTTCGACCAAACACAGTCGTACCCTACGTAACTTCTGAATGCGGTATATCCGTTTTTAACGCCGTTACGCGCCGCGGGCGATATAGTGAAATCGCCGACCGCCTCGTCATAGGAAACGTCCCATAGTCTATAGTCCATGAATATTTCTATAGAAACGTAATTCACTCCGCCGAGCAGCGCGATATTGCGCGATCTCGTGATTTCGAGCAGACCGGCATCGATAAGTTCGGCAGATATGTCGGCGTCGTAACCGTCGGCGCTGCCTGCAAACCGCGCCCACTTCCCATCGAAACCGATAGTCGCCAACACGTTGAACGAATTTTGTTCGTCGAGACCGACCGATGCGGTATTACGCTGAATTATAAATTCGATATTGTCGTTCATGCCGAGATTGGAAACATCGGACACAATATCCGTATCCAAAACGTCGACCGAAACGCGTATGCCCGAATCGTCATACTCCGCATACCAATAGTATGTGGACACGGTATCGCCTGCAGGAATCGAAAACTCGATGTAATTATCGCCTCGCGGTTTATATTCGCCGCTCGACATGACGGGTGCGAGTTTTAAGGCCCGTGTTATATCGCCGTCAGTTTCGATATCTGTGGAAGATATGCTCAGTTTACCCGGTACGTAGCCTATTTTCGTTACGGTTATATCTCCCGCGGCAGACAACACTATTTCGCATTTACCGTCGGAAGACGTCATAAACGTGTAACCCGCATATTTAACCGTCGCATCGGCTATAGCATTATCGGTTTCGTCGGTCACCGTCAAAGTCAGCACTTTTCTGCCATTCGGCTTATCGAACAGCGTGCCGTCGAGCAATGCGGCGAGCCATTGCTGCTCGCTGCCGGTATAACCGGTGTGCTTGACATACAGTTCGTAAGCGCTGTCGCTTGCCGTACCGCCTTCGCGGTCCACTGTAAACTTGTATGTACTGCCGTCGGAGAACGTCATGGTGTAAGTGTCGGTAAGCTCGCCGCTGTCCGTTTTTTCCACCGATACTACGCTCGGTTTTGTTTGTTCCGCGGTATCGGCGCACGCGATAAAGCTCCATACGGCGAATGCCATGACCGTTACGAGCAGTATGACCAATAATATCCTGCGTCTCATCGAATATACTCCTTTTTCATTCACGTTATAAAAAGTTTAACACACGACCACGATCGGCGGCGGTAAAATCTTGCTTTATATTCTCTTAACTCGCATTAGTTCTCTGTATTGCGCCGGAGTGACTCCTTCGCTCTTTTTAAACCACTTGGAAAAATATCCGCCGTCCAAAAATCCCACGTCCATGCCTATCGACACGACCGATCGATCGGTTTCCACAAGCAATCGTTTTGCCGCCGACAAACGACGAAAGTTGATATACTGAGATACCGTAGTTCCCGTCAGGTTTTTGAACACATGACACATGTAAAATTTGGATATATGCAGCTCGTCCGACATCTTATCGAGCCGTAGTTCCGAATCGGAAATATTGTTTTCGATATAATTCCGCACGCGTTCTATAAACGCACTGTTGAGCGAATCGATATCGGCGCTGTTGCCCGCATTCAAAAACACCTCGATAATGCGCTGTATGGCTGTTATCTTTTTGCACACGTCGCCGCTGCATCCGGCGTCCGCAATTATCGCGCAATTATCGTCTATAATTTTGCGTTCCGAATCGTCGATCGTAAAACAGCAATTGCCGTAATCGCGGAATATACGTGTCATTATTTCTTCGACGTCGTCAGTTTCGGCGAGCGCAAGCACGTATTCGCGAACGTCGCCGTTGCCGTAATCGCGGAACGGATTTTCGTCTGCGCCGAGATACTCGCCGAGCTTATCCGCAACTATTTTGAGTTCGCCGACGGCGCTCGTTATCCTGCCGGCAATAATATCGTCCTCGGTTATTTTTGCCATAAGTATCTCGCGCGGCTTGCCGAGACATTCGGAAAGCGACTTGCAGTACGATCCGCGGTCACGGTCGTAAACGATATAAAGCGTGCCGCCGTACTCCGTCATATCTGGATAAGATACGTAGTCGCGCTCGTCGAGCATGAGTCCGTCCGACCATGTTTGTCCGTCGTCGTCGCTAAGCATTGCGCACAGGTTGTTCCTGCCCGTAAAATTCTTATGATTGACAAGTAATAATCTGCCGGACGACAGCCTGCGTATACAAAACCTCGAATCGGGACCGCCCAGCTTGCTGTCCGCGGTATCCGTCCACTCCGCGCCGCCGTCGTACGAACTGCTTTTCGCTATACCGTAACGCGTGCGCGTATAAAGATCGAGCGTGCCGTCACGGCGTTCTACGACCATGCTTTCGCCGAAATGCTTATCGGGTACGCTCACACCGCCGACCACGCGAAATGTAATGCCGAGATCGCTCGTCTTTATCACGTTCTCCATGGGCGTCCGATCGGGCGGCGGTATGCTTTGAAAATCGGTCTGCTTCCAAACGGACGCGCAAAACAGCCACTCTCCCGTAGACAGTACTATAGGTTTATTTATTATCACGCCGTCGGAGATCTTTACGGGTTCGCGAAACACGAGCGGCTCGGTATCCGGATCGTCGCAAACGCATGCGTATGCCGCATAGTCGGGCATTACGTTGTATATCCACCATAATCTGCCCGAAGGATCCGTCCACAAACACGGATCGAACGCACGAGCGCCGCTGCCCATATCGATCGCGGCGACAACTCTGCCGAACGTCTTACCGTCGGTACTTTTTTCGAGTACGCAAAAATTTCCGTAACATTCTTTCGTACCACCGCTGTAAAAGCTTATAAATATATTGCCTTTGCGCGTGATCGCAACGGTAGGAATACCCTGCCACAGTCTCATCTTCGCCCCGTATTTTTCGAGTTTGCTTTTATCGAGAACTATCATGCTGATATTATATCACAAAAATCGTCTGCGCTACGTAAATTCTTGCTTTTTCGGATAGCTGTACAGCATTATTACAGTAAAACACTATATTATCACATGCGCACATATACATACAAAAGCGACGAATTGAAAAATACATTCATCCCGTCGCTTCTTTCGAGTTCGAACGATACGATACTAATGCACGTTCCGAACATCCCCCGTTTCGATAAATTTCCCGCTTGTTATTCGCCGCGAATGTATATCGTCTTGGCTTTTTGCACGAGATCCGCGAATTCGGCTTTGAACGGGTCGACCGACGGCGCGGTGCAGTCGAGTTCCGCAAGCCGGTCTATTACCGCATCGAACGATGCATTGCCCTTATATGCGGACGCGCGAAGTAACAATCCGTACTCGGCGACGCAACCGATAAACACCATGTCTTCATTCGGTTCGTAGCTGTAATCGTGTACGGATATCACCGCAGACACGCTGTCGTTACCGTCCGTATCCGGCACTTTGTAACGCACTTTACAAGTGGCTATCGCTTGACTTTCGCTGCTCTCGTCGATAACTATTTCGTACAACGCGGTCACGGTGTGACCGGAGCCTATCTCGCCCGCATCGGTATCGGGATCGTCGAATTCTTCCTGCGATAACAGCTTGCTTTCGTAGCCCAACAGCCTGTATTTTTCGACTGTTTCGGGATCGAACGAAACGCTCATCTTTGCATCCTTGGCAACGACGTTAAACGTGCCGCCGAGTTCGGTCACAAGCACTTTACGTGCCTCGGCGACCGAATCGAGATAAGCGTAATTGCCGTTACCGTTTTCGGCAAGCGTTTTCATCGTAGTATCGTTGGTGTTGTACATGCCCACACCGAGAACGGAAAGATATATCCCGCCTGCGCGCTTGCGTGCAATCAAATCGATAAGTTCGCTTTTGCTCGACGCGCCTACGTTGAAGTCGCCGTCGGTGGCGAGAATAACGCGGTTATTGGCATTCTTGCGGTAATATTTTTGCGCTACGGAGTAGGCTTTTTGTATACCGCCCTGCCCGTTGGTCGAGCCGCTCGCATTGAGATCCTGCAAAACGTTTGCAATGCGCGTCTTGTTTTCGCCGCTCTCGCCTTCGAGCGCCACTCTGCTGTCGCCCGCATACGTAACTATCGATACGGTGTCGAGTTCGTCGAGACTGTCCGTAAGCATGGAAAACGACTGCTGTATCAGTCCTAGCCTATCGTCGCCGTACATCGACCCCGACGTATCGATAAGAAAAACTATGTTGTTCGGTACGGACGAATACTCGACTTCTTCCGCCGCGACGGATACCGACATAAGCTTATGCTCGTCGTTCCACGGACAATCGAACACGCTGCCGGATACGGCGAGCGCCGAGCCGTCCGAAGGGCGCGCATAATCGTAAGAAAAGTAGTTTATATATTCTTCCAGCCGCACCGAGCCCGACGAGACTTTTTTGCCGCTGTTTATTATGCGGCGCATGTAAGTATACGACGCAGTGTTGCGATCGAGCGAAAAATACGAATCGGGCGTAATCGCCGTATCGACAAAATCGTTTTCTTTTATACTCTCGGTCTGATAGTTGTCAAGTTCGCCGCCGTTCAACGTCTCGTCGCGGTACGACGGGGCAAACGAACCGTCCGAACCGCCGTCCGGATCGGCAGGCATGCCGCACGCCGCAAGCGAAACGCCGATCATCGCCGCCGACATAAAGCATATTGTTTTTTTGAATATTCCGAATCGCATGAGATACTCCTTTTCCGAGTGACGGCGATATGTATGCGCACCGCTCGGATAGCGGCTTTCGCCGCGTTATTTGTAATTACAACACGGCTCGGTCGTCTTTTGTCCCATATCTTACAAAACTTTTTTAAAAATCTTTCGGCATTATTTTTTGTCGCCGATAAGCTTGCGCGCGATATTCTGCGCGCCGTCGACGTTACCCATTGCCGACACGTAATAGCGATAGTCTTTGTCCGAATAAAACGCGTAAGTGACGTACTCGCCGCGCACGAACTCGGTCCTGTACGTATACTCGCCTTTTCGATATCCCGAATATTTCGATTTTAGATCGTCGCGCTCGTAGCCGGTGTTTTCGACTATCACGCTCATTTCGATATTGCCGTAGCCGGTATCCACGCCGAATACGGCTTTAACGTAAACAAGCGTTTCGCTGTCTTTAAGATAACATGCGTAATAGTTTTCGGCAAACACGTCGCCGTAAGCGGATGCTCCGACCATATCGATATAGTTTTCCATAAAACCCGTATCGACGCGCTCGGCACGAACTTGGTTTATCGTATAAGATACGGACGGCAGAGGATTATCCGGCTCGCTCGGCGACTGATCGGACGGCAGACTGTTATCGACCTTCCCGACAAGATTTACCGCCGCAATAACCACCAGCGCGCACATCGCCGCAGAACCCACGCTCGCAAGAGATACCCAAAGCGCAGTCTTGCGCTTTTTCGGCGCGGGCGAAACGGCACGCAGTTTATCGCGCGCGGCGTCGGCAAGGTCCGGACGCGTTTCCAGCGAATCCGCATAGCCGTCGAAAAGCTGTTGAATATCTTTGTCTTTGTCGTTCATCACTTATACAAACCTTTATTGCCCGTTTTTGTCCCGCGAACTTATGTATTCGCGCATTTTATTTTCTGCCGCAACTATTTTGCGCGCTGCGGCGGACTTTGAAAGTCCCAAACTTTTCGCGCTGTCGCGCACGGTAAAATCCATGAAATACTTTTGATATATAAGCCGCTTTTCCGGAATATCAAGCACGCTCATCACCTGCTCTACGGCGAGACTTTGCGCCGAGCGCGATGCAACGTCTGTTTCGTCCGCCAGATAGAAACATTCGTCGAGATCGACTGACGCGCGGTCGCGACGCAACATATTGAGCGCGGTGTTTTGCACGATCTTGCATATCCAGGCATAGCCGTTGGTGCCGCTTTTAAACTTATTCGCATTCTCGAAAATGCGAATAAAGCTGTCCTGCACTGCGTCCTCTGCCTTAGCCTTATCGTGAAGAACGGATCGCGCGACGGAAAGCATGCGCGCGGAAACAAGATACGCCAGCTCCGCCGCCGCACCGTCGTTTCCCTTTGCGATCATCACTATGAGCGCGCTTATCCTGTTGCGCATTTCTTCCGTCATTATAATGATTATATAACCGATAAGGCGTTTTGTCAAGAATAAAACAAAATCAAATTTGTTTTGGTTATTCTTCAGTGACATATTGATACACATCTCGACATTTACAGTCTTATATTGATCTTGTTGTTTTCAAAACGACACGTTTGTTTATAGTTTCTTCGTCGGTGGTTCTTCGTAAAATCAAAAGCGAAGCATACGTGCCGTATGCTTCGCTTTTGATCATTTTTCTATGCTACGGTGTAAATTCTTACACAAGGATCGTCGCTCCAAAGAGGTTTCAAACCGACGAACACGTCATTTTTAAACATATCGCTTTCGAGATATGCTGCGGCATGTTCCGCGCTGTCAAACCCGTGAAGTACCTGTACATCTTCGTCGCGGATCAGCAAATCTTTCGTAAGCGCACCATTAATTTCTTTTAAGAACGAACCGCGATAATCCGTATAGACTTTTGCCGCGGCAGGACGGTTTGCTTCATCGATTTTCATCGTGATTTCGAGATATGCTTTTACTTTCATTTTTTTCTCCTAAAATTTTATTTCGCTCACTGAGCAATATAATTATATCATATCCGCCGCAACTTAAAAATACATTAGGAAATTTATTAGTAACTATTTATTTTAATAGTAAATTGCTTTATAAAAAGTATTATGCTATACTTACTTACAATAATGATAGGAGAAAATAGATATGTATCAGCCGAAATCAGAAAAGGATATCCGTTGTCCGTTAGAATACGGTTTGGAAATATTCGGCGGAAAATGGAAATCACGCATTATCTGCGTGCTTGCAGAAATGCAGACGTTGCGTTATAGCGAACTCAGAAAAGAAATGGCAAATATCACAGATGCCGTTCTAGCCTCTACATTGAAAGAACTTATAAAATCCGATATCGTGGAGCGCAAATCTTTCGACGAGATTCCGCCGCATGTGGAATATTGTTTAACGAAAAAAGGACTTTCTATCGTTCCTATTCTGCAAAGCATTTGCAAATGGGCGGGTATTTTCTATAACGAAGATTCCGAACACACGCTTGTGCAATGTCAAAAATGCAATTAGAGATAAGGCAATACACAAAAACGAACTGCCGTCCGAATAAATCTAATTTTGCCGTAAAATAATTTGCGGTTTCATACCGGTATTTTTACTGTAAATTCAGAACCTTCCCCTATTTTACTTATAACGGATATTTCACCGTTTTCAAGCTCCAACACTTTTTTTACCATCGGCATTCCGAGTCCGTTGCCTTCGGTAGAGTGTGAAGTGTCACCCTGATAGAATTTATCGTATATTCTTTTAAGCGTTTCATCGCTCATTCCGCATCCGCTGTCTTTTACAGTAACATAAACGTATCCGGCTTGTTCCTTCGACGTCAAAGCAATTCTACCGAAATTCTCAGTGAATTTTATTGCGTTTGACAATAAGTTATTCCATACAAGTTCCAATAGTGTGGCATCGTGATGAACCGCAACGTCGCATACATTGATTTTAAAGTCTATATTTTTCTTTTCCCATATTTCCATGAATCCCAAAGCGCATTGACGCAGCTGCTCTCCGAGCTGATAGTCCGTTGCATCCGAAATGATGCTTTGGTTTTCAAGTTTATTCAGTTTTAATATATTTGCAATCATAGCGTTCATGCGCTTTGTTGCCTGCATAATAGTGCTTAAATATTCCCGTCGTTCACCGGTGGTAAGATCATCCGATTGCAGGCTTTGAACATAACTCTGTATAACTGCAAGCGGCGATTTGATTTCATGCGATACATTGGATATAAAATCTCCTTTCAAAATTTCCGTACCGGAAAGTTCTTCCGTCATGCGATTGAAGTCATCGATTAACACTTCGACTTCGTCCTTTTTACCGTCCTTGCGCATAGACCTTACTCTTACGGAATAATCGCCGCCCGCGACTTTTTTGGCAGCTTCTGCAATATATTTGATCGGTTTATTCCACACAAATTTACGTATCAAACTAACGACCAATGTAATAATTACACTGCTCGAAAAAATATAGAGTATTATAAGCGGAACGAACGACTCCAAATAATCCTTGCAATATGCAACGATAAAATACTCGTCGATCGCAAAAAACAGTACGACGACGAATATAATCAAATAAAACTGCCATGATACGAACGGAGCATTTATACGCTTATCCCGCATTTTGCTCTTTTGTTTTTCTCTTTTCATTTTATCACCGCTTTATAACCGAAACCGTGTACGGTTACGATTTCGAAGTTTTTGCAATCGGCAAAAACTTTACGTAATTTCGTAACGTAAACGTCCACTGTTCTCAACCCTGTATCGCCTTCCATGCCCCAGTACTCGTCAACAAGTTCGCTCCGCGTAAATATTTTTTTGGGATAAGAAAGCAGTTTATAAAGGATCTGAAATTCTCTCGGCATAACGGGCATTTCTTCTCCATTTACATAAACCGTCATTTCGTCCCTGACAAGTTTTACGTCGCCTATAACAATTTCGTTGGCGGAATTGATTTTAGCCCGCCGCAAAAGAGCACTGATTCTCAACAGCACTTCGTCCAAATCGACGGGTTTCACCATATAATCGTCTATCCCCGCCTTAAATCCTTTTTGTTTGGATTTAAAATCGTCGAGCGATGTCATAAACAATATAGGTATTTCCTTATTTGTTTGGCGAATCTTTTCGGCGAACTCGAAACCGTCAACCTGCGGCATCATAATATCGGATATTATCATATCAAACTGCGAACCGTATAACAAATCGTACGCCTCGATAGGATTTATACACCCTATCGCACGATAACCGTTTTTATTAAGATGCGAACAAAGAATACTGTTCATTTTGCCGTCGTCTTCTACGACAAGAATATTGTTCATAACTTTCTCCGGCATTGTTTTCTCCATTATATCAAATTTTTTGCGCCAAATCAAGCACGTAAGCAATTCCGCAATCAAATCACAACTTAACTGCTTATATTCTATTATAACAAAAATTTTATCAAATAAGCATAAAGAATTTTTGCATATCGCATGTACGCTCCGACTACAGATTTATTTCGTCGCGAGCGCAACGAATTTACAAATAATTATCTTACCGAATAACCGTAAATTATCTCATTATATTTTCTTTTCATAGATAACTCGCTCCGTTTGTTTCCATTCAAAGCTTTTTTTAGCTTTGAATCTGCTTTTAACATAAATGGACAAATATTGCAAGAGATAGAACGGATGACAAAACACCATAGCAAGCTTTTCTCCGAACGTTATTTTTTTGAATACGTCTCTGTAACACCACATAGCCATAAGCGTATAAATATACAACAGACCATACAGCGCGGCAAACGGTATACAAAAAAGATATATCCATGATTCCACTTGCCACGCAGGATAGCTCCATGTTAAAATACAACCCCATGCCATAGTCAACAATGTCGCTGCGAAAAACAATGCAGGAGCAACTTTATAACAAAGCATATCGAAGCGTAGCGCAAACGGCGATCTCGTATTTTTGATCTTCTTACGTATATCGTGCATATACTTTTTATCGCACTGCGAATATCCGGTGAGCCAACGCATACGCCTTATGTATACCTCTTTATAGCCGACAGCTTCTTCGCTGTAAATTTCGGCGTATGGATAGTACATTCCCGTAAGTCCTTTCAGATAACCGTCCATTCGCATTTCGTAGTCTTCAGTCATGCTGCGGTAGGGCCATCCGCCCAATTTTTCGATGGCACGTTTTCTCACCATCAATCCTTGACCGCAGAGATTTAACGGTATATTCTTTTTACCGCGATAAGCATTTCCCAAATCGTCGATAATCGGATAAGTGAGTGCCGACAGATTACACCAGAGCGAGCGTGTCTTTTTATCACCAAGGTAATTTTTTATAAGCTTTCTGGTGTTGTATATGTCCTTATCGTACTCAAGCGCATTATTAAGCTCTGTTATATAATTCGGAGCAAGGACTGCGTCCGCATCGACAACGACAAACGCTTCGTAACTTTCGAATTCTTCTTTGCTTATTGCGTTAAAATAACCGTCCAATGCCGCGCCTTTGCAATTTTGATTACAAACAATAAATACATTTGCACCGAATTCACTTGCAATATTTACAGTTGGATCGGTCGGCTCCTTTACGATGATATATACGCTGAAATAATCCTTATCATAATCCTGCTTTGCAATTGAATCGAGTAAATCGGTAATAATTGAACTTTCGTTACGAGCAGGTATTACAAGCGCAATACGGCGCGTTTCTTTGGCAATCAAATGTTTCGGTTTTTTGAAAGCCGAAAAATATTGTCGGATTTTCGGCAGATATAAAATTAACGCCGATATACATAGAGCTACATAAACACCGAGAATAGAATAAATAACTGTCATTTCGATACCTCGCTTTTGTTTTGCAAGTTCATTATATAAGACGGTTTTTAATCAATTTCAATGATTTTGTTAATAAAATGTTAAAAATAAAAAAGTGCGGATGTTTTTACATCTACACTTTTTTGTGTTTAGTTTGAATGTGAAGTTTATTATTCGCACTGCCAATTACGGCTTGACTGTTTTCATATCTGCGCTTGACGCAGTACCCGTTCGTGCGTAATTACTCGCCGTCCGGAGACGCCACATATCCATCGCCGCTCGTTTCCGCTGCGGGGACCGCGCGTTCTACGGGATAAATGTTGCGATACTTTCTGACGCCCGTACCGGCGGGGATAAGCTTGCCGATAATAACGTTTTCTTTAAGACCGATAAGCGGATCGGTCTTGCTCTTTATAGCCGCTTCGGTAAGAACTCTCGCCGTTTCCTGGAATGACGCCGCGGACAGGAAACTGTCGGTTGCGAGCGCGGCTTTCGTAATGCCGAGCAAAGTATGCTTGGCTATACCCGGTCTGCCGTAGTTTTCCATGGCTTTGGTGTTTGCCTCGTCGAACGTCGCAAGGTCTATCATCTCGCCAGGCAAAAGGTCGGTGTCGCCGCTGTTTTCGACGCGCACTTTCTTTAACATCTGCCGTACGATAACTTCGATGTGTTTATCGTTGATATCGACGCCCTGAGAACGGTAAACCGATTGAACTTCTTTGACTATATATTCCTGAACGTCGTTTCGTCCTTTGGTTCTGAGGATATCGCTCGGATTCAACGGTCCTTCCGTAATGGCGTCGCCTGTCTTGATGACCGCGCCGCTCGTTACGTACGACTTGAATCTCGCGCCGTGCGGTATGGAATACGAATCTTCCGTGCCGTCGTCGCGCTTGACTATAACGTCGCGCTTGCCGTCTTTTTCGACGATCCTTACTTTGCCGCCGTGTTCGGCAAGCACCGCACAGCCCTTGGGGTTACGCGCTTCGAAAAGCTCTTCTACACGCGGAAGACCGGTCGTGATATCGTCGGCAGACGCAACGCCGCCCATGTGGAACGTACGGAGCGTAAGCTGCGTACCGGGCTCGCCTATACTCTGTGCGGCAATGATACCGACGGCTTCACCGATACCTACGGGCGTCGCCGCAGCCATGTCTCTGCCGTAGCATTTGGCACAAACGCCGTGCTTGCTCTTGCAGGTAAGAACGGTCCTTATCTTGACGTGAGTTACTCCCGCGGCGACGATACGCTTTGCCATTGCCTCGGTGATGAGTTCGTTGACGTCGACAAGCACTTCTTTCGTGTTCTTGGGATTGACGACTTTCTCGGCGCTGTATCTGCCCGCCAAACGGTCCTCGAGCTTTTCGATGACCTGATTGCCGTCCATTATCGCGTAAGTGTCGATGCCCTTGGGATCGCTGCCCTCGCAGCAGTCTTCTTCGCGGACTATAACGTCCTGCGCAACGTCGACAAGCCTACGCGTAAGATAACCGGAGTCTGCCGTTTTGAGAGCGGTATCCGCAAGACCTTTACGACCGCCGTGCGTGGAAATGAAGTATTCCAAAACGGTCATGCCTTCACGGAAAGAGCTTCTGATGGGAACGTCGAGCGTTTTGCCCTGTGGGTTACGCATAAGACCGCGCATACCGGAGAGCTGGCTTATCTGTTTCATGTTACCGCGCGCGCCCGAAGTCGCCATCATGTTGATCGGGTTGTACGCGTCGAGCGTATTTACAAGCGCGTCGGTGACTTGATCGTTGGCTTTGTTCCAGATATTGACGACGGAGTTGTAACGCTCGTCCTCGGTAACGAAACCGCGGTCGTACAGCTTGTCGATCTTGACTACTTCCGCCTCTGCGTCGTCGAGGATCTTATATTTTTCCTGCGGGATGTGCATGTCGAAAACCGAAGTCGTTATCGACCCGATAGTCGCATACTTATAACCCATGTCCTTGATCGCGTCGAGTACGCCGACCGTGACCGACGCGCCTTTCTGCTTGAACGTGTTGTTTACGATGCTCTTTATCAAGCCTTTATCGACACAGCAGTTGATTTCCGGCTCGAACATCTTTTCGTACGTATCGCGGACGACATACCCGAGATCTTGCGGGATCGGCTTGTTGAATATAAGCCTG
Source organism: uncultured Christensenellaceae bacterium (assembly GCA_910588315.1). Lineage (GTDB taxonomy): Bacteria > Bacillota > Clostridia > Christensenellales > Pumilibacteraceae > Anaerocaecibacter. The sequence continues at coordinate 6,312 of CAJUQF010000024.1, read as the reverse complement.
CCGACCGTGGTCGTGACCGTGTGACGGTAGTTCCTGCCGTCGGGCGAGACCGCATTTGCGGGTATCTCGACGCCGGATGCTTTTATCGTTTCCACGGGCAATTCGATACGAACGTTTATTTTGGTCTGAAGTTCTATCTGCTTATTGAAGTATGCCATCTTGGCTTCGTCCACGTCGCAGAAAGTCATGCCCTCGCCCTTCGATCCGGGCTTATCCATGGTAAGATAATAACTGCCCATTACCATGTCGAGCGTCGGCGAGCAAACGGGCGCGCCGTCCGAGAGTTTAAGGATGTTGTTGGGCGCGAGCATGAGTACGCGCGCCTCTACCTGCGCCTCGACGGAAAGCGGTACGTGGATAGCCATCTGGTCGCCGTCGAAGTCCGCGTTGAACGCGCCGCAGGCAAGCGGATGAAGCTTTATGGCTCTGCCGTCGACAAGCACCGGCTCGAAAGCCTGTATACCCAATCTATGCAGCGTGGGCGCACGGTTCAAAAGCACCGGGTGATCTTTTATCACCTTTTCGAGTACGTTCCACACGTCCGCGTCGGCACGCTCGGCTATACGCTTTGCGGTCTTGGCATTATGCGTTTTGCCCTGCGCGACGAGTTCTTTTATAACGAACGGCTTGAAAAGTTCCAAAGCCATTTCCTTGGGGACGCCGCACTGATAGAATTTGAGTTCGGGTCCTACAACTATAACCGAACGACCGGAATAGTCAACGCGCTTACCCAAAAGGTTTTGACGAAATCTACCCTGTTTGCCGCGGAGCAAGCCGGACAAACTCTTAAGCTCGCGGTTGGATGCGCCGGAGATCGCTTTGCCGCGTCTGCCGTTATCGATGAGCGAATCGACCGCTTCCTGGAGCATACGTTTTTCGTTGCGAATGATTATATCCGGCGCGCCGAGTTCCATAAGCCGTCTCAAACGGTTGTTACGGTTGATAACTCTGCGATACAGATCGTTAAGGTCGCTCGTCGCGAACCGACCGCCGTCCAGCGGTACCATGGGACGAAGTTCGGGCGGAAGTACGGGCAAAACGTCGAGAACCATCCAATTGGGTTCCGCACCCGACTTCATGAATGCGTAAAGAATATCGAGACGTTTGATCGCACGGAGCTTTTTCTGCCCGGACGATTTTTCCACTACGTCGCGCATTTTCTCGTATTCTTCTTTGACGTTGATGTCCTTTAAAAGCTGGCGGATCGCTTCCGCGCCCATGCCGACTTTAAACGCCTTGGGTCCGTACTGATCCTGATACTGACGAAGCTTATCGTCCGTTATTATCTCTTTGTATTGAAGATCGGTAATTCCCGGATCGAGAACTATATAGTTGACAAAGTACACTACCTGCTCGAGCTGCTTAAGCTGCAAATCGAGTATAAGCCCGATACGGCTGGGTACGCCGCGGAAATACCAAATATGCGTAACGGGTGCGGCAAGTTCGATATGCCCCATGCGCTCGCGTCTGACCTTGCTCGTCGTGACTTCCACGCCGCACTTGTCGCAGATGACGCCCTTGTATCTTATGCGTTTATACTTACCGCAATAGCATTCCCAATCTTTCGTCGGTCCGAATATACGTTCGGAGAAAAGACCGTCCTTTTCGGGTTTTTGCGTGCGATAGTTTATGGTTTCCGGCTTGGTGACCTCGCCGTACGACCACTCCCTTATTTTATCGGGACTGGCGAGCTGTATTTGCATAGAATCGAAATTATTTAATTCAAACATACCTATCGCACTCCTTTATTCTTCTTCGTCGTCGAAATCGCCGTTCGCGAACGGATCGTCGTCGATAACCACTTCTTCATCGAACAAACTGCCGGGTCCGTCGATATCGTCGGGCTGCTCTTCATCGTCGTCAAGCCCGCCGAGAATATCGGTTTCGATCTCTATGTCGTCGCTGTCGCCGAACATGCTGCTGTCGTAATGCTTGGGAGTAGGTTCGCTGTCGTAAAGCACCGGATCGTCGTCCATGAGTTCCTTGATACCGATCTCTTCCTTGTCTTCGGTAAGAACTTTGACGTCGAGAGCAAGCGCCTGCAATTCCTTGATAAGCACCTTGAACGACTCGGGTATGCCGGGTTCCGAAACGTCCATACCGCGGATAATGCTGTCGTAAGTCTTGCTTCTGCCGGCTATGTCGTCCGACTTGACGGTCATTATCTCTTGAAGGACGTTCGCCGCGCCGTAAGCGTACAGCGCCCACACCTCCATTTCTCCGAAACGCTGTCCGCCGTTCTGCGCTTTACCGCCGAGCGGCTGCTGCGTGACGAGCGAATACGGACCGGTCGAACGCGCGTGCATCTTGTCGTCGACAAGGTGGATAAGTTTGAGCATATACATGTATCCGACCGTCGCGCGGTTTTCGAACATCTCGCCCGTTCTGCCGTCGTACATCTGTATCTTGCCGTCAACCTCGCCGTCGGGCGAAACATAACCGTTATCGGCAAGCAGTTTTTGAATATCGGACTCGATCGCACCGTCGAATACGGGCGTCGAGACCTTCCAACCGAGCGCTTTCGCGACGAGACCCAAGTGAACTTCGAGTACCTGACCGATGTTCATACGGCTGGGAACGCCGAGCGGGTTCAAAACGATCTGCAGCGGCGTGCCGTCCGCCATGAAGGGCATGTCCTCTTCCGGCAGAACTCTCGAAATAACGCCCTTGTTACCGTGGCGTCCCGCCATTTTATCGCCGACGGATATTTTGCGTTTTTGCGCTATATACACACGGACGAGCTTGTTTACGCCCGGTTTCATTTCGTCGCGGTTTGCACGCGTAAAGACTTTTACGTCAACGACTATACCGCCTTCGCCGTGCGGAACTTTAAGCGACGTGTCGCGCACTTCTCTCGCCTTGTCGCCGAATATGGCGCGCAGCAGGCGTTCCTCGGGAGTAAGGTCGGTCTCGCCCTTGGGCGTAACTTTACCGACGAGAATATCGCCCGAATCGACTTCCGCGCCGACGCGGATAATGCCGTCCTCGTCGAGGTTTTTAAGCGCCTCGGGACTGACGTTGGGGATATCTCTCGTTATCTCTTCCGCGCCGAGCTTGGTATCGCGCGCTTCAGTCTCGTGTTTGTTTATATGAATAGATGTGAATACGTCGTCTTTAGCGATACGCTCGCTGATAAGTATAGCGTCCTCGTAGTTGTAGCCTTCCCAGCTCATAAAGCCTACGAGCACGTTTTTGCCGAGCGCAAGCTCCGCCTGCGACGTGGAATGTCCGTCGGCAAGCACCTGACCTTTCGTAACGCGATCGCCCTTATTGACGATAGCGCGCTGATTGATACATGTGCCTTGGTTGGACCCGACAAACTTTTTAAGAATGTACATCTGACGCTCGCCGTCGTCTTCCTTGACAATTATACGCTCAGCGTCGACGTAATCGACGGTACCGGATTTGCGCGCAATGACCATAACGCCGGAGTCGTAAGCTATTTTATGCTCGATACCGGTACCGACTATGGGCGTCTCGGTTTTGAGCAGCGGCACCGCCTGACGTTGCATGTTCGACGCCATTAGCGCGCGGTGCGAGTCGTCGTTTTCAAGGAACGGAATAAGCGCCGTAGCGACCGAAACCATTTGGCGGGGCGACACGTCGATATAATCGATACGGTCGCGCGAAACTTCGCCTATAAGATCGCGATAACGCATCATGACACGTTCTTTGGCAAACCAGTTATTTTCGTCGAGCGGTTCGGACGCCTGAGCTATCATGTAGCGGTCCTCTTCGTCCGCAGGCAGATAGTCGACTATGTCGGTAACGACGTGATTTACCTTGTCCACCCTGCGATAAGGCGCTTCTATATAACCGTATTCGTTTATACGCGCATAACTGCTGAGCGACGAAATAAGACCTATGTTTTGACCTTCGGGCGTCTCTATGGGACACATACGCGAATAGTGCGTGTAGTGAACGTCACGTACTTCGAAAGTTACGTGTTCGCGGTTGAGACCGCCGGGACCGAGCGCGGACAGCTTGCGTCTGTGCGTAAGCTCGGCTATGGGGTTTGTCTCGTCCATGAACTGCGAGAGCTGCGACGACCCGAAGAATTCCTTTATCGCGCTCGACACGGGACGAACGTTTATAAGCGTCTGCGCCGAAAGCTCCGACTCGGTCTGGATCTGCATACGTTCGCGGACGACGCGTTCCAATCTCGACATACCGATACGGAATTGATTTTGCAAAAGCTCGCCCACACTGCGCACACGGCGGTTGCCGAGATGGTCGATGTTATCGCACGTGCCGAACCCGCGGTGCAAGCCCATGATGTAGTTTACGGTCGCGATGACGTCTTCCACAACTATATGCTTGACGATAAGATCGTCGATATGCTTGGAGCAAAGATCGGCAAGTTTGGCGCGGTCGCCTTCCGCCTCGTCCATAAGTTTGACGAGTTCGGGATAGTAGACCATTTCGTTTATGCCTATAGAGCGCGGGTCTGCGTCGATATATCCGGCAAGATCTACGTGATTGTTGCCTATTACGTTAAATTCTTTGCCGTCGTCGGCTATGACCCAAACTTCGTTGATACCGGCGTTTTGGATCTTGACTGCGAGTTCTTCGGTGAGAACGTCGGCGGAAGTGTGCGCCTGCTTATTCTCGGCGCGAGCATAAACGACGCCGTTCTCGTCGATTATATCTCTGGCGACACGGAATCCGTCGACACGGTAACGCAACGCCATCTTTTTGTTGTATTTGTATCTGCCGACGCGCGACAGATCGTACTTGCGGCGATCGAAGAACATCCCGTAAATAAACGACTTGATGGAATCGATCGTGGGAGTCTCGCCGCTGCGGAGCTTATGGTTGAGTTCGAGCAGCGCACGCTCTTCGCTGAGTTCGTGCTTGTCCTCTTTGTCGCCGTAACGCGCGCATGTGACGTCTATTATAGGATCGTTGTTGAATATCTTTCTGAGCGCCTCTTCCGTCCCGAATCCGCTGTCCGTGACCGCGGAAAGACAGCTCAAAAGCACGGTGGCAAGCACTTTTTTCTGCCTGTCCACACGCACCCAAAGCACGCCGGCGGAATCCTCTTCGAACTCGAGCCACGCGCCGCGCGACGGGATATTCTGCGCGCTGTAGTGAGCCTGTCCGGTCTTGACGTCTTTTTTGTAATCGAAATATGCGCCCGGCGAACGAACGAGCTGGCTTATAACGACACGTTCCGCGCCGTTGATTATAAACGAACCGGTCGGAGTCATACGCGGCATATCGCCCATGTACACTTCGCTGCGCGTGCTTTCGTCCGTCTCGCAGTTGTGAAGTCTTACCTTTACATACAGCGGTACGGCGAACGTCGCGTCGCGATCTTTACACTCCTTTTCGGTATAATTGCGTTTTTGGCTGTTGCCCTCGCGATATCCGAGATAATAGTCCTCGAAGAAAAGCTCGACACGACCCGAATAATCGGTTATCGGCGAAAAATCGCGCAACACCTCGCGTATGCCGTTGTCGATAAAGTCGTTGTAAGACTTCTTTTGCACTTCGACCAAATCCGGCATATCTATAACTTCGTGTATCTGCGCAAAGCTCATGCGCTCCGTGTTGCCGAATTTGACCTTGGAAATCTTTCTTTCAGCCATACAAACTCCTATAATAAGGTTTAATTATTTCGTTAAAATGCGGAGATATTTTCGGGTTCGACCCGATTTTTCACGCACAAAAAGCAGAGTTCGTCATTTTATGACGAAAATAATCGGTTAAAATAATTTTTCTGACGCACAAAAACCGCCCCGCGGATAATAGTCCGTTTCGACGTTCGGGACGGCGTCGCAAAAATGCACGTAATACCGGGCATTTTTACTACTAATCAGAACCGTAAGTGACAACCGAGTCTGCTCTCTTTATAATGAATTACGTTGTACGCCTTTTATGGGGTATACTAACGCATTTTCTAATTATATCATTCATTGTCAAGATTGTCAAATGAATTATACATATAATTTTAAAATTTTCCGGTAAAAATTCGACACGCGCCGATATTATACAATACGGCTCGATTTCGATAAAAATGCCGCATAAGCCCTGCGACAGAAAAAACACCGGCGACGCATTTAACGTTGCCGGTGTCAAAGCACGGTTATATTTATCGTTGATTATTCCCCATCGGGGTTCGATTGCGCGACATCGTCGTTTTCCGGTTCGCGTTCGCCGCCCTGCGCGCCGTCGCGATCTTTTTCGGCTTTGCCTTTACCGCCTTTTTTCTTGCCGCGGAGTACGGCGAAAGCGACGCCGCCCGCTATGATCGCCGCCGCCGGTATGCCTATACCGAGTCCGAGCGCCAAGCCGAGACCGGTATCGCCG
>CAJUQF010000023.1:18415-21996 GCA_910588315.1 uncultured Christensenellaceae bacterium | reverse complement strand
GTCGACCGATATCTTTTTGCCCATATTCCAATTAGGATGCTTGACCGCCATTTCGGGCGTTACGCCGTCGAGCGCGGTATCCGAAAAATAAAACGGTCCGCCGCTTGCCGTAAGAATTATGCGCTTGAAATTGCGCTCGCCGCGCAGGCACTGCCACACCGCCGAGTGTTCGGAATCCACAGGACAAATTTTACCGCCGCGTTTTAACATTTTTGTGACGATCTCTCCGCCGGCAACGAGCGACTCTTTGTTTGCGAGCGCAACCGTTTTTCCTTGAATCAATGCGGATATTACCGCTTTAAGCCCTATCATACCGACGACCGCGCTCACCACCGTATCCGCATCAGCGGCAACGTCCGTGAGCGCGCCGTCACCGCCGTAAATATCGGCGCCCGGTATAAACTCGTTTAATTCTTTTATTTTGCTCTTGTCGTACACACCGAGCGTTTTGCAATCGAATTCCTTTGCATACTCGGCAAGCGCCTTTACGTCCGAATTACAAGAAAGCCCGACGATCTTAAATTCGTCGCGGCTGTTCCTTACAATATCGAGAGTTTGCGTACCTATCGAACCGGTACAACCCAAAATCGCTATTTTCTTCATAATACGATTATATTCATAACGGCAAAATACATGTAGAAGAATACGCCGGTAAACATAAATCCGTCTACACGGTCGAGTATTCCTCCGTGTCCGGGCAACAGATTGGAATAGTCCTTGATCCCCGCTCGACGTTTCACAAACGATGCCGCAAGATCTCCCATTTGATCGAATACCGAACCGAAAAGTCCGAGCATAACGTAATTGACGATCGTTGTCGTCCAACTGTCCGTGAGCATCTTACCCAAGCCGAAAAGATTAACCTTGAATTCGATAGAAAGATACGAAAGCAAAAGCACTATGCCTGCGCCGACGATACCGCCGAAAAGTCCGCCTATCGCTCCGCTTATAGTCTTATTGGGGCTTATACTCGGACAAAGTTTTTTCCCTTTTACTACGCTGCCAATCTGGTATGCAAATACATCAGTAAGCGCGGGAACCAAAAACATCATCGCTATGCCTGCCGTTCTGTACGGCAACGACGCCGATACAAGGCTTGCCGGCGACGTCCAATCTATAAAGTAATTTAATCCGACCGCAAACATAAGCAATGCAGTAGGATAAAGCATAACGAATATCGTGGATATCGCATTGCCTTTTACATATGTTTTGGATGCTGCCGTCGTTATTATCGTCGCTATTATCATGACCGCAAGCGCAATAAAATATCCGATCATGCCCGCGGCGTTTGTCTTGAAAAAGTACTGCGAAAACCAAAATCCCGCAAAACCGACGACGACGGCGATAAGATCGATTATAAAAATAGGTTCGCTCGAAAAATTGGCTACCGCTTTGCACATTTCATATACGCCGCAAACCGCCAAAAGAAAAATAAACACGTCGAAACAAATCGGGTGTACATACATCGCAAGCAGCAAAACCGCTATATATGCAATAGATATAAAAGTTCCGGTTATTATGCGGTCCTTCTTCATATCAACTCCTGTAAACGCATTTTTGCCGAATACGTACCGATTTAAACCCTGCCGAACCGTCTCGAACGCGTCGCATATTCTTCGAACATCGCCGATAACTCGCTCTCTCCGAAGTCAGGCCAAAGCGTATCGGTAAAAAACAGTTCGCTGTATGCCGCTTGATACAGCAAAAAATTGCTTAGCCGCTTTTCGCCGCCGGTACGTATTATCATATCCGGATCCGGTATCCCGTAAGTATACAGCTCTCGCTCTATCCCATTCGCGCTTATATCGCCTTTTTCCGCCGCGATCTTACAGGCGCGGATTATCTCCGATCTGCCGCTGTAATTGATCGCGATATTGACGATCTGCGCGTTAGGATCGGTATTCTCGTTTTCCACATCCGCCATTATGCCTTGCACGTCGCTTGGGAAATATTCCCGCGCGCCGGAAAACATAACCCTCGCGCCGCGCTCTATAAGTTCGCGCGTCATCGGCTTGAGCCGTTTTCTTATAAGATCTATGAGCGAATCTACCTCGTCTTTGGGGCGCTCTTTGTTTTCCGTGGAAAACGCAAAAAGCGTCACGCATCCGACGCCGTATTCGAGCGCACAAGATACCACCGGAGTAATGTTCTTAACACCGGCACGATGTCCGGCAACTCGCGGCAAAAGCCGCTTTGTCGCCCACCTGCCGTTGCCGTCCATAATTATACCGATATGCCCGGGTTTTGACTTTACGTCAGATCTCAAGTAAGTCGGTTTCCTTTTCTTTTATGAGCTTGTCGACTTTCTCGACGGCGCCGTCGAGTTTCTTTTGAATGAGTTTTTCGAATTCGGCGATCTCATCCTCGGAAACTTCTTTTTTGAGCTTTTTACCGAAATCGAGTGCGTCGCGACGCTCGTTGCGCAACGCGACTTTGCTGTCTTCTCCGGTCTTGCGCACCTGTTTGATCATTTCTTTACGACGTTCTTCCGTGAGCTGAGGAAAACTCAATCGAATGACTTTGCCGTCGTCAACGGGATTCAGCCCGAGATCGGCGGCTATAATAGCCTTTTTCGTTTCCTTCAATGCTGACACGTCGTAAAGCGACACCGTGAGCGTGCGCGCATCGGTGACCTGAATATTAGCCATTTGATTGAGCGGCGTCTGCATACCGTAATAATCGACGTTCACGCGACTAAGTACTATCGGATTGGCGCGTCCGGCACGCATGGAATTCAATTCCGATTTGAGATGTTCGATAACCTTTCCGAGTTTATCGTCGATTTTATTGGACTGTTCTATAAGCTGTTCGTTCTGCATGATTTAACTGCCTCCGTGAATATTTGATGTTCCTATGCGCTTTTTGATTTTCAATGAATTATAGTGCCGATCTTCTCGCCGCCGACCGCACGAATGATGCTTTTTTCCTCCGAAAGCCCGAAAGCGACGATCGGAATATTGTTTTCCATGCACATTGTGACCGACGTAAAATCCATGACGGCGATATTTTTATTGAGAACTTCCATGTATGAAAGCTCGTCGAGTTTTTTCGCGTTTTTATGCGTTTTAGGATCGCAGTCGTAAACGCCGTCGACGTTCTTTGCCATGAGTAACACGTCCGCTTTTATCTCTGCCGCTCTAAGCGCCGCGCCCGAGTCAGTCGTGAAGTACGGATTGCCCGTGCCGCATGCGAAAATAACGATACGTCCGCACTCGAAATGCCGTAACGCCTTTCTGAGTATGAACGGTTCTGCGACCGAAGGAATGGAAAGCGCCGTCTGCACTCTCGTCGGCACGCCTTTCTTTTCTATCGCATCCTGCAACGCAAGCGCATTCATGATGGTCGCAAGCATGCCCATATGGTCCGCGGTGACTTTATCCATCGCAACGCCCAATCTGCCGCGCCAAAAATTGCCGCCGCCCACTACAATGGCTATTTGGACTTTGTTCTCGGCAAGCTCGACGAGCTGGCAAACGACTTTGTCCACGGTCTCCGGATCGATACCGGTACCGGTCTCGCCCGCAAGAGCCTCACCGCTCAACTTCAACAAAACTCTTTTATACATACGCCTTCTCCGTATA
>CAJUQF010000023.1:12224-18405 GCA_910588315.1 uncultured Christensenellaceae bacterium | reverse complement strand
GTCCGGCGCACCGCACGAAACGTTTGCACGCCGTTTCAAAAAATCGGCTTACCGAAACAATCGATAAGCCGATTTTTAACATTTAAGTTATTTTGCGGACAGTTTCGCAACTTCTTCGGCAAGATTGTCGGTGCGTTTCTCGATACCTTCGCCCATAACGAACTTTGTAAACTTTACAACATCGAGCTTAGCGCCAGTCTTTTTGGCGGTCTGTGCAACGAGCTGTTCGACGGTCACGGACGGGTCCTTGGCAAACGCTTGATACAACAAGCAATTCTCTTCGAAGAATTTACCGAGCTTATTGTCGGCGATCTTGACCAAAACCTGCTCGGGTTTGTTCTTGTTCTTTTCGTCGTTCAAAAGCTGCTGTTTGATGATCTCGCGCTCGTGATCGACTGCGGAATCGGGAACATCGGACTTTCTGACATACGGCGGTTGGAAAGCCGCGATGTGCATGGCAACGTCATGCGCCATTGCAACTACTTCGCCGAGATTTGCGGCCGTAACGCCCTCCGCGGCAAGTTCGACGAGCGTACCCATCTTGCCGCCCATATGGATGTACGCCTCTTCGATCGCGACGGGATTAGTCTGAACGACCGCACGACGAAGAGATATCTTTTCGCCGGTCTTTTGCGTTGCGGCGTTTATAAGTTCCTCTATCGTGCCGTCCTTTGTCTTGACCGCTTTAAGCTCTTCCACTTCCGACTTTCCGCTCTCCGCGGCTGCTTTTGCGACGGTCTCGCAAAGCGCCGTAAACACGTCGCTCTTTGCGACGAAATCGGATTCGCAGTTAACTTCGACGAGCGCGCCGGTATGCTTGTCCGCCGAAATATATGCCCACGCCGCACCTTCCGCGGCTATTCTCGACGCCTTTTTCGCGGCGATCGACATGCCCTGTTCGCGAAGATACTCGCACGCTTTATCTATGTCGCCGTCGGTCGCGACAAGCGCCTTTTTGCACGCCATAAGACCGACGCCTGTTATTTCACGCAATTTTGCAACGTCACTTGCGGTAATTTCCATACTATTACTCCTAAAATATATTAATTTAATATGATTTCGACGCAGACAGCTTGTCCGCGTCGACGCCGTAAAAAACGGCTTTTGTTACATGATTATTCAGCAGCTTCTTCCGTCTCGCCGGCGACAAGCTTGTCGAGCTGTTCCTTGCTCGCAGGCTCTTCTACCACTTCGACGTTAGCTTTGCCGGCAGCCTCGGCTTCGGCTTGCATCTTAGCTTCTTCGGCACGGCGCGCAGCAAGACCTTCCTCGCCTTCGCGTGCTTCTATAACGGCGTCTGCCATAGCGCCTGCTATAAGCTTGATGGCACGGATCGCATCGTCGTTGCCGGGTATTACATAATCGACTTCGTCGGGATCGCAGTTGGTATCGACGATGGCGACGATGGGGATATGAAGCTTACGCGCTTCCAAAACGGCATTATGCTCTTTTTTGGGATCGACCACGAAAAGCGCGCCGGGGAGCGAACGCATATCTTTTATGCCGCCGAGATTTTCTTCGAGTTTGTCGCGTTCGGCTTTGAGATCCAAAACTTCCTTCTTGGGAAGGAGCGAAAACTCGTTCATTTTCTCCATGAGATTGAGCTTGTTGAGCCGTTCGATACGCGATTTGATCGTCTGGAAATTGGTAAGCGTGCCGCCGAGCCAGCGCGACTTGACATAATACATGCCGCACTTTTGAGCTTCCTGCATGATCGCTTCCTGCGCCTGTTTCTTGGTGCCGACAAAAAGTATGGACTTACCTTCCGCCGCCACGTCCTTTATGAAAGCGTAAGCCTTGTCGATCATTTCGACGGTCTTTTCCAAGTTGATGATATAAATGTCGTTACGCGCGACATAAATATACTTTTTCATTTTGGGATTCCACTTGCGCGTGGGATGTCCGAAATGAACGCCCGCTTCCAAAAGCTGTTTCATCGTAATTACGTTTGCCATAATTTCTCCGTTTACCGCCCCGGTTTACACACGACCCTGAAATATTTGATCGCGCACAGAAAAACAACCGAGTGAGTATTCACCGATATTATATCATAGCGAAAGATATTACGCAAATGATTTTACATCGTTTTTGCGCATTTTTTTCGCCTACCCGATACCAAAAGAAAAGTTATTATTTATGCTTGCAATCGCCGTGATCGCAGTCGCAGTGATCATGTTCGCAATGATCGTGATCATGATCGTGCGCACAATCCTCGCAACCGCAGCAATCGCACTCGTCGGCGAACTCCGCTTCGGCTTTAAGGTATTCGTTGAACACCGCGTCGAGAACAGACTCGTCGGTGACGGGCTCGAACTCGTCGGTATCCTCATCCTTTTGAACGATCTTGAAAATTATAGCCTCGTCATCGCCCAGACCTTCCATAGGCTCGACAGGCTGCAAAAGCGCATAAAAATCGCCCTGATATTCCACTACCGCGACTTCGTTGAAATCGACCGCATTATTGTTATCGTCGTAAAGCGTGATGACTTCTTCGTCGATGAGTTCTACGTTTTCTTCTTGATTTTCTGCCATGATTGACTCCCGATTGTATTTATTGTTATCTATATAGCTCTGCAAAATAACTTTTGCAGCCATACTGTCTATAAGCTTTGCTCGATCCGCGGCACGCTTGACACCCGCCTGTGTAAGCAGTTCGTCCGCTTCTACGGTGGACAGCCGTTCGTCGAACAGCTCGACAGGCAAACCTGTCACATTACCGAGATTTCTCGCAAACGCACGCGCCCGACCGGACTGTACGGACTCGCTGCCGTCGAGATTGAGCGGCAAACCGACGACTATTCCGCCCACGCTTTGTTCCGCGCACACTTTAGCGACGCCGTCGATTGAATTACGCATGGAATCGGTCTTGAATGCCGGTAACGGCGTTGCCAAAATATGCAGACAGTCGCATACCGCAAGTCCGACTCGTCTGAGTCCGAAATCGACGCCTAAAATCCTCTTACCTTTCTCCACCGAATCATTATAACATAATCGTGCGCCTTTTACAATGCTTTACCCAAAACTTTTTTAAAAATTTTTGCAAGTTCGATTATCACAAAATACAAGTCGTTTGTTCATATCCGCGTCGCATAATTAACGATATTCGCGACATAATATTCGTGGAGGAATTTCTCATGAAAAAACTTTTATTCGGATTCACGCTCGGCATAGTAACGGGAGCTATCGCGCTTAAGAAAATGGAAAAGTCCAATGTTCCCGAAAAAGCTGTCAAACTCGCAGAAAAGAAATTAAAGGATAGCTGAGCGTAACATTACGTTATTGCAGTAACTTCGCAATAGTTTCGTTGACGATCTTTGCGGCGTTTACGGCGGCGGCGACGGACACTTTTCGTCCGAACGAAAACCTTACAGCGGTATTCGCATGCTCGACATCCATTTCCAAAAGCGTTTTAGGCGACGTAGCCGATCCGGCGGAGCATGCGGAACCTACGGAACAACATACTCCGGCACATGACAGCGCGACGGCTATCCTGCCCCCGTCGATATTTTTATGTTCGGAATAAAACCTGACGCATACTATATCGTCCGTTTTATTTTCACACTCTATAATATCGCCGTAATCGAGCGCTTTTGTAAACGCTTCGGTTACGGTTTTGGCATGTGCTACATAATTTTCGCGCAAACGTTGCGCTTTTTCTGCGGCCACGCCCATAGCAACGACCGACGGCACGTCGACCGTTCCCGCTCGCAAACCGCGTTCCTGCTCACCGCCGAACATCATCGATTCGATAACCGTTCCCCGCTTTACATATAAAAAGCCCGTCCCTTTCGGCGCGTAGAATTTATGTCCGCTGACGGCAAGCATATCTACGTCCCAATCTTTGACGTCGACGTTTAAACCGTTCATCGCTTGCACCGCGTCGGTAAAAAACAGCGCGTTTTTCCCGTGCGCGGCGGCGGCAAGTTCTTTTATCGGCTGAATGCTCCCGACAATATTATTTACCGCCATAACGCAAACAAGCGCGGTATCGTCGCGCAAAACCGAATTCAATGCGTCGACTGTAATCGTACCGCGTTTATTCGGTTTTATATAATCGACCTCGCAGCCGTTTTTTTCGAGATATTCGGCGCACGCGATCACTGCGTCGTGTTCTATCGCAGATACTACTATATGACGTTTCTCACCGGCAACAGAGCGCATTGCCCAATTTATCGATTCTGTTCCGCCCGAAGTAAAATATATTTCCGAGCTGTCCGCATTGATCGCAAACGCACATTTCTCACGCGCATTTTTCACTGCGCCGGCAGCCTTTTGACCGAGCGCATGCAACGATGACGGATTGAAAAACAAATTATTATAATACGGCTTGGCCGCCAACGCCGCGTCCGGATCGAGCGGCGTCGTCGCGGCATAGTCGAGATAAATATAGTGCATTCTAATCCTTTACTTCCTTTTCCTTAACCGCGTTTGCACCGCAGTTGCTTCGATAATCGCTAACTATATCGGACAATGTCACACTGTCGAATACCTTGCCGATCTCATTGTTTATTTTTGTCAACACGTTGCGATTGGGACAATACATGTCGTCGCAAGTCCCCCATACGCACGCAGGCGCCACGAACCCGTCATCGAGCGCCGTAAGCATATCGCCGACGGTTATCTTCTCCGGCTCGCGCGCAAGAATATATCCGCCCGATTTGCCGCGAAACGCCGTCACGATGCCGCCGCGTTTGAGCATGCCCAAAAGCTGCTCCAAGTATTTGATGCCGACGTCCGTCTGTTTTACGAGCTGCGCCGCAGAAAGCGGCGACTTGGATAGCGCAAGCATAAAGCACAATCGCATTCCGTATGTCGCACGTGTAGAAAATCGCATTGCGTTCTCCCGATAGTTTATAACAAAATTATATTACCGGGAACTACATTTTGTCAAGTAATTCCCGGTAATTTTATAGGTATTTGAAATCTCTGCAAACGACTATTGCAATTATCCGTCTAACAGTACAACGGGAACTGACTCGTTAACTTCTTTACCGCGACTATTATATCGTCTTTCGCGCTCTCGCCTTTTTCTATCGCGTCGGCAATACAGTTGCCTATTACGCGCATCTCCTTTTCGCCCATACCGCGCGAAGTGACGGCAGCCGTGCCGATACGGATACCGGAGGTCTTGGACGGAGGCAGTTTATCGAACGGAACGGCGTTTTTGTTGACCGTTATATTACAGTCGTCGAGCAACGTCTCGAGATCCTTGCCCGTCATGCCGTTATCGAGTTTTACGAGCATAAGGTGGTTATCCGTACCGCCGGAAACAAGCTTTACCCCGCGCGACATTATAGTTTTGGCAAGCTCGGCGGCGTTACGCACTATGTTTTTTTGATATGTCTTAAAACCGTCGGTCATAGCTTCTTTGAGCGCAACCGCTTTTGCGGCGATTATATGTTCGAGCGGACCGCCCTGCGTGCCGGGAAAAACCGCTTTATCTATCGCTTTCTTGTATTGTTCTTTGCAAAGTATCATGCCGCCGCGCGGACCGCGAAGAGTCTTGTGCGTCGTGGTAGTAACGATATCTGCGTACGGCACAGGGTTCATATGTTCGCCCGCTGCTACAAGTCCGGCAATGTGCGCCATATCTACCATGAATATAGCGCCTACTTTATCCGCTATCTCGCGGAAACGTTTGAAATCGATCGCACGCGGATACGCCGACGCGCCTGCAAGGATCAACTTTGGTTTATGTTCTACGGCAAGCCGTTCGACCTCGTCGTAGTCTATCGTCTCGGTATTTTCGTTTACGCCGTAAGGCACGACGTTGTAAAATCTGCCAGAATAGTTCACCTTCGAACCGTGAGTCAAATGTCCGCCGTGAGCGAGATTCATACCGAGATATGTATCGCCGGGCTGAAGAACGGCATAAAACACGGCATGATTGGCGTTTGCGCCGCAATGCGGCTGAACGTTGGCATGCTCGGCGCCGAACAGCATTTTGGCGCGTTCTATCGCCAACGTCTCGATCTCGTCCACATATTCGCAGCCGCCGTAATAACGCGCACCGGGATACCCCTCCGCGTACTTATTGGTCAGGTGCGAACCCGCCGCCGCAAGCACGGCTTCGGATACGAAGTTCTCGCTTGCGATCAGCTCTATTTTATTACGCTGACGGTCGAGTTCGCGGCGCATGCTCGCCGCGACTTCCGGGTCGATCTTTTCTATGCGTTCTATT
>CAJUQF010000023.1:0-12214 GCA_910588315.1 uncultured Christensenellaceae bacterium | reverse complement strand
GCCATATCTCCGTTATTCTGTTGGTTATATATCGGCGATCCGTCTCACTGCATAATTTGCCAATACCGCGCCCATCACGAGCGGCGGCGCCGCAAACGAGTACGGTGTTCCGGATTTTACGCACGGAGGATCGGTCGCACATACAACGTCCAGCCTTTCCACTCCGACTTTTCTCAGTTCGCCGCGCAGTTTACGCGCAAACGGATCGTCTTTTGTTTTATACACGTCCGTGACTATAAAGTCACAGTCGATGCGATTGCAGGCGCCCATTGCCGACACAATGTTTATACAGCGCTCGGTGCATGCTTTTATGAGCAAAACCTTATTGCGCATATCGTCTATTGCGTCTATGCAATAGTCGAATTTGCGAGACAATATGCGGTCTGAATTTTCCGCCGATAAAAACTCCGGGATCGCGATGACTTCGGTCTCTTCGGCTATCGATCGAACTCTATCCACCGCGACCTCGGCTTTATTCTTACCGAGCGTATCCGAACAGCAAAGTATCTGACGATTAAAGTTAGTCGGCTCAAACACGTCGCCGTCTACCAAAGTAAGTCCGCCGACGCCCGAGCGAGCAAGGACTTCGACCGCGGCGCCACCCACGCCGCCAAGACCTACGACAAGCACGCGAGCGGTTTTGAGCGCGGAAAATCGTGTTTCGCCGATAAGCGATATCGTTCTGTCGAATGCGCCCGAATACACTATATCGCGCCCGTCAATTTTTCGACCGTAACGACCAACGTACTTTCATCTACGTCGAACATCTCACCGTCCGCCATACGTTTAAGCGCGAACTTGCCTGACTGCATTTCGCTCTCACCGACCGTCAAAACAAAAAGGTAACCCTGCTTATCCGCATACTTGAACTGAGCTTTCAAGCTTTTGCCCATAACGTCGGTCTCCGCGGAAATACCGTTGTCGCGAAGATCGCGCACAAGCTTACTGCATTTTTCGCGCGCACCGTCATACTGCATTGCGACATATACGGTCGGCGAAGGTTTGTCGAATCCTATCCCTCGCGTTTCCGCCGCGGCAATAAGTCGTTCTATGCCGCAACCGAACCCGACGCACGGCATATGCTTACCGCCGAGTTCTTCCACAAGATTGTCGTACCGTCCGCCGCCGAGTACAGCGAGATCGCCGTCGCAGAATTCGAACACTGTACGCGTATAGTAATCGAGCCCGCGCACGAGATTGATATCTTCGAAATATTTGACGCCTATGGCATCCAATCCTTCGAGAACTCTTTTATGGTGAGTCTTGCAATCGTCGCAAAGATGATCGGAAATCTTGGGTGCATTCCTGTATATCTCACGGCATGACGGGACTTTGCAGTCGAGCGTACGTAACGGGTTTATCTCCGCTCTGCGCCTGCAATCGCCGCAAATTACGTCTTTTACCCCGCCGAGAAATTCGCGCAAAGCCGCGTTATATTCGGCACGACATTTGTTACAGCCTATCGTATTGATCCGCAGTCTAAGATCGTTGAAACCGATCTCGCGTAAAAAATCGCGCGCCATGCCGAGCAATTCCACTTCGAAATACGGAAGTTCGCTGCCGAAAAATTCCGCACCGAACTGATGATGTTCGCGATATCTGCCTGCTTGCGGCTGTTCGTAACGGTACACACCTTCGATATAGAAAACTTTTTGCGGCAAAGTTTCGCATATGTTATTTTCTATTACCGACCGCACGACTCCCGCCGTGCCTTCGGGCCGCAACGCCATTTTGCGTCCGCCCTTGTCCTCGAAGATATACATCTCCTTATTTACGATGTCCGTACTGTCGCCTATCGAACGCAGAAACAGTTCCGCATTCTCGAAAACGGGAGTACGGATCTGTTTTACATTATAACGCGCGGCTATTTTTTTTGCCGCAGACTCCACCGCCTGCCATTTATAAGACTCGCGCGGGAGCATATCCTTTGTGCCTTTGGGTACGTTTATCATACTAAATCACAGAATGTATTTTTTGAGATCGTGTTCGGAAATTTCCTTGGCAAGGTGTTCCGCCACGTATGCTTTATCGACGACAACGTCGAGCGGCGGGTTGTTGCCGTCGGCATTGAAACTTATATCTTCGAGCAAGCTTTCCATTACGGTATGCAGTCTGCGCGCGCCGATGTCCTCGCCTGTCTCGTTTTCGAGTACGGCGATACGGCTCATCTCTTCGATTGCCTCGGAAGTGAATTTCAAATCGATATTCTCCACCGAAAGCATTGCCGCATACTGACGCGTAACGGCATTTTCCGGCTCTGTGAATATACGAACGAAATCGTCGAAAGTGAGCGACTCGAGATCGACGCGGATGGGGAAACGACCTTGAAGTTCCGGTATGAGATCGGTAACGCTCGATATCTGAAATGCGCCGGAAGCGATAAACAAAATATAGTCCGTTTTGATCGCGCCGTACTTTGTCATGACCGTACAGCCCTCGACTATCGGTAAGATATCGCGCTGAACGCCCTCACGCGAGACGTCCATACCGCCGCCGGAACCCTGACGCTGCGCGATCTTATCTATCTCGTCGATAAATATTATGCCGTCCTCTTGCGCTCTGCGCACGCCTTCTGCCTTGATGGCGTCCATGTCCAAAAGCCGTTCGCTCTCTTCTTCCATGAATAGCTCGACGGCGTTTTCCACCGACACTTTGCGACGTTTTTTACGTTGCGGGATGAGACTGCCGAGACTGCCCAACATATCGTTCAAGTTTATATCGATCGACATTCCGGGCATAGACTCCATTTGCGGCATATGCTCGGCGACTTCTATTTCGATAACCGTATTTTTGAGTTTGCCCGCATGGAGTTCGTCCAACACTTGAGTTTTCAATACCGACTCGGCGGTCTCGCTCGATTTTTTGCGCGCCTTGACGATAATATCAACGACCTTTTGTTCGGCGAACGTACGCGCCTTGCTAGCCACTTCCGCCATCTGCTCTTGCTTGACGAGATGGACGGCGGTCTCGGCAAGATCGCGTATCATCGATTCGACGTCTCTGCCCACATAGCCGACTTCCGTATATTTGGTTGCTTCGACCTTGATAAACGGCGCACGCATGATCTTAGCCAAGCGCCTGGCGATCTCGGTCTTGCCGACGCCGGTAGGTCCTTTCATTATAATGTTTTTAGGCGTTATTTCTTCCCTGACCGTTTCGGGCAGCTTACTTCTGCGATAACGGTTACGCAGTGCAATTGCCACCGCGCGTTTCGCTTTGGTCTGCCCTATGATATATCTGTCGAGTTCTGCGACGATCTGCTTGGGCGTAAGATCCATTATGCCACCTCCACAACGATATTGGAGTTGGTGAATATGCAAATATCCGACGCTATACGCATGGACTCGCGCGCTATCTGCTCAGCGGAAAGCTCCGTGTTTTCCATAAGCGCGCGGCCCGCCGCAAGCGCATAACTGCCGCCCGAGCCTATCGCGCACACGCCGTGTTCGGGTTCTATAACGTCGCCGCTGCCGGACAATATAAACATATCGTTTTTGTCCGCTACTATCATGAGCGCCTCGAG
Organism: uncultured Christensenellaceae bacterium; assembly: GCA_910588315.1. GTDB lineage: Bacteria > Bacillota > Clostridia > Christensenellales > Pumilibacteraceae > Anaerocaecibacter. Next base: position 8,691 of record CAJUQF010000023.1, on the reverse strand, counting down.
CTGACGGAGCGCCCTGTCGCCGCGCCATAACATGGCAAGTTCGACCGCCGCACGCATAAGATTGCCCGAATATTTATTGAGCATTTCTTCGAATCGTTCGCTTAGCGTAAACGCGTCTGCTACCGAGCCGGCAAAGCCGAAAATGACGCTGTTATTGTAAACTCTGCGCACTTTACGTGCATTGCCCTTCATTATCACCTGTTGATTTTGCGTAACCTGTCCGTCGCCGGCTATAACGGTCTGTCCGTTGCGACGAACGCCTATTATCGTTGTTCCTTCGAGTTTCATAAAAAATCTCTCCTCTTGTTTAATTTTACCACACTTTAATAAAATTGACAAATGATTTTTCGGTCATATTTTGTCAGCGCTTTATTATGACGCCGTCACGATGTAATATCTTTTACCCAACCGCGTATCGCACTGTCGCTTGTCTCGAAATATCTTTGCTTGCGCTCAGCTTTTTTAACTCCCGTTATCGGCGGCAATATCCCGAAATTGGCGTTCATCGGTTGGAAATTTGCATTGGGAGTCGTGATATACACGCACAGCGCGCCGAGTATTGTTTCACGCGGCGGCGTGGCGGTGTTTTTGCCGGATAAAATTCTCGCGGCGTTTTCCGCGGCGAGCAAGCCCGTCGCAATGCTTTCCACATAACCTTCCACGCCGCAAAGCTGACCTGCGATAAATACCGCCGGCGCGTTTTTAAGACGCAGATCGCGATCCAAAGCGGCGGGCGCATTTATAAAAGTATTTCTATGCATGACGCCGTAACGCACAATCTCGATATTCTCGAGCGCAGGGATCATTGAAAACACTTTTTTTTGCTCGCCGTACTTTAAATTGGTCTGAAATCCTACGAGATTAAACAGCGACGATTCCGTGTTCTCTCTGCGCAATTGCAAGACGGCATAAGGCTTGCCGGCGTCCCTGAATCCCACAGGTCTCAGCGGACCGTACCGCAATGCGTCCTCGCCGCGAGCCGCCATTATTTCGACAGGCATACAACCCTCGAATACTCCGCCCACTTCGTCTACGACGCGCTCGGCATGAACGAGCGCATCGTAGAATGCGAGATATTCTTGCTTATTCATCGGACAGTTGAGATAATCGGCGTCGCCTTTACCGTATCTTGCACCGAAAAACGCACGATCCATATCGATACATTCGGCTGTGATAATGGGTGCGGCGGCGTCGAAGAAATGCAGCGACTGCTCGCCCGTGATCTTCATCAAAGCCCGCGCAAGCCCGTCATGACAAACCGGACCCGCGCAAACTATAGTAAGATCATCGACATCTATATCGGTGACTATCTCGTTTTTTATTTCTATATTTTTGCGCGATAACACTTCGCGAGTTACCGCATCCGAAAATTTGTCTCGATCGACGGCAAGCGCGCTGCCGGCGGGTACGGATACGTTTTTCGCAATACCGAGCAGCTTGCAACCCAAAACATCCAGTTCGTTTTTAAGCGTACCGCTCGCGGTAGACGGCAACATGCTTTTGAGCGAGTTAGAACAAACTATCTCCGCAAGATTGCCGCTTTTATGCGCCGGCGAATACCACAACGGTTTCGCCTCGTACAGTCTGACGTTTATTCCAGCATCCGAAAGTCTCAGCGCCGCCTCGCAGCCTGCGAGTCCTCCGCCTATTATATTAACGCGGCGCATCATATATCCGACTTATACTTACAGCTTTTATCGGAACACTTGATATATTTTCCGTTTTTGCCCGTTTTAACTACTGTATAAGCGCCGCACTGCGGACACTTGTCACCACTCGGCGGATCGGACGATGTGAAATCGCAGTCGGGATAGCCTGAGCATCCGTAAAACACGGCGCGCTTGGTAGTTATCTTTTTGAGCGGCTTACCGCATTTGGGGCATGGCGGCAACGGCGTTTCCGGTTCCGCGGTTTTGTTTTCGAGATTAACTATATTTTTACATTTGGGATAGTTTGGACAAGCCAAAAATTTACCGTACTTACCTGTCTTGACTATCATTTTCGCGCCGCATTTATCGCAAACCACATCCGATTCTTCCGGCTCTTTAGGTTGCGCTATATTGCCTTCTTCATCGAGATTCTTGGTATTTTTGCATTTCGGATAATTGGGACACGCCAAAAATCTGCCGAAACGTCCGGTCTTTATAACCATGTTTGCGCCGCATTTTTCGCAGATATAATCGGTCTTTTCGTCAGGCGCTTTCAGCGTATAATCGTCGCCGCGCGCCGCTCGTATCTTATCTTCGAAACCGTCGTAAAATTTGGCTACGATGTTCTGCCATCTGATACCGCCTTCTTCTACGTCGTCAAGTTCGCTCTCCATGTTCGCCGTGAACTTGACGTCCATGATATCCGAGAAATATTTTACGAGCATATCTGTGACCTGACAGCCGAGTTCGGTAGGAACGATGGCTTTACCGCTTTTTTCGATATACTTGCGTGAAAACAAAAGCGTGACAGTCGGCGTGTATGTCGCCGGACGCCCGATACCTTTTTCTTCCATGGCTTTTACCAAACTCGCCTCTGTGTAGCGCGCGGGCGGCTTGGTAAACTTCTGCTCACACTCATACTTTACGAACGGCGTTTTCTGCCCGACTTCGAGTTCGGGTACATGCGCCTTTTCTTCGGAATCGTCGTTTTGCTTGTCCGCCACGGCGTAAACCTTCGTAAACCCGTCGAACAGCGGCGTTCTGCCGCTTATCCTGAACATATAATCTTTCGCCGCTATGTCGACTGATACCGAGTTGTATGTCGCGTCCGCCATTTGGCTTGCCAAAAAGCGTTTATAGATAAGATTATACAACATATAAATATTCTTGGCTACGTGCGATTTGATGCTTTCCGGCGTGCGATCCAGCGAGATCGGACGTATCGCCTCGTGCGCATCCTGCGCGCTCTTTTTTGACGCGTAATGATTCGGCTTTTCCGGCAAGTATTTATCGCCGAACTTATCGCCGATAAATTCACGCGCCGCCGCAATAGCTTCGTTCGATACGCGCGTGGAGTCGGTACGTATATAAGTTATAAGCGCGACCTTGCCTTCCCCGGGCAAATCCACACCCTCGTAAAGAGTTTGCGCTGCCGCCGACGTCTGACGCAAAGTCATACCCAATTTATTGAGCGCGTCCTGTTGCATGGTCGACGTAATAAACGGCGCATACGGATGAGCTTTGGTTATGCTCTTTTTAACGTTGCTTACGGTATAATCGGTTCCGTCGAGCTGTTTTTTAACATCTTCGACCGACTGCGCATCGGTGAGTTTGATCTTTTCTCCGCCCTTTGACACAAGCGCGGCTTTGAATTGTTCGCCTTTAGGCGAAGTAAGAACCGAAAAGAAATTCCAATATTCTTCCGCAACAAACGCCTGTATTTCGCGTTCTCGGTCTACCACCAGCCTCAGCGTAACGGACTGTACTCTTCCGGCGCTCAGATTGCTTTGTATTTTTTGGCAAAGCACAGGCGATACCTTATAGCCCACAAGCCTGTCGAGTACGCGCCGAGCCTGTTGCGCGTCGACGAGATTTTTGTTTATGGCACGCGGCTTTTTGAGCGCAGCCTGTATGGCATTCTTGCTTATCTCGTTGAATTCTATACGGCAAGCGGCGCTCTCGGGAATATCGAGAAGTGTAGCGACATGCCACGAAATAGCCTCGCCCTCTCGATCTGGGTCGGTCGCAAGCAATACGGTCTCGGCGGCGGATGCGGTTTTTTTAAGACTTTCCACCACGCTTTTTTTATCGTCCATAACGACGTATGTCGGTTTAAAATCATCCTTGACGTCTACCGACAAACGCTTTGTCATAAGGTCGCGGACATGTCCGCCGGTCGCGAAAACCTTGTATCCGGCGCCCAAATATTTCTGTACGGTCTCGAGCTTACCGAAACCCTCGATAACTACAAGCTTCATTCTGTTACGTTCTCCTTCTATTTCGAAACACAGTAAAGATTCTTTGCTTTTTGATGTATAAGTCCGTATATCATCAGAGACGACAGCGCGGTATTCAATTCCGGCACGGTCATGCCGCATGTCATAACGAGCGCGTCGAACGATTTTTCGCCCTCGGATAAGATATCCAAAACCTGCTGCTCCGCGAAATCGAGCGCAAGAGTTTTTTGTTCGGCTTTGGGCGGTGTGCTCACTGAATAATATTCGAGAATATCTTCGGCGCAAGTTACCGCAATACCGCCGGACTTTATAAGTTTATTCGTTCCGACCGAGCGTGGCTTATCTATGTCGCCCGGCACGGCAAAAACGTCCCTGCCCTGTTCGAGCGCACAATCCGCCGTAATAAGCGCACCGCTGCGTTCCGCCGCCTCCACAACAAGCGTACCTTTACACAGCCCGCTTATTATTCTGTTGCGTTGCGGAAAAGTATATACCGACGCGTGCGTATCCGGTGTGTATTCGCTTAGGACCACACCTTTCTCGCATATCTCGTCGAACAGCTTGATATTGGATATCGGCGACGGATTAAACAGTCCGCTGCCGAGTACCGCCGCTGTTTTACCGCCCGCCGAAAGCGCCGCGGCATGCGCGTATCCGTCTATGCCGGCAGCCATTCCGCTGACGATCGTAAAAGCTCCTGCAAGCCCGTCTACGATTTTTTGCGAAACGTATCTGCCGTACTGCGACGCTCTGCGTGTACCCACTACCGCTATACTCGGCGCCGAAAGGTTACGAATATCGCCTTTATAATACAACACCGGCGGCGGATCGGTCTCGCGTTGCGCCAAAGATACCGGATAAATCGGATCGGCACGCGTCACATATTTGATATTGTTTGTTTCGAGATAAAGCTTTGCCCGTTCTATGTACTCGAGATTTCTCGTACGTTTCAAGGCATTTATCGTTTTGTCGTCGCTGCGATATCTGCTTTCGTCGTCAAACGAATTCCATAATTCGGTCGGCGAAATATGTTCCAGGATCTTGTTTATTTTCGACGTCGGGACGTGCGAATAAGACAGCCACAGATATATATCAGAAAGTATCATATCATTTCACCGCCTTGTCGAGCGATCTGTACATGACTGCCTCGGCAATATGCTTAGCATGAATATTATCGCTGCCTTCGAGATCGGCGATCGTGCGTGCGACTTTCAGAATACGCGTATATGCCCGCGCCGACATACCGAGCTTATCGAATGCGTTTTGCAAAATTTTCTCGCCCTTTTCGTCGAGCGCACAATACTTCTTTATCATTTCGCTCGTCATCTGAGCGTTGCAATGTACGTCGCTGCCGACATATCTGGCAGTCTGAATGCCGCGCGCCATGTTCACGCGCTCACGCACGCATTCCGAACTTTCGGTATCGGTCTCTTTTGTGAGATCGTCGTAATTGACTTCGTCCACCTCGATGTGAAGATCTATCCTGTCAAGCAACGGTCCCGATATCCTCGACAGATATTTTTGTATCTGCGACGGAGAACATGTGCATGTATGTGTAGCCGAACCGTAATATCCGCACGGGCATGGATTCATGCTTGCGACAAGCATGAAATTTGCGGGATATTCCACGGTACGCGCCGCACGCGAAACCGTGACAACTCCGTCCTCGAGCGGTTGTCGCAGTATCTCGAGCGACGCACGCGGATACTCGGGCATTTCGTCCAGAAACAGCACGCCGTTATGCGCATAGCTGATCTCGCCTGGCTTGGCGGCAGGACCGCCGCCAGTCAATGCTATTTTGCTCGTGGTGTGGTGCGGACTGCGAAACGGGCGTGTCGTAACTATGCCGCGCTCGGCATCGAGTATAGCGGCGACAGAATGTATTTTTGTCGTTTCGAGCGCTTCTTCTTCCGTCATGTCGGGAAGTATGCCGGGCAAACATTTTGCAAGCATCGTCTTACCGCCGCCGGGAGAACCGATCATAAGGATATTATGTCCGCCGGCAGCGGCGATCTCCAAAGCGCGCTTGGCGGCATATTGACCCTTAACAAACTTTAAGTTTTCGCTTGCGCGCGTCGTTTGACCGAGTACGACGTCGCTATGTTCGAGTACTTCGGCAACTTCCCCGTTTATAAGCCCTACGGCTTCTCTCAATGTCGATACGGGATAAACGTCTATCCCGCGTATGTACCTTGCCTCATTTGCGTTTGCCCGCGGTATTACCATTTTTTTAACGCCTTTCTCCCGCGCGGCGATAAGCATCGGCATGACGCCGTTTATGCGCGTAACTGCGCCGGAAAGAGAAAGTTCGCCGAGAAACACATATTCGTTTAACGCCGCCAAAGGTTTGCGCCCGCCGTCGACTCCCGCCTGTTCTGTACTGACAAGCACGCCGAGCGCAATGGCAAGATCGAATACGGGACCTTCTTTTTTTGTATTTGCCGGCGCCAAATTTACCGTTATCTTACGTGCAGTGAAGTCGTAACCGCTGTTTTTTACAGCCGAACGCACTCGTTCGCGCGATTCTTTAATCGCCGTATCCGGCAGCCCCACGACATCGAATCCGGGCAGCCCGGGATGGATATCGACTTCCACGGCAACCCCGTATCCGTCAAGACCGTTGAGCGCGTAACTTTGTATCTTCGCCAGCATTTACTTCCCCTTTCTTATCGCAAAAAATTCCTTTAACGATGCTTTGAATCCATGCGCGGTCATCAGTTCGCGTTTCTGTCCGGTCATACCTACGCTTACGGCGATTACGGTATAATACAAATGTGCAAGCACGGCGAAAACCGAACACACTATCGATACGGATTTTGCCGCAGCCGATACGTTTTGGGCCGCTTCGGACAAATCGAAGTCTGTAAGGTTGTTAAGCTGACCGATATCAGACAAAGTTGTCACGGAATTAATAACATACATGAGTCCTATAACAAACAGCACCGTCAGTATGCGCTTGTCTTTGACAAGCAAGTACGATACAAGCAGCAATAAAAGCGTGCTTTCCATACTTATTGCCGATGCACCGGGATAATAAATCTGCATTGTCAGCAAGCAAAATGTACCGAGCATGACGAGCGTCGCGCGATTGCGTTTTGTAAAATACACTACGCAAACAACCACTGTGAGTATCACCGCGAATATGCTTGCAAACAGCCATGCCGGGAATCTCGCCCCGGGCATAATTCCGCTGCGATTGAACAGAGAATAAATACTCAGCCCGTTCACAGTAAAATACTTCCACTCCACAAGCGGCGCAAGCAGGAATTTATATATATAATCGAACGGATCGTAACTGTACGAACCTATCATAAACAATCCGATTAGATACGCGCCGACAAGAGACAGAACAAACGCGAGCGGGACCGTCCATGCGGCGCTGTTCTCTCCGATGAGTTTTCTGTTTCCTTCGGCGCCGGTCAGGTTTTTAATCGCACGCACGAAATGAAATATCGAAAATACGGCGATCATAGGAAAGAGATAAATACCCTCTTTACTCGAAAACGCGGCGGCGGTCGCGAACGCTATAGTCGCCGCATACTTTTTTCTCGCCAAAAAATAACATGCAAAGCACATGAACATTACCGTAAACGTTATAGGCGACGTCCATAAACTCGATCCTATAAAGAATATCGGACAGATACATACAAATGCAAACACCGTAATCGCTACTCTCGGATTGAAATATCTTTTGGCAATAATATACAGCGCAAACGCCGCGAAAAGGTCTGCTATTATAAGCGGCAGTTTTATCATGAACTGCATGCCCAGACCGTAATCGGACAGTCCCGTTGCATTCGACAGTCCGCCGAATATCAAGTATACGAAATACACTACGGGATACAGCACACCGTCTGCACTGCCGCCGTAATACCCCGCAAGTCCGCTGTCCCGCAAATTATCGAACATAGACACGAACACGGCATAATCCGATCTGAATCCGCGTACACACAGCGCAAAAACAAGTCTGAGTACAAAGCCTGCGACTAAAAACAGCAACATCTTTACCGCTTTGCCACGCACTTTCCCGTCGTCATTCGCGAACCTGCACAAAAGCATTACCAGCCCGATCATACATCCGATCGCAAATACCGCCAGAAATACCGCGATTATTATATCCGACGTTGTCGATGCGCTCTTTACCGATAGAAATTCCAAAATAATTTATCCTCTTCGCAATTATTGTAACAAATAATTCCCGTAATTGCAAGAAATTTTCGGTCTTTTACAATAATAATCGATTTGCACTAAAATTAACGGACAGGCAAATTCCGACATAATTCGGCATAGTATATAACTCCGAACATCTTCGGCGCAGAGGTCTGTATGATTATCGAAACTTTTATGGCATTTTTATCGCGCATATTTTTCTTCACGTCTTTCGTGAACAACAACGGCTCGTTTCCAAAACCGCTGTCGCCCGAAGAGGAACGGGCGTACTTCGACAAATACAAATCGGGCGATCGCGATGCGTACGACATTCTCGTGCGACACAATTTGCGATTGGTAGCGCATATCGTAAAAAAATACAACAATGCGGGCGAAGCCGACGATCTTATCAGCGTCGGAAGCATAGGTCTGATAAAAGGTATAGAAACTTTCGAACCGGGTAAAGGCTGCCAACTAACGACATATGCCGCAAAATGTATCGAAAACGAAATACTTATGTACATACGCGCAAACAAAAAGCACCGTCAAGCAGTAAGCCTTTTCGAGTCGGTCGGCACAGACAAGGAAGGCAACGATATAGCGCTCATGGACGTTATCCCGCAGCCTATAGATAATTTCATCGACATAGAAAACAA
>CAJUQF010000022.1 GCA_910588315.1 uncultured Christensenellaceae bacterium | reverse complement strand
GAGTTTAAAGTACAGAAAACGCAAGAATCCGATAAGCAGATTGCGTAATTTGCTCATTCTGCTTTGTCAGATCCTTATAATAACGCTTTGCGCGTTCGTAATCGCGCAACCCGTTTTCGCCAACGAGAACGAGTCGATATCCAACGAGAAAGTGTTTATTCTCGATGCGTCCGCGAGTATGCGCGCGTCGATAAACGGCGAGACGCGGTTCGAACGCGCGGTAAACCGTATGCTCGACGATATCGGGAAAACCGTCGACGAGTCCGGAAATATCACAGTGATCGTAGCCGGAAAGCAGGCGGAGTATTTAGTTTATCGAATGGCAGGAGACAACGAAGCCATCGTGAAAGTTTTAATCGATTTGGCAAAGCTCGCGGATCCCGCATCGCTCGGTTGCACGTTCGGCGCGGGTGACGTTAAAGGCGCTATGGAACTTGCCGAAACCGTAACTGCGGAGAATCCGAGCGCGTCCGTCTTTTTTTACACGGGAACAAAGTATCTCGATCACGGGAATGTCAATATCGTCGACGTGTCGCTGCCGGGCGAATATAACGTCGCGATACTAGACGTTTCCGCCGAGCTTCAAGACGGATACTATTCTTTTGCGGTCGATCTCGCGAGTTACGGCGAAGGCACGCGCGTAGACGTTACTTGCAGTATCGTCGGCGGCAATGCGTACGGATTGGACGTAAACGGCAACCCCGACGGCGGTACGAACTACTTAATGAAAAAGACCGGTGTGCAGCTGCCGCGCGATCGTGAAACGACGTTGGAAATAAATCCTGCGGAATGGCTGTCTCAACCAGATCTGCGGTTTTTCTCGTTCTACACATTGGTAGTTTCGGTGGACGTTCGCGATTCGTTTTTGGAAGATAACACGTTTACCGTTTACGGCGGACTGAAACGACCGTTGTCCATACAGTATTACAGCACGTCGCGCAATGTTTTCTTCGGCGATATTTTGCTCGGTTTGCAGGACGCGTACCGAGATATGTGGACGATATCGATCACGGAAGTACGCAAAGGCACGCCTGCCGTCGAAGGATTCGATCTGTACATATTCGAACATAAAATGCCGGACGTCATGCCGAAAGACGGTATAGTGTTGCTTGTAGATCCGGACAAAATGCCGTCGGGTGTGTCCGTCACTCTCGGCGAGATTATGACGACTACAAAGGACGATCTTTATATGGTAAAACCGGGCGACGAGCATAAGATAACCGAGTTTATCGATATGAACGATATCGGCGTATCCATGTATACCCGTGTCGAAGATTGGAGCCGCAGCGATTATACCCCGTTGATGTTTATCGGTACCGATCCCGTTCTGCTGTGTCGCAATACGCCCGAGTCGAAGATAATGATAATGTCTTTTTCGGTAAACTACTCCACGTTCGCGGCTCAGATAATCAAATTTTCCGCATTCATGTACGGTGTATTCGAGTATTATCTTCCCGCAACGACGCAAGGACACGTGTTCGACGTAAACGAACCTATAGAACTTAACGCGCGCGGCAGCGAACTTACGGTAACAGGTCCGAATCAGAGTTCCGGTGCGGTCGTTAATGAGTTCCCGACGTTTATCGATGCCGACACCGCAGGAGTGTATACTTTGAGTCAAAAACTTATAAACGGCGAAACGGTTAGAGAAAACATATTCGTGCGTATCCCCAACAGCGAAAGCAATATTTCGAAAGAACTGACGGCGATAGACGGTCCGTCGTTAAATAAGGCTACCGAAACGGTTTATAAGTACGACGTCATTTTCTGGCTTTTGGGCGCAATGGTAGTGTTGTTGTTTGCAGAGTGGGTGCTGCACTCGCGTACGGGGGCATAGGTGACATAGTGACAAACTTTACAATAAATTTCGTATATCCGTGGGTGTTGTTGCTGCTGATCCCTGCCTTTGCTTTGGCGTTTTGGACGTATTTCCGTACTCAGAAAAAGTACAGACGCAATCGCAATCGCATAACGTCGCTTGTTTTGCATATTCTCGTTATGACGTTATCGATTTTCGCGCTGTCCGGCATATCGTTCGCATACGACGAAGTCAACACGGAAAACGAGCTTATCATTTTGGTCGACGCGTCGTTCAGCAACGTGCGGAACGAAAACGAAAAAGACGAGTTTGTGCGCGAAGTCGTCGAAAACAGCGCGTCCACAAATAAAGTCGGCGTCGTTACGTTCGGTTACGACCAGGTTTATGCCGCTCCGCTTTCGAATGATATCGACGCGGTATACGATAACTATAAAACCGCAAGAAAACCGGATACCACGGCGACGGATATCGCGTCTGCGCTTGCGTATGCACGCGATCTTTTCAAGCACCCAGCAAGCGCGAAGATAGTTTTACTGTCGGACGGAGTCGAGACCGACGGCGATGCACTGAACATGATAAAATCCGTATCCGCCTCCGGCGTTCGTGTCGATACGGTGCATTTCCCCAATGTCTACGATGCGCGCGAGGTCCAGATAACAGGCGTCAAACTGCCCGATTACAATATCGCGCTCGAAACGGAGTTCGATATAATTCTTTCGATACGCAGCCGCGCGACTGCCGCCGCGACGGTTACGCTCGCGGACAACGGCAAGGAAGCGTTTGCGCAATCGATAACCGTCGGCTTGGGCGAACAACAGTATACGTTCAAGCACGAATTTTCCGAGCGCGGACTGCATTCGTTGCGGTTTACCTTAACCGCAGAGCAGGGCAAAGATACGCTTACGCAGAACAACGTGTACGACGCCTATTACTATATCGAGAATTTCGAGGATCTGCTCGTAATAGCGCGCGATCCGGCAGAAGCGGAGGCATTTCGGACGCTCATGTCGGAACAGTACGATACCGAAGTCGTCGGCATAAACGACGCCGAAAATTTACCGACTACGCTCGATAAACTTCGCGAGTACGACGAGGTCGTGCTGTTCAATATTTCCAATGCGGATATGCCTTACGGGTTTATCGACGTGTTGTATGCTTACGTACACGAACTCGGCGGCGGTCTGTTTACAGTCGGCGGCGACAGGATGGACTATGCGACGGGCAAGCCCGTTCCCAATGCTTACAACCGCAACGACATGTATGAGGACGGCAAGCCGACGCTGTATCAGGACATGCTGCCCGTTCAGGTGATAGATTATACGCCGCCCGTAGGCGTCGTCATAATAGTGGACTGTTCGGGAAGTATGCAGTCTACGCTCGAGGATGCCAAACAGGGAGCTATATCGGCGCTGTATTCGTTCAGCGATCGCGACTGGTGCGGCGTGGTGGCACTGTCGGACGAAGATAACGTCAAACAGCATTTGCTGCCGTTGACGCGGCAGGCAGCAATAATCGATTCCATTCGTTCGCTCACGACGGGCGGCGGCACTAACTTTTCCAAGTCGATCGAGTATGCGGGTAACGCATTACGCAATCTTACGGGAGTGGAAAAGCGGCACGTGATATTGATAACCGACGGTATGCCGGGCGACAGTTTCGAAAAATATTCGGCTGCGATAGACAATAACTACAACGGCAATCCCGAACGGCGCGTAACGTTTTCCATGGTCGTGGTGGGATCGAGTCCGTCCAACGAGGATCAGCTCAAGGACGCGTGCGGCGAAAACCACGGACACGGCGTTTATTACAGAGTGGGCGAATCGGGGAATTCGAGCATATCGGACGTGCTGAGAAAAGATCTTCAAGCGCCTACGATACGGGAATACAATCCCGAACCGTTTACTCCGCTCATTCGCAATTATACGTCGGTAGTGAACGGGATCGATCAAAAAGATATGCCTATGCTCGGCGGGTTTTACGGCACGAAAGCAAAGACCGGCAGCGGAGTGGAAGTCGTGCTTGTGGGCGACTATGCACCGGTATACGTGCAGTGGACGTACGGCAAGGGCAGAGTGGGCAGTTTTATGAGCGAACTGAGCGGACTGTCCGGTAGCTGGTCTGCGGAATGGCTGGCAAGCGACGTCGGTAAAAGATTTCTGTCAAATACGGTCAACGCATTGTTTCCGTCGCAGAGCATAAAATACAGCGATCTCGACGCAGGACTTACCGCTGACAATTATACGACGTACGTAAACGTGTATACTTCCGTAGCGGACGACGAAAAGATAGAACTTACGGTAACCGGACCGCCGGGCGAGACCGGTAGCGGCGACGTTTACAAAACGACGCGGACCAAGGCGGAGGGATACAGTCGCATTCCTTTCGAGAACGTGCGCGAAGGCGTATACGAAATCAGCGTAAAAAAACTCGATGCCAACGGCAATACGCTTTCCGAATACAGAACGTTTAAAGCGTTTTCATATTCGTCCGAATACGACATGTTCGTGAACAATGACGATACCGTGACTCTTATGACCGAGATCGCCGCAAACGGGAAAGGGACCGTGGTAACGCAGCCCATGGAAATTTTCGACGGGTTTGTAGAGATCGAGCATTTCGAGATCGACCCGAGATTGGTATTGATGATAACTGCGCTTGTCCTTTTCCTTTTGGATATAGCCGTGCGCAAGTTCAAGTGGAAATGGATACACGAGATTGTTCGCGAACGCAAGAACAAAAAACGCGATGCCGGCGGAGCTAAATCATGAAAAAATTACGCATATCTGTTTTAATGGTATTTATAATGCTGGCGGTCGGCGTGATCGTCGCGTGCGGCGCGCCCGAACTCGACAGACCGTCCGATTTGAAGCTCGTGAATAAAACGCTCACATGGAGTGCCGTGGATAACGCGCGCGGTTACGTGGTGCAAATAAATGGCGAGCAGTACAATACTTATACCACGTCGTATTCCTTCGACAATCTCGTTCTCGCCGAGGGAAAATACACGATAAAGGTCAAGGCGAGAAGCGGCGGCGTCAATTACGCCGATTCCGCATGGGCGTCCGTCACTTATATTCAAGGCTACGAAAGCGGTATAAGATACGAGCTTGCCGGCGACGGCACTGAATATAAAGCGGTAGGCATAGGCAGAGCGTCCGGCGATATCGTTATAGATGATTTTTACAACGGTCTGCCCGTTACGAGCATAGGAAGTTTCGCGTTTAACAATGCGCTCGGCGTGACGTCGGTCACAATGGGAAAGAATGTCAAGACGATAGAAGAACGTGCGTTTTTCGGCTGCGCGCTTATGACCGATCTCGATCTCAACATCGGGTTGGAGAGCATAGGCAAGATGGCTTTTCAGAGCTGTACCGTATTGAAAGATATAGTTATTCCGGACTCGGTGCGGACTATCGAACAGTCGGCGTTTGCATATTGCCGCGGCGCCGTCGGTCTCGATCTCGGTATCGGTGTGACTGCGATCGGCGAAAAAGCGTTCGACACCTGCCAAAGCCTGGAATCCGTCACACTGCCGACATCGTTACTGCAAGTCGGAGAAAATGCGTTTACGGCTTGTTCGTCGTTAAAGTCCGTCAATATCCTATCCTGCGATGCGACGTTCGACGGTGATACGTTTACGGATTGCGACGCTCTTACCGATATAGATTTTGGACCGGACGTTACGACGGTAGCCCGGCGCATGTTCTCCGCATGCGACGCACTCGAAACGGTGTCGTTTACGGGGACTGACGTCGAGCGGATATCCGACGGCGCATTTGCCGGTTGTACAAAACTCTCCGCCGTAAGTATAGGCGACGTGGTCAAAGAGATCGGCAGAAACGTGTTTTCGCTTACCGCGCTTTATAACGCGTTTATCGAAAGCGGCGATAAAATATTCGTTGTCGATAAATGGGTGGTAGGTAAACGCGATACTGTCGGCACGGCCGATATAAACGCGCTCTCCGGTATCGACGGGGTCTGTGCGTACGCGTTTTACAACAGCAACGAACTTACTACGTTGACTCTGCCGGCGAGCGTCAAGTATGTTGGTACGTATGCTTTCGGCGAGTGCCGTGCGTTGACTGCCGTCGGCTTCGGCGCTAACCTTCGCGAAGTGGGCTATGCGGCGTTTGCCAATTGCACCGAGCTTATTTACCTGCTTATCAACGACAAACTTCAAGTTATAGATTCCTATGCGTTTTCCGGTTGCGGCAAACTCGCCGAGAGCGGCGTGTATACGCTCGTCGGCGGCAGTAGCCGTGCTTTGGGTCTGCCAGGAGGTCTTACCCGCATAGGTACGTATGCTTTCCGCGGAACGGCGCTGTGGAACGATCAGCTGCTACCCGATCCACCCGACGCTCCCGCGGCGGAAAGCGGTAACGGCGTTATATATCTCGGCAAGTGGGTGGTTGGCTGCGATACCGACGCGTCCGGTATAATAGATATAAAACGCGAAACGACGGCTTTGTCCGATTATGCGTTTGCTTACTGCAAGCTTATTACCGAAATAGTTCTGCCGAATACGGTCACGAATATCGGCGCAGGCGCGTTTTACAACTGCACGGGCGGCGATGACTCAAACCCGTTGGCGGCTATGTCCAATTGTTTGACCGTGAACATCCCCGGCGGCGTTACGGAGATAAAAGAACGGACGTTTATGGGATCGGGATTAAAGACTGTGATTATTCCCGCGTCGGTAGTCGAAATAGGAAGCTCCGCGTTTTCCGAAAGTGCGCTTACCTCCGTCGAAATTCCCGTAACGGTAAAACGATTCGGAACCGGCATTTTCCAAAACTGCTCGTCGCTTCAAGCGGCGACGCTTGCCGATGGCATGGAGTCTATCGCACCGTCGATGTTTAACAGCTGTACCGCGTTGAAAAGTATCGTCATACCGAACAACGTGAAAAGTATTTCCGATAATGCGTTTTTCCATTGCGATGCGCTGGAAAGCGTGGATCTCCCCGACGGCGTTACGACGATAGGCGAATATGCGTTTTATATGTGCGGCGCGTTGCGCGAATTGGAATTGCCGAGCGGGCTTACGGATATTCGAGCGTATGCTTTTTATAAGTGTACCGGACTCGGCGAAGTGCGGTTCGGAGACGATCTCGAACATATCGGAAAAGCGGCTTTCTACGGTTGCGACGCACTCGAGACGATCGTATTGCCGAAAGGCTTGGTGCGTATCGACGACAAGGCGTTCATGCTATGTCCGATACTGCAAAGCGTAGCCATATACGGGAACGTCACCGCGATAGGCGATCATGCGTTTTACGGATGCCGCATAGCGTCGTTCTACTGCGAAGCGGAAACCGTGCCGGAAAGCTGGAGCCTGTTATGGAACTCGATGTACCGTCCGGCGATATTCGGCTGTAAATTCGATGAGGACGGGAATTTGGTTTCTTTTGTTAAAGATAAGGGCAAAGTATATAACTACAATGCCGTGTACGGCATATATCCGCCGCGCAAAGACGGGTACAAGTTTGTCGGTTGGGCAAGAGATCGCGACGCCGCGGCGCTCGATTATGAGTTCGGCTGGATCGAACCAGATATAGACGGTATGCCTTATTATGCGGACAACGACGTCATGTCTGCGCCGGACGGCACGACGCTTTATGCGGTGTGGAAATCGAAAACCGATAACGTCGCTCAGAGCGCGAAACTTTAATTGAATATTTCTATCGAAAAATCGTCGGTTATTTCGGAATGATTTGCGGATAAATAATTGCGGCGTGTCTCGAAACGGGGCGCGCCGCAATTATATGTCTGTTTTTGTGAGTTTTTGCGAAAACGAATATTCGCGCACAAAGCATGTTACAATCCGATCATAGTTATGTATAGGCGGATATAATCATGCGTGCAAACAGAAAACAAATAGCGGTCGTAATGCTGCTCAACGTTGTTATCGCGTCGCTCGTCGCGGTAATTTTCCTGTTGCCGAGCGCTCCGGCAAACGGTGACGACGACGTTCCCGCGGTCGTTCCGCCCGAAGTGCATGAAAAACTGCGCGACGCGCAACCCGGCAAAGCGGACGGGATTTTGAGTGAAACGCGTTTGATGGGTACGGGCGACGAGTCGCTCGTCGGCGCGTTCGAACTTTCCGGCGTATATTACATATTCGGCAACAGTTCGGCAGTCGGCTTGGATTTCGACACGCGCGGCGGCTTTTTATGCAGGATAAACGGCAACGGCAAGATCGTCGGCTTTACATATTTCGACGGAACGATGACTGCGGCGGGAATAGCCGAGCGCGGATTTCTCGTCGGCACGACAGAGACCGTCGACGACAAAGAAGTGTCTCGGCTTTATGCCGTGGACGCGGACGGCGAATGTGCGGAGATCGGCAGGCTTGACGGTTATGCGCAGGACATAATGACCGTCGGCGGAGGCAAGACGGCGGTAATAACCCGTCCGTACGGCTCTATAAAGCTTACCGAGTATACTCTGTCCGGCGGGGAGTGGAGCGCCGGACGCAATACGCGCATATCTACGGGACTCGACGTCGAGTATTTCGACTGTTATTACGTCGGCGGCGGATATGTGCTTGCCGCGCGCGCTTATTCCGAACCGAAATACGATTCGCTGGTGTTTTACACGTTCGAGGCGGGCGGGAATGCCGCGCCGCACTACTACGGCGGAAAGGACGAAAGCATGTTGACGCCTTTTGCCGTCATGCCGTACGACGGCGGGTATCTTTCCGTGTGCCGCCGCGGCGGCGTAGCCACGATCGCGACGGTTGATTACACGTTTACAAGTTACAGGCGAGACACGTTATCCTTTGCGTTCGACGACGCCGAACTGTTTTACGCCGACAAAAAATATTATGCGTGTTTCGACTGTCCCGACGGGATCGTTACTTACGAGATCGACGGGATGCTTTCGCGTCGGGTCATAACCGCCGCCGACGGGCTTAAAACGGCGTGCGCGGTAAAGGCGGACAAGACGGTGCTTGCCGCAACGAAAGAGAACACGCTGTCTGCGATCGCGATAGGCGGCGGTAAGGTGGAATTCGATATAGATAACGTAAACGTTTGCCGCGCGTTTTTCGACGGCGGGGTGATTACGCTGATCATAACGGCGAGCGGCGGCTCCGCAGTATCTGCGCCGAACGGCAGCGATGTGTACTTATTGCGTTTGGACGCGTCGCGGCTTGCCACGGTATAATATCTGATTTATTTGCCGTTTAAAATACTTTTTATGATCGCGCATATCTTTTGCGTGCCGTCGGGCGACGATGCGCTCATGGCGGCGACATAGTTTGAACGTTTGAGATAAAGATCGGTTATGGAGGCGGTAAGACTTGCGGGCGTCATATCGGATTCGCGCAAGACCTTTATCGCTCCCGACTGCGAATAGTATTCGGCGTTTTGTACTTGATCGCCGCGCGACGCTTTTTCGAGCGGAACGGCGAGCGTCGGTATCTTTAAAGCGATACATTCCGAAAGCGCGCCGGCGCCGGCACGCGTGACCATAAGATCGCACGTGGCGTAAAGCGTGGGCATGTCGGTTTCGAATTCTATGGGACAGTACCCGCTTTGTTTTGTGCCGCCGGTTTTGTTTTTACCGGTCATGTGTATCACGTCGAAACGTTTTAATAGTTCCGGCAATGCCTTTACGACGCAGTCGTTCAGCGCCGCCGCGCCGGAACTTCCGCCGACGACTGCGACTATGGGTTTGCCGCCGGACAGACCGTAACGCAATCTGTTCGGTTTGCCGCAAAACAGTTTGCGCGAGAGCGGCGAACCGACATGTACGCCGTTTTTGAGTTTTTCGGCACACGGCTTAAACGAGCATAAAACTTTTTCGCTGTACCTTGCCGCTATCTTTGTGGTAATGCCCGGCGAGAAATCGCTTTCGTGGCTTATGACGGGTACCGACTTTGCCGCAAGCACGACGGGAAGCGCCGCATATCCGCCCTTACTGAAAATAAGATTGGGTTTTATCTCGTTTAATGCTTTCTTCGCGGACTTTACGCATGAGAGCAGTTTAAAAGGAACGGCAATGTTTTTTATAACGGCGTCGCGGCGCAATTTGACGGTTTTTATGGTGTAGAACGGAATGCCGCGCGCGGATACGAGCGATTTTTCCATACCGTCGCCGCCTATATATACACAGTTGCAGTACGGTTTAAGTTCATCTATAAGGGCAAGATTTGGCATAACGTGACCTGCGGTCCCGCCGCCTGCGAATACTATTGTTTTCATAAAACTCTCCGATCGGTATTGACAAAAGGTATCTTGTATAGTATAATTAAAATCGCAAAAAATACAGCAATATGTTATATAGCAATATATACTTATGACATCGGAGGGATTTATGACAACCGAATTTGTTGAAATGACGGGCGAAAAAAAGGTCGCGGTAACGTTTTGGGACAACGTTGCGGCGCCGCGCGCGGCAGTGGTCATGGTACACGGTATGTGCGAATATATCGCTCGATACGATGATTTTTGCAAGTTCTTGGGCGCAAACGGTTACAACGTCATCGGCATGGATAACCGCGCATTCGGTGACACCGATCCCGATACGCGTGGGCTCGGACAGGTCGGCATGTTCGAGAACACCGTGGACGACATTAAACTCGAAGTCGATATGGCGCGTGCGCGCTGGAACGTGAAACGCGTATATGTAATAGGACACAGCTACGGAAGTTTTTTGACGCAGCGATTTATAGAAAAATACCATGATGCGGTTTCGGGCGCTATACTTTGCGGTTCGGCATTGCAAAGCGGGATAATGCTTTCGATCGGGAAAAAGCTCGCGAGAAAACAGGCTAAAAAAGATCCGGATTCAGAAGGTAAAACTTTTGCGAAACTGACGTTCGAAAAATACGATAAGAAGTTCGGCGAAGGCGAAAACGCATGGATCAACCGCGACAAAGCCGAAGTGGAAAAATATAATGCCGACGAAAAATGCGCCGGCGTCGGTATTTGTTCGGCGCTGTTTTACAAAGAGCTTTTCGAAGGCATAGACAGGACGAACAAAAACCGCGCGCTCGTTCCGCCCGACTTTAAGCTCATGATAGCGTCAGGCGACGCCGACGGCGTGGGCGGATTCGGCAAACTCGTCGAAAAACTTCGCAAAGAGTATAAAAAGAAGAGCGGGCTCGACGCGCGGTTAAAACTTTATCCGGGCGGCAGACACGAGATACTCAACGAGATAAACAAGGGCGAAGTTTACGAGGATTTCGTGGAATTTTTGGATTCGTGCGAAGAACAAGCCGAAATGGATCGGTAGGATACGGTCATGTTTAATATAGTTCTTTTCGAGCCGGAGATCCCGCAGAACACCGGCAATATCTCGCGTACTTGCGCTTGTACTTCCACAGCTTTACATATAATACGTCCCATGGGTTTCGAGATCACAGACGCAAAACTCAAGCGCGCCGGCCTCGATTATTGGGACAAACTCGACTTGACGTATTACGACGGTCTTGACGAGTTTTTCGAAAAAAACAAAGGCGGCAGATATTTCTATCTTTCCAAAAAGGCGAGCAAACGTTATACCGACGTGAACTATCGCGACGGCGATTTCCTCGTGTTCGGCAAGGAAACAAAAGGTCTGCCCGAGCATATCGTATTCGATAATCCGGACACGGCTCTGCGCATTCCTATGGCTAACGGGTTGCGTTCGCTCAATTTGAGCAATACCGTCGCGCTCGTACTGTACGAGGCGTTAAGACAAACGGGATTTGACGGATTGGTGTAAAGTCAAGTATCGATCTGCGGCGGTCAGGGGTGGCGCCCTACGAATTACACAATGTAATGCTTATCGTCAGGCAAATACAGAAAGATGTTTGTAGGGGACGCAGACCCTTGCGTCCCGCATGAGGCAAAGGCAATAAACCGTGAAGTGGCAGGCAAGGGTCTGCCTGCCCTACGAATTTCACAATATAATTGCTTATCGTTAAGCAAATACAGAAAGATGTTCGTAGGGAACGTAGACCCTTGCGCTCCGTATGTGGTAAGGCAATAATCCGAGTAACGACAGGCAATGGTTTGACCGACGTATGAACCACGCAATGTAAATACTTTATGATCGGCAAGCGCCGGATGCATCGTTTGTTCCGCGGTATAAAGCCTTTATTTGCGATAAAAAAATGATTGCGAAAAAAATTTATATGTGGTACAATAAAGTGTAATTCCAAAAAAATACGGAGAGAATTTATACAATGTCCGATTATAATGCAGGTAATATAAAGGTATTGGAAGGGCTTGATGCGGTCAGGCTCCGTCCCGGCATGTATATAGGCACGACAGGGGTCAAAGGCTTGCACCACATATTGTGGGAGATAGTCGATAACTCGATCGACGAAGCGTCCAACGGGTTTGCGACGGGACTTACGGTCACCATTCACGCAGACGGCAGTGCGTCGGTCGAAGACGACGGCCGCGGTATCCCCGTCGATATTCATCCGCAGCTCGGCGTTTCGGGCGTGGAAGTCGTTTTTACGCAGTTGCATGCCGGCGGCAAGTTCGACAGCAGCAACTATGCGCACTCGGGCGGTCTTCACGGCGTGGGTGCGTCTGTAACGAACGCGCTTTCCGAATGGCTAAAAGTCGAAGTCTACAAGAACGGGACGACTTACCGTATGGAGTTCGAGTCAAAGGAAGTGAACGGCGAAGTAAAGGGCGGTATTCCCAAGTACAGTCTTATCGATACCGGCGAAAAAACGGACAAGCACGGTTCGTACGTGCGGTTCATGCCGGACAAGCGCATATTCGAAACGGTAATTTTCCAATTCGACACGATAGCGCGACGTCTCAAAGAACTTGCATTCCTAAACAAAGGTTTGGGCGTAAAGCTCATCGACGAGCGCGTTCGCATGGGCGAGGGATACCGCTCGCTCGAATATAAATACGACGGCGGCATAGTCGACTTCGTCAAATACATCAACGAGGCGCGAAACACTTTGTACGACGAACCCGTGCGTATACAAGGCGAGCGCGACAATATAATAATGGAACTTGCTTTCCAGCATACAGACGCTTACACGGAAAATCTTTTCTCGTACGTCAACAATATTCCCACCACGGAAGGCGGCACGCACGAGACCGGTTTCAAAGCGGCGTACACCAAGGTCATGAACGATTTCGCGCGGCGTATCGGCATGCTCAAAGAAAAGGACGCCAATCTGCTCGGCGACGACTATCGCGAAGGATTGACGGCTGTTCTATCGGTACAGATGACCAACGTACAGTTCGAGGGTCAGACCAAGACCAAGCTCGGCAATCCGGCGGCGCGCATCGCCATAGAAGGCATAGTGACGCAATTGCTCGCGGATTATTTCGCCGACCAAAAGAACGCCGCGGTAGGCGAGGCGATACTCAAAAAAGGCATGCTCGCCGCAAAAGTCAGAGAAGCCGCGCGCAAGGAAAAAGAAATAACGCGCGCAAAGAACGCGATAGACAACTTCAACCTCGTCGGCAAACTGACGCCGTGTACCGGCAAAAAACCGGAGAACAACGAACTCTTTATAGTCGAGGGCGACAGCGCCGGCGGCACTTGTAAACAGGCGCGTGCGCGTTCGTATCAGGCGATACTTCCGTTGCGCGGCAAACCGCTCAATGCGGAAAAGAAGAGAATAGATCAGGTGCTTGCCAACGAAGAGATACGCACTCTGATATCCGCGCTCGGCTCGGGGATAGGCGAGGACTTCAACGTCGACAACCTTAACTATCACAAGGTGATAATCTTGTCCGACGCCGACGTCGACGGCTATCATATCCGCGCGATCCTTTTGACGTTCTTCTTCCGCTATATGAAAGACCTTATCAACGAGGGGCATGTGTATATCGGACTTCCGCCGCTTTACAAGGTGGAAAAGGGCAATCACGTAGAGTACTGCTACGACGACAGCGCGCTTGCCGAGGCTAAGTCCAAAATGGGCAAGGGCGCACTCGTTCAGCGTTACAAAGGTTTGGGCGAAATGAGCGCCGAACAGCTTTGGGAAACGACCATGAATCCCGCGCAGCGCTCGCTCATGCAAGTCACTATCGAGGACGCGGCGGAGGCTGAGAAATTGGTATCGGTCCTTATGGGCGACGCAGCCGATCTCAGACGCGAGTATATCATAGAACACGCCGATTTCAACAAAGTCGATTCGTTCAATCCCAATAAGTGACGCGGATAAATCAGAATCGAATATCGACTGTATTAGTCTGCAAACCGTTAAAATCAGACCCGCAGCGACGGCACGATCGCGCGATGAGCGTACCGTCGCGGATTAAACTATAAGAGGACTGTTATGGCACAGGGTACCGATAATAATAAAGAAAAATCCGTAGGTAAGCTCGTCATCCAGACGATGGAAGACGTTATGCGCGATTCGATGATCCCGTACTCGGAATCGGTCATACTCGATCGCGCTTTGCCGCGCGTCGAGGACGGGTTAAAGCCGGTTCAGCGGCGCATACTTTACACCATGCAGCAGCTCGGCATCACGCCGGACAAGCCGTACAAAAAAAGCGCGCGTATCGTAGGCGACTGCCTGGGCAAACTACATCCGCACGGCGACAGCTCGGTCTATCAAGCCATGGTAAGAATGGCTCAGCCGTTCAATATGGGCGCGGTGCTCGTCGACGGTCACGGCAACTTCGGCTCGGTGGACGGCGACGGCGCGGCGGCTATGCGTTATACGGAAGCAAGGCTCACGCCGCTTTCGCTCGAACTTCTGCGCGACATCGACAAGAATACCGTCAAGTGGAGCTGGAACTTCGACGACTCGCTTTTGGAACCCGATATCCTTCCGGGCAGATTTCCCAACCTTTTGGTCAACGGCGCGACGGGTATAGCCGTAGGTCTTGCCACCAACATTCCGCCGCATAACCTTATGGAATCGATCGACGGCGTTATCGCGTACATCGACAATCCGCGCATAACGCTCAAAGATATGATGAAGATCATAAAAGGTCCGGACTTCCCGACGGGCGGCGTGATAATCCCGACCGAACTTGCTCAGGCATACGAGACGGGCAAGGGCAAAATATCCATTCGCGCAAAACTTCATATAGAAAACGACAACGACAAGAAGATCGTCGTTATAGACGAACTTCCGTACGGTGTAAACAAAGCTCAGCTTTTGGAGAATATAATCAAGGTACGCGAAGATAAAAAAGGCGTGCTCACCGGTATTACGGACGTTGTGGACGAATCCGACCGCGTCGGTATGCGCGCCGTTATCAAGATAAAGCGCGACTGCGATCCGAAAGAGATAATCAACGCATTGTTCAAATATACGAATCTGTCCACGAATTTCTCGTTCAATATGGTCGCGATAGCCGACGGCAAGCCGCAGCTCATGGGCTTGCTCGACATAATCGCGTATTATGTCAACTATCAGCGCGAAGTCGTTTTAAAGCGCACCAAGTACGAGCTCGAGGCGGCTAAAAAGCGCGAGCATATCTTGGAAGGACTTGTAATTGCGGTCAGAAATATCGACGAAGTTATCAAGATAATCAAGGCAAGTCCCAACACAACTGCCGCTAAAGAAGCGCTGAGAAAGCGTTTCGAACTGTCAGAGATACAGGCGCAGGCGATCCTCGATATGCGGCTTGCGCGGCTCACTCATCTCGAAATATTCAAACTCGAAAAAGAGTTGGCGGACGTGCGCAGCGAGATCGCGCGCCTGGAAGCGATAGTCGCGTCCAAACGTCTGCAAATGGAAATAGTCAAGACCGAATTGCTCGGTATCCGCAAACAGTATAAAGAAAACCGCAAGTCGGCGCTTGTCGAATCGTTGGATAAGTACGTCATACCGAGCGACGACGAAAAGCCCACATACGAGTATGTGATAGCGGCAAACGCCAATCACCAGCTCAAAAAGATGCTTGTCAAGAACTTCACAATGGCGACGAAGGACTTTACTGATACGTCGACGCTCAACGAGATATGCAACTGCGTCGTAAAGGCGACGTCTACCGACCGCGTATATTGCTTTACCAATCTCGGCAACTGTTACAAAGTGGACGTCGAGGCCATACCGGACGGCAAGTGGCGCGAGAAGGGCGCTCCGCTCAACAAGATAGTATCCGACGCGGTGCCGGGCGAGTATCCTTTGTACATGCGTCTCGTCGAAGAGAAACTGCCTAAAGGTAATTTGCTGTTCTATTCCAAGGGCGGTCTTGTCAAGAAATCGCCGTGGAGCGAGTACGGCGTGGTCAAATCGACGTTTGCGGCGTCAAAGCTGCGTGACGGCGACACGCTTATCGGCATAGAAGACGAAGTCGAGGGCAGTTCGCTTATGATCGTCACCAAAGGCGGTATGTGTCTTAATGCAGATATGTCCGATATTCCCGCACAAAACCGTATCGCGATAGGCGTCAGGTGCATGATGCTCGCGGACGGCGACGAGTGCGTACTCATTTGTCAGGTAAACGGCGACGGCGAAGTCGCGCTTTGTACCGATCGCGGTTATGCGAAACGCCTGCTCGTAAGCCAGATAGACGTAATGGGCAGATACCGCAAAGGCGTAAAGATAATGGACTTCGGCAAGAGCAAAGCGGATAACGGCACCTGTATCGCTTATGCGAATACGGTTACCGTTCCGTACAAAGTAGTGTTCAACGTCGACGACGAATACCTTACCGCGTACTCCACCGAGAATTTTGCGATAGAAAATCGTACGCATATCGGTAAACCTTTGCTCAAAGGCAAACATTCGATAATCGCGGGATATCCGTATATAGATAAACTGACGCGCAACGGTCAGTAATTAGCCTCCTCGCCGATACTCGTGCGACGTATTGCTTAAAATTTGCACGACAAGTTCGTTGCAATCGCTCGACGTAGCTCCACTACGGCTTCGCGACTGCGCCTGCTTGTCGCACAAATTTCCGGCGCAATCCGTTCGCGTCGTATAGGCTCGTCGGCTGCCTCCTGCGTTTTCTTACGTGGAGATATACTATCGATATCGGCGCTTGCTGTGTTGCTCCATTTACGGCAAATCAACAATCAAAGTAACGGCGGTCAAGGGTCTGCCTGCCCTACGAATTACACAATGAACGACAATGCCATATAAGTGTCATTTCGAGCTTGTCGAGAAATCTTATAAGATAGAAACACACTTCAAAAGTGAGATTTCTCCGCTCCGCTTGCGCTTCGGTCGAAATGACAAATTTGGATAGGCATAATCATCGCCAATACGAATTACACATATAATTTCTTAACGTAAAACTATAACAGAAAGCTGTTCGTAGGGAGCGCAGACTCTTGCGCTCCGCTTGCGGCAAAGCAATAATCCGAGAAACGGCAGACGGTCTGCCTGCCCTACGAATTACACAATAAAAATGCTTACCGTAAAGCTATAACAGAAAGATGTTTGTAGGGAGCGCAGACTCTTGCGCTCCGCTTATGGCAAAGCAATAATCAAAGAACAGGCGGTCAAGAGTCCGATCGCCATACGAATTACACAATGTAATTGTTTTACGATAATAATGTGATATGATGATTTCAGACGGAGTTGTCATTTGATACGTCAAATCAAAACAAATCGGCACGATATAATACGCGTGCCGATTTTTCTCGGTTATGTTACATACAATAAAAGCATGAGAAAAAAAGTTATGCGCGCGGCGATGATAGGCGTTGCCGCGCTTTGTGCGGCCGTCGTCGTTGCGGCGATCACGGTATGCGCGGTATTTCCCAATAAATATTCGAGCGAACTTGCGGCAGCGGCAGAGGAGTTCGATCTCGATACCGATCTCGTAAAATCCGTCGTGTGGGCGGAAAGTCGATTCGATAGGTATGCGAAATCGAACAAAGGCGCTATGGGACTTATGCAACTCATGCCCGAGACCTTTGCGTCGTGCGCGACCGCACTCGACATGACGGACGGCGATCCGTACGACGCCAAAACGTCGCTGCGCTGCGGTTGCTATTATTTGCGTACGCTTATCGACAGGTTTGACGGCGACGAAACCGCGGCGCTCATGGCGTACAATGCGGGCGAAACGAATGCACGTAAATTTCTTTCGGGTGAAAAGATATTTCCCGAAACGGCAGGGTATTTGAAAAACATTTCGCTTGCGCGCAAGGTCTATTCGACGCTGTGACAAAAGCAATGTTCGTTATATTTATTGCGCTTTACGACTGTTTGTGATATAATATAAAAACTCAATATAGCGGCGAAGTCGATTTGCCGTTATATGCGTTAATTCGGTATGGAGTCGCAAATGGGAAATAAAGCATTAGTCGTTATAGATATTCAAAACGATATTACGAAAAACTACAAAGAAATCATCGGTGATATCAATACCGCTATCGATCGGGCTGTGGAAAATAATATTCCCGTAGTTTATATAAAGCATAACAACTTATCGGCAGGGACACGAACGTTCAAACCGGATACGCGCGGTGCGGAATTGGTCTCCGAAATGAAAATCGTTTCCGATAATATTTTCGTTAAAAGTAAAGGCAATGCGCTGACAAGCGAAGCGTTTGCCGATTTTATAAAAAAGAGAGAGATCGGCGAGTTTTATGTCGCGGGAGCGGACGCCGCCGCTTGCGTAAAATCGACTTGCTACAATATGGCGAAAAGCGGATATATAGTTCACGTTCTTTCCGATTGTATTACAAGTTATGATAAGAAAAAGATACCGGAAATGTTAGACTATTACAAGCGCAACGGCTGCATTATCGAAGCGATAAATGATATGTCTTGCATTTAACTTCGGTCGATACAATAAATATTATAAATCAAATACGCGTCCGTCGAGTGAATCGATAGACGCGTATTTGCGTTTTATGAAAATTACTTTGTATGCGGTTTGACGCACACCGTCTCGAACAGTTCTACGATCTCGTCGATAAATTCTTCTTGCGGTACGTTCGACGGGACGATGTAATCGGCGAGAGTACAGCGTTCCGTATCCGGGATTTGAGCGTCGATTATATCCGCCGCGAGTTTTTCAGTGACGCCGTCGCGTAAAACTATGCGCGCTACGCGCACGTCGCGCGGACAGTATACGCACACGGTTTTATCGCAGAGCGTGCCGAGCGCGCTTTCGAACAGCAACGGTGCGGATAGCACGATAGGCGGTGTAGCTTTAGCAAGCAGGCGTTTTATCTCGGCTACGATAAGCGGGTGAGTAAAATCGTTCAGCTTGGTGCGTGCCTTTGGATCTGCGCTTATTATCGCGCGTAAAACCTTGCGGTCGAGCCTTTTGCCGTTTTTCGCTTGCGGGAAAAGTTTTATTAGTTCGCGTTCTCCGTCGCTGCCGGCGGCAAAAAGCGTGCGCGAAATTTCGTCTGCGTCGATAACCGTATAGCCTGCGGTTTTCAGCGTATCGGTAGCGATCGTTTTGCCGCTGCCTATCCCGCCGGTCAGCCCTACGACGCGCGCGGGCAGGTCGGCGGCGCGTTCGATATCGCGCAGGTTTCTTTTGTATCTCATAAAAACTATTTGCACTCCATCCAGTTTTTGCCGACGGCGATGTCCACGCCGAGCGGCACGGATAGATCGACCGCGCTTTCCATTTCGTTGCGCAGTATGCCTTTTACCGCGTCGATCTCGTCCGGCGCAGTGTCGACGATAAGTTCGTCGTGGACCTGCATGATAAGCTTGGACTTCATGCCGTCGAGCCGGTTTTTAACTTTGATCATAGCGATCTTTATTATGTCCGCGGCGCTGCCTTGGAGCGGCGTATTCATAGCGACGCGTTCGCCGAATTTGCGCTCGGTGAACTTTGCCGAGTTGAGTTCGGGAATGGCGCGCCGCCGTCCGAACATCGTTACCGCATATTCGCGCTTTTTTGCGGCGGCGATAAGTCCGTCCAGATATGACTTTACGGCAGGGAATCGCTCGAAATAGCGCTTGATATACTCGTCGGCCTTTTTGGGTGCGATGTGTATGTTTTGACTCAGTCCGTAATTGCTTATCCCGTAAACGATGCCGAAGTTGACCGCTTTCGCGTCGCGGCGCATTTGCGGCGTCACGTCGTCGATGTTTACGCCGAACACTTCTGCGGCAGTGGATGTGTGGATATCGCCGCCCGAGTTGAACGCGTCGACCATTTTCGGATCGGCGGAAAAATGCGCGAGCAGTTTAAGCTCGATCTGCGAATAGTCCGCGTCGACAAGTACGTTGCCGGGGCTTGCCACAAACATGGATCGGAGCAAGCGCCCCTCGTCCGTGCGGGTGGGAATGTTCTGAAGATTGGGATCGGTCGACGACAGTCTGCCGGTAGTGGTAAGCGTCTGATTGAAACTCGTATGAACGGTACCGCGCGGCGACAGCGCCTTTCGCACGCCGTCGATAAACGTCGATTTCAGTTTGGAATTGAATCTGTATTTAAGTAGCTCGTCCACGATCTCGTACTCGCCGGAAAGCTTTTGCAGTACCTCTGCTTTGGTAGAGTAGGTCTTGGCATTCTTTTCCGGATACGGGATACCCATATCGTCGAAAAGCAGTTTGGCGAGCTGTTTTGGCGAGTTGAGATTTATGTTGCTGTCGGACAGTTTGCGTATGCGCTTGACGTTTGCCTGTTCGAGTTCGGAAAATTTGAGATCGATCTCGTCGAGCCGAGCGCGATCTACGGTGAACCCGTGCGTTTCCATGTCGAACAGCACGCGCAACAGCGGCAGTTCGATGTCGTTGTACAGTCCGAGCATACCGCGCGATCCGAGTTCCAATAAGCACTCGTCGCGCAGCGCGAACAGTTCCGCGGCGGTAGTCGGCGTCAACCTGTATTCCAACAGATATGCCATGAGCGCGACGTCGTCGGCATTCGGAACAGCCGCAGGCGCGAAAGCATGAAGCAAGTTCTTCAATCCGAACGTTACCGCTTTAAGCGAAAGCACGGGCGCGAGCGCGTTTACGCATCCTTCGAGAGTGAATACGCTCATAAGCGTGTCGGCAATGGGCGCAAAATAGTCCGTCTTGCCATCGAACGCTATGTGCAGTCCGTCCTGCGCGAGCAAAAACGCCGGCGCACGCGATGCGAACGATCTTATAAGCGCATCGAGTTCGGCAGGCGATTCGAGCGTGACATGTTCCGTCGCCTCGATGTTTATTTGCGGCGCGCTTGATTTTGCGGTGGAAAACAGTTCGGGACGCGATAAGAGCGATTTGAATTCGAGTTTGGAAAATATATCGCGTACTTCGGCATTGAACGGATAGGCGAACGCACACGATTCGATGTCGAATTCGACAGGCACGTCGGTCACGATCTCGGCGAGCTTGTACGACAGATACGCATTGTCTCTGCCTGCGGCGAGTTTGTCGTGTCGACTGCCGGTTATTTCGTCGAGATGAGAATATATCCCGTCGAGCGAATCGTATTTAGCGAGAAGGTCCGCGGCGGACTTTTCGCCGATGCCCGCAACGCCGGGAATATTATCCGACGAGTCGCCGGCGAGCGCTTTGAAGTCTATTACGCGGTCCGCGTTTACACCGAACACGTCTTTTACGTTATCCGGCGATACGTCGAGTATTTCCGAAATGCCTTTTTTGGTAAGCAGCGCGTGTGTGTTCGTATTGACGAGTTGCAAGCTGTCGCGATCGCCGGTAAGGATATAAGTAAAAACAGGCGAGCGTTTTGCGAGCGTGCCTATTATATCATCCGCTTCGTAACCCGGAAGTTCGAACATTTTAATATCCATTGCACCGAGCAGATTTTTCAGCATATCCATCTGCGTACGCAATTCGAGTGGCATCGGTTTACGCGTCGCTTTGTAAATAGGCGTCATCTTGTGCCTGAATGTGGGCGCATGAACGTCGAACGCCGCTGCGATATAGCGCGGACTGTAAGTCTCGATAAGCTTTACGAGCATCGTCGTAAAACCGTAGATCGCGCCGACCGGTTCGCCGCGCGTCGTAGTCATGCCCGGCATCGCAAAGAACGCGCGATTGACGAGCGAATTTGCATCGATAACAATAAAACTGTCTTTTTCCATAGAGATAGTATATAACAAATAAACGAAAAGCGCAATACGTCGGGCTTGTAATTTTCAAAATAATATTTTGATAATTATTTGTCATAGCGATAATCATACGAAAAAGTAAAATAACCGATTAGATATGTCAAAACGGTTGACATTGAGTCCGAAATTTGTTATCATATCGCTTGCATGGGGATTTAGCTCAGTTGGTAGAGCATCTGCTTTGCAAGCAGAGGGTCAGCGGTTCGAGTCCGCTAATCTCCACCACTACATAACTTGTTACTCGGTAATGCGTTTCGGCTGTATGCAATGCAACGAATTTTATTATATAGCCGACAATAATTTAAAAAGTATAAAGGAATGTAGTCCGGCAGGTCAGCGCCACCCTGTTACGCAGCAACCGCGAAGCGGTTATAAGGTGCGGGGTCGTGGTTCGACAAGGCGTGCGAGCGCCGCAATAATTCAATAAGTAAAGGAATGTAGCTCAGCAGGTCAGAGTACCACCTTGTTACGCAGCAACCGCGAAGCGGTTATAAGGTGCGGGGTCGTGATTCGACATGGCGCATGTGCGCCGCAATAATTCAATAAGTAAAGGAATGTAGCTCAGCAGGTTAGAGCACCACCCTGATAAGGTGGGGGTCGGT
>CAJUQF010000021.1:4267-23350 GCA_910588315.1 uncultured Christensenellaceae bacterium | reverse complement strand
TTCGGCGCTCTCTCTGTCGTGAGTAACGACTATTACGAGTTTGGTCTCGGACAACTTCTTGAAAATATTCCAGATACTCTCGCCCGTCGCGCTGTCGAGATTGCCGGTCGGCTCGTCTGCGAGAATTATAGGACTGTCTTTTACTATAGATCGAGCAATTGCGACGCGCTGTTTCTCGCCGCCCGACAGTTCGTCTATTTTGCGCGTCAGATAATTATCCGACAATTCCACTTGCGATAAAGCGTCTTTGACTTTTTCCGATATATCGTTCTTGCGCGATAATTGCAAAGCAAGCGCTACGTTTCCAGACACGTCGAAATCGTGCAGGAGATTATAGTCCTGAAATACAAAGCCGATATATTTATTGCGGTAATTATCGTAATCTGATTGCTTGAATTCGGAAAAGCTCTTGCCGCAAACGGATATCTCGCCGCTCGTTATACCGTCCAAACCGCCGAGTATATTAAGCAATGTGGATTTGCCGCTGCCGCTTTTACCCAAAATAAAAACAAAACCGCGATCGCCGATCTGCAATGTTACGTCTTTTAACGCTTCAACACGTTGCTTATGCTTGGAAATATATACCTTACCGACATTGTTGAGCGTTATCATTATTTTCTCCCTATCGTTTCGATAGTTTAACTATAATACTATTCGCACCGAATGTCAATACCTTTATAAAATTTTATACTGTATAATTCAAATAACGTTTTCCACCGGCGGCGTATATACAGTGCCGTCGATATAATATCTTCTTCCGGTTTTATTGTAAAATACCGTTATTCCTATATATCCGAGCAGAGCCATGGCAAACGGGAACACTATTATCAGCCCCACACCGAGCGTGAAAATAGTAACGAACAATCCGCATGCTATGAGCAAAAGCCACGTTACGACATACGTCGAATATACCGATCCGAATCTTCGAAAACAAATCTCCACCGACCTGCCGAAACCTTTTATTACTCCCATACCGTCCACGACCGACGGCGCCCAAGCCGCAGTCATCGAACTTCTCAGCGCTCTGAATGCAAGAAGTACGGTTATGGCTATGAACGGCAACGCAACGTTGAATCCGATAAGCTGCACAAAGCCGTATATAACCCCGAACGACGCCGCGTCGAACGCTATCATGATCGGCATTTTAGCAAGAGAAAACCTGACCGACACGCCGAGCGTGGAGAAAAATTTACCGCCGAACCCGTACGCGGCATTGCATGACATGCGCCCGTCGAGTACGGTAGCAAGCGGTATCTCGTACAATCCGAAAAAGAATCTGAACGCAACTATCAATATAAATATGAAAAACGACATAACGAGCGTCGCGATCCGATCGTTTCCCCTGAACACCGTCACGATATTCGCATAAACCGAATACAGGCTGTCCCAAAACGCGTTCCAGCCCCCCTCGCCGAGCAACGCGGTAAAGGCTTTGCTTAATCCTTCAAAGACCCCGGCGTCGGCAAACTCGGTAGCGATAGGCAAAATAAACGGCATGCTCAGCCCGACGAGTATCGCAGAACAGATCAGCATATACAAAAGTATGGACCATACCGTACCGAAGTGCGCGACCAAATTTCGAAACGCGTTTTTAAACGACATCGCCGCGCTCCTTTGCGTCCGCATTCCCGGTCTGCGGTTCGCCCGTTTTTTCTTTTGCTTTTACGTTCTTTTTTACATGCCCGTTTCTTTTGGCTTTACCGTCACGCGAATTTGCGTTTTGTCGATTTTCAGTACTGCGCGACGTCTGCTTACCCTGCGTTTTGATCTCTTTATCTCCGCCGTTCGCACCGTCGGCAGTCGAATCATCGACGGGCATAACATCTTGCTTTGCCTTTTCGGTTTGTTCTTTTACGCGCGGGATAGGCGCATGGTAGGGTTTGATATCGCGGCGGTCGAGTTCGCTTATACCGTAAAAAGACAGCATGGTAAAGCACGTGACAAACGAATTCGTAAACAAAAACACGAAAAAGTTCATTACGATCGCGACTGCACGATGGACGTCCAAAAAACCTATCAAAAGCTGTATACCGGCACATATTATCATCGGCAGCAGCAAACTCGTAAATAACCGATTACCGGTCAGTTTGAACGATGCCGCCGCGGCGTCGCGAAACCTGTAACCGTATATAAACATTATCGGCGCCCAAAACAGTATCGGCGTATTGATAAGCACGTGCAATATAAATGCAAGTACCGCGATCGCCGCAATGACCGCTATAGTCGCGTTCGGCGACATGTTCATCGCTTCCGAAGAAACTTGAACGAGCATCACTATTCCGAAAACTATAAATCGCCAAATTATAGATACCGCGCACATCACGGCGACCCCGATAGCGATAGCAAATACGGAATTATTTATGAGCGTCCACGCACCGCGCAACGACAGCCTGCCGGTGCGGAAATGTCTGTCCATTGCCGACATCATCAGCGCCGCGCCGAAAATCTGCACGATCGAAACCACGATGACAGGCCACAGATACTGCCACGAATCGCCGAACATCAACCTGAAAGTTTGAGCGGCGGAAATATACGGCGTTTCGTCGAATCCCGTTACAAACGCAACTTCCCAATACGGCGTCGACAAAAAGCACGCAACGACCGACGGCACGACAAAACAAATTATCGGCAACAGAAAATTTTTTTTCAGATATGAAAATGTCTGTCCGAAATATCTTACCACACGGTTATTATACCGCGTTATAATTCAAATTGCAACCGTTTTTAAACCGCGGTTTTTTCTATGCGCTTTTTCGACAAACGGCGCTCGCTCGGTTTTACGCGTTTTTTAGAAAACCTGCGCGACGGCTTTGCATAAATGAGTTCGCCGCTCTTGTGACTGCTGCGCTTTACGCTGTTAAGTACGCCTATACTCGACATGAACACTATCAGTCCCGAACTTCCGCTGCTTATAAACGGCAACGGCAGTCCCGTCGGCGGGATACTCCCCGTTACGACGGCGATGTTGACCATTACCTGTATCGCTATTATCGCGGCTATTCCAGAACATAACAGCGATCCGAACCTGTCGTTAGCGCCCGCGGCTATTTTGAGCGCTCTTCTTATAATAAAGATATACGCGAACATAATTATCGCACAGCCGAACAGTCCGAATTCTTCGCCTATAACGCTGAATATAAAATCGCTTTCCGAAAAAGGCAGGAACAGATATTTCTGTCTCGAATTGAACAACCCTATGCCGAACAGTCCGCCTGCGCCCAGCCCGTAATACGACTGTATGAGCTGATAACCTTCTTCGAGCGGACTTTCCCACGGATCGATGAACGCCATTAACCGCGCAAAGCGATACGGCTCGATCAGTATAAGCACTACGGCTGCGATAATAAGCGGCACGATGATCATCAAAAGGTGCTTTATCTTTGCGCCGCCCAAAAACAGCATAACTATCATAAGCGCAGCCATACATATCGTGACCGACATATTCGGCTCGAGTATTATGAGCAAACATATAACTCCGCCGACGGCGACGACCGGAAGTATACCTACAAACGACGTTATCTTGCTTTCATGCGATCCGATGTAAGCCGCCGCAAACACTATGAACCCGAACTTCGATATCTCGCTTGCCTGTATCGTGAAAAAAGGCAGGTTTATCCACCGCCTTGCGCCGTAGTTTGTTATGCCTACGCCCGGTAAAAACACTATGGCAAGCAGTATCACGCTTACTGCGAGTATGACGTATCGAAGTTTTTTCAGTATACGATAGTCTATGCGCGAAAACAAAAACATCGCCGCCGCGCCCAAGCCCGCGCCGGTAAGCTGCTTATACACATAATAAAATTTCGTACCGTATATCCGTTCCGCGGTATACGACCCCGCCGAATACACCATTAGTATACCGAACGCCACGAGCGCCATGGTGACGGTAACGAGCCACACGTCGGATTTTCCCGTTCTGTTTTCGATCGGGAGATTTTCGAGCTTACGTTTTTTCATATCGGCTTTTCCACGCTATTTACGCTCGTCGCACTTGCCGAGCGCCGTTACTTCACGCTTGAACTTCTCGCCGCGCTCGGCATAATTTTTGAACTCGTCGAACGACGCGCATGCCGGCGAAAGCAATACCGTTTCGGCTTTTGACTTTGCCGCGGCTTGCACTGCGTCGTGCAAGTTGTCGACGACCGTTACTTTCAGTTTCGGCATATATTTGCAAGCGCTGTCGCGAATATCCTGCGCCGTCTCGCCCATAGCCACAACGTTTACGACACGTTCGGTAAGTCCTATAAACAGCTCGGAAAAATCGGTCGCCTTGCCCCTGCCCCCGACGATGAGACATACGCTGCCCGTTGTCATTTCGATCGCTGCAAGGCATGCCGAAACATTCGTGCCCTTGGAGTCGTCTATCCATTTTTTGCCGCATGCCTCGCCTACGGGTTCCGTTCTGTGCGCGGACGGATTCATACTCGACAGCGCGTCCAATACGGCGCGGTTGCCGACTCCCAAACTCTTTGCCGCGGCGATCGCCGTCAATGCGTTCTTTATATTGTGTTCGCCCGGCAGGCGCAAATAGTCCACCGGGCATACGCGTTCGCCGAAAAAGCAAAAATACCCTTCCGATATATACGCCCCGTCGCACACGGAACGGCTCGACGTTCTCACTATATTCGCATCGGTTTTGAGCGAATCGAGCGCTCCGACCGATATGTCCTCGCCGAGTACGAGCGTGCCGCCGCGCATGTTTGCCGCTATATTACACTTGTCCGCATAATATTTTTTCTCCGACCCGTGCCAATCGATATGGTCGGACGCCATATTTGTGATCACCGCGACTCTCGGCGATATCACTGCGCTGTGCAGTTGAAAACTCGACAGTTCGCAAACGAGCGGACAGTCGCCTTTTTTCTCCATTGCGGCACGGCTCACGGGATAACCTATGTTCCCGCATGCGATGCCGCCCGTCATCTCGGCTATAAGCCTTGTGACGGTCGTCTTGCCGTTAGTTCCGGTAACCCCCACCGTCGGGCGTCCTTTCGCGAGCAAAAAGCCTATCTCGACTTCGCTTATCAGTCTTATACCGCGTTCGGCACAATACGCATAAACCGGATGCGTCGGTCTTATGCCCGGACTTACCACCGCGCCGTCGTAGCGCATTTCTTTAGGCGCGGTAAACGCTCCGTTACGGTCGGTATATATTTTGGCTTTGCCGCCGTGCTTTTTAACTGCCGAACGCGCCGCACGTCCGGATATACCGTCGCCGTATACAAAAAAAACCTTACCGTCGAAAATATCCATACGCTATTATATGACGGTAAACATCGTAATATAATTTAATCATTATATCTGCAAGAGTAATAAATTCATCTTATATTTTTATTGCAACATCAATACAACACGAGCATAAGCGCGGTAGTGACTATACCGCAAACAAACGTTACGAGCGTATAAACTACTACTATTTTTCCTTCGAACACGCCTTTTCGCTCGAAATGATGATGCAACGGCGCCATTAGGAACACTCTCTTACCTTTCGTGAGCTTGAAATACGTTACCTGTATAATGACCGAAAGACTCGTTGCGATATACATGATGCCGACAAGCAGCATACTCAGCGACATTTTGCCGAGTACGGCTATACATGCCAAAAAACCGCCGAGCGCGAGCGAACCCGTATCGCCCATGAATATTTTAGCGGGATGCGTGTTATAACACAAAAACGCGCAAAGACTGCCGCCGAGCGCCGCACATAATATCATCATATCGGAAGTGAGCGGCGTCGCCATGACACCGGCAAAAAACGCTATTCCGAGCATGACGCAGCAAAATATCGCGTTTGTCGCAGTGACCGACGCGGCAAGCCCGTCCAAGCCGTCGGTAAGGTTTACCGAGTTGGTGAACGCTATGAATATCAGTATGAAATATATAGGTGCGAAAACGCCGAGTTCGAGTTCCTTAGGCGCAAACGGCGCATACACGCTCGAACCTATCCCGTCCGAATAATACGCATATACGGAAATTATCGTCGCAAGCAGAAGTTGAAATATTATCTTTTGTATGGGCGACAGACCTTTATTGTTTTTATAGCGCACCTTAATAAAATCGTCGATAAAGCCGATCAGCGCGTACCCTACCGTTATTACGAGTATTATATAAGCGCCCTTATCGGAATGGCTTGTCCATATAAGCGATGTGAGCAAAGCTATAACTATGGACGCACCGCCCATGGTCGGCGTACCCTGTTTGCTTTTGTGATTATCCACATACGAGAGAATGGGCTGACCTGCTTTCAGCCTTTTTACCAATCGAATATTTAACGGCAGCAGTATCATACATACGGCAAAAGCCGCGAGAAATCCGCAAAGGACGTTTATCAAAACCCGAACTCTCCCGCTATTTCCATTACGTATTGCTCGTCGTTATACGGCTGCCGCCTGCCCATAACGTCGTTGTACCGCTCCGCGCCCTTGCCGGCTATTATAACGATATCCTGCTTTTCCGCCATTTCTATCGCCATGCGGATCGCCTGTTTTCTGTCCGTCACCGCAGTGTAGTTTGTGCCGCCTATTTCGGTTATGCCGGCTACGATCTGCGCGATAATTTCGTCGGGCGGTTCGAACCGCGGATTATCGCTCGTAACGAAACAGTAATCGCTCATCTGCGAAACTATCTTGCCCATGACCGAACGTTTTGTCTTGTCACGGTTACCGCCGCAGCCGAACACCGTTATGATCTTAGCCGGCGCGAACTCCTTAACGGCACGCAATATATTAGCTATACCGTCGTCGGTATGCGCAAAGTCTATTATTACACTGCACTTTGCCGTGTTTATGATGTTGAACCTGCCGTCTATCTTTTTGACGTTGCGTATGCCGCCGAGTACCGCGCTCATGGGAATGCCCACCGCGCTCGCTACCGCCGCCGCGCACAGCGTGTTATACATGTTGAATCTGCCTGTAAGACTGAACTTGACACGGCCTACAGAGTCAGACATGTTTATCACGTACGACAGTCCGTAAGCGCTCATTTCCAAATCTATCCCGAACACGTCGGACGGATTTTCCACACCGTAAGTGAGCGTCGCGAGCGCACTGTCTCGTACGATCTCGGCGCCGAGCGCATCGTCTACGTTCACGACCGCGGAACGCGCGTGTTCGATCGTAAAAAACGATTTTTTCGCCTCGCCGTAAGTCTTCATATCGCCGAAAAAATCGAGATGATCGCGCGAGAAATTTGTAAACGCCGCGACTTCGTACATGATCCCGTCGACCTTTTTAAGCGCAAGCGCGTGCGCCGATACTTCCATTACGACATACTCGACGCCCGCGTCTGACATATCGCGCAGTATCGAATGCAATTCGATCGGGTCGGGCGTTGTGAGTCCTGCGTCGAGCTTTGTATCGCCGAACTCGACGGCATTCGTACCTATAAGCCCGCAACTGTATCCCGCGGCTTCTATTATGTTCTTTATTATATACGTCGTAGTCGTTTTGCCGTTTGTACCGGTCACGCCTATCATTTTAAGCCGTTTCGACGGATGCCCGTAAAATGCGGACGCCGCTATACTTAGCGCGTGCCGCGTGTCCGATACTTCTATCTGTTCACCGTCGACGGCGAGCGCACGCTCTACTACCACGGCAGCCGCGCCGCGTGACAAAGCGTCTGCGGCAAACGTATGTCCGTCGTGTTCTTTGCCGACGAGACAAAAAAACAAATCGCCTTTCTTGACCTTGCCGCTGTCGATTGCAAGCCCCGTTATTTCGGTTTCGCTGTCGCCTATGCCGAGTTCGTTTATACGCATCGGATCTCTCCTATTTGTGTGATCGATAGAAATGTATGTACATTGTACAGCGTAAATCGCTCTTATGGGCGGTTTTGCAAACGTTCGTATATTTCGACAAACGATCCGTTCACTCGCTTCTGACAAGTACGGTATCGCCGACGGTTATCCGCGTATCGGGTATCGGGGTTTGCGCGGTTATCTTATCGCCCGAACCTACGAGTTCGACATACAGTCCCATGCTTTCGAGCTGCGCTATGGCGTCCGTTACCGGCATATCCATAACGTCCGGCATGACCGTGTATTCGGTCTCGGGCGGAACGCTCGGCGCGATCGCCATGTAATCGAATATGCTTTTGAACACTCTTCCGGCATACGGCGCCGCAACGAGACTGCCGTAATACATATAGCCCTGCGGTTCGTCGACTATCATAAGCACGGCATACTTCGGATCGTCCGCGGGCGCAAAGCCGATGAACGAACTGATATACTTGCCCTGTGCGATCGCGCCGCCGGAATACTTTTGCGCCGTACCGGTCTTTCCGCCTATGGCATACCCCGCGACGCCCGCTTTGCTTCCTCCGCCGTTTGCAACGACGCCGACGAGATATTCGCGCATCTTCTTGGATGTAGCCTCGCTGACAGTGCGCCCCACGGCGACCGGATCGCGCTTTGCCAGATTTTTCCCGTCGTACGAATCGACGGACGCAACAAGATACGGTTTGTACAGCGTTCCGCCGTTAATCACCGAGCTTACGCCGGTTATCAGTTGCAGCGGCGTGACGGCGACCGCCTGACCGAAACCTATGCGCGCAAGGTCGACCGTCTTGACGTTTCCTTCTTTCATGAGCATGCCGCTGCTCTCGCCCGAAAAATCCACGCCCGTCTTTTTCCCCAAGCCGAATTTGTCGAGCGCGTCATAAAACCTTGACGTACCCATTCTCAGCGCCAGATCCATAAAAACGCAGTTGCATGAATTTTTGACGCCTTCGGCAAGATGCTGGCTGCCGTGGCCTATCGAACGCCAACAGCGTATGCGCTGACCGTCGACGGTACGCGATCCGGCGCAAAAGAACGTATCGTTATCGCTCACCACTCCAGCTTCTATCGCCGCAGCGGTAGTAAATATCTTAAATGTCGAACCGGGTTCGTACATATCGACTATCATCGTGTTGCGCGATAATTCGTTCAACAGATCGAGATCGTTGCGCGGCGGCGAATTAAGATCAAATCCCGGGCTTTTGGCCATTGCGAGTATGCCGCCGGTGTTCACGTCCATGACGATCATGGACGCGGACTTGGACGAAAACTCGGTCTGTGCGGCAACGACCGCGTTGTCCGCAAAACCTTGGATATCCGCATCGATGGACAACGTAACGTTACATCCCGGTATGCTCGGCACATAGCGCGTCGCGGCGCCGGGGATTTCCCGTCCCGCCATATCGGTGGAAGTATACGCAAATCCGTCCACGCCCGTCAGATATTTATCGTAATAACTTTCGAGACCTGCCTGACCCACATTGTCTATATCGGTAAATCCGAGTATCTGCGACATGCTCTTTCCGTAAGGATACGATCGTACCGTATCAAGCGTATAATAAAGCCCGGGTATATTCTTTTGCCTAAGCGACAGCGCAACGGAAGATTCTATCTTGCGTTTTAAAGTAACTTCGCCCACCGACTCGCCGAGCTTTGCCAAAACATTATCATACTTCATGTCGAGCGCCTGCGATATCTCGTTCGCCGCAGCCGCCTTGTCCTTTATCGCGTTGGGCCGTGCATATAGTGTAAAGCAATCGCGACTGTCCGCAAGCACTTTGCCGTTCCTATCGAGCATCTTGCCGCGCGACGCTTTCAGCGGCAAATCCCTATACCATTGCTCGGCGGCACGCGCTCTGAGCATACCGCCGTCTATTATCTGCAAAAAGAACAACCGTCCGAACAATGCAAACATCATGACAAGTAACGCTATAAACGCTATGAGCAATCTTTTACGCATGACGGATGCCGCCGATTTCATATACCACCTCTCAGGGTATGTATATGCGGACATGTCTCCGTTCATTCGACCGGGCTTTGCAATGTGTCCGCCTCTTCACATTATTTAAATTGCCGAACGTTAAATCAGGCATTATACACACGGGGGGGGGGCGAGCCGCGGACCTGCGCGGCAACCAAATTGCACGTAACTCTGCTATACTTCTCGCTATATAGTAGCGTATGCGCTTGCAATAGAGTACCCCTGTAGGTATTACGCTACAAGTCAAGCAGACAAAAATATTTCTCTAATAAAAAAATCGCCTTACGGCGATAGTTTTATATCGTTATATTCAATTAAAGACTTTTGACATCCAATCGCAGAACTTATCGAACCAATCGGTGCGCTCGGTCGCGTTTGGATATCCAACCGATTCGATCGGATCGACGCTGTATTCGGGCGAACCTGCTTGGATCATGCCGAGATCCTGCGCCTTATCGCGAATGTTTTCGGCGGAAAGAAGATCGTTGAACTCGTTTTGCTGAACATTGATTATCTCTTGATTTCGCGATATACGCGCCGAATATATATCCGCCTCTGCCGACGCGCTCGAAATGGACACGCCCGTCATTATCACGGCAATAGCAAGTGCAAGCGCGACCGCAACGTACACGAAAAGCAAAACCTTGGTTTTGGTATCGAGCGCCCTGTGATTCCTTTTGCGTACGACGGTATCTGCCTCGACCTGCTCTTCTTGCTCTTGAATACTGTTTTCCGTAGCGTAAGCTCTGGTCTTGACTGTCGGAAGCAAGTCCTCTTTTTCACGCCGCAGTTCTTTTTTCTCGCGTTTGGGAAGCGCTATAGGCTGTTCTATAGGCGCCTGCGGAACTTCCGTTCTCGCCGAGTCGAGCGTGGTATAAAGCACTTTGGGCTGAGCTATAGGCGCTTTCATGGTGATATCCGTATCGATATCGGTCATTATCATGCCGGAAGGTCTGCGCTCGGATGCGGTAATATCCGTTTCGTAATCGGAAATAAGCGTAGAGCCGTTGCTCTCCGCCCCGTAATAACCGCCGAAGCGGTCACTGTCTTTTCTGATCTGACGTTTGGTAGTAACCATGTTGTACCTTCCTTAAAGTTTTTCCGTTATACGAAGCGTAGCGCTTGTGCTGCGCGGATTTTGACGCTGTTCGGTTTCGCTCGGCTTTACCCTGCAAACCGTTTTGCCTATTGCGTGGTGATTGCAAACGCACACCGGCAGTCGTTTCGGACAAATACAGTCCGTCGCAAAGTCGTTGTACGCCGCCTTTACGATGCGGTCTTCCAACGAATGAAATGTAAGTATACACAGCCGTCCGCCGCGCTCTATCAGCCCGAATATGCCGCAGATCGCGTCATACAGCCCTTTAAGCTCACCGTTGACTTCTATGCGTATCGCCTGAAACGTCTTTTTTGCGGGATGTCCGCTCTTGCGATACGGAACGGACGCGCATATTATATCCGCAAGCTCGCCAGTTCTTTCGATAGGCTTTTTCGCTCTCGCTCCGACGATCGCTTTAGCTATCCCGCGAGCGAAACTTTCTTCGCCGTACCGACGCAAAATATCGACAAGCGCGCTCTCTTCGTAACCGTTGACCACGTCGTAAGCACTTAACTTCTGCGTTCTGTCCATACGCATGTCGAGCGCACCGTCGCTGCCGTAAGCAAAGCCGCGTTCCGGCGTATCGAGCTGATACGACGATACGCCTAAATCGAGTACCGCGCCGCTTATGCTCGTTATACCTTCCCTTTCGAGAAGTTTGACCGCATTTTCGTATTGACCTTTAATGTACGTAACTTCGCCCTTTACATGGGCTTTGCAATATTCTATAGCATCGTCGTCGCGGTCTATCGCGACCACCCTGCCGCCTGCGTTCAATATGCCTTGCGTATGTCCGCCGCCGCCGAGCGTTCCGTCAAGATACAGTTTGCCGGGCGAAACACGCAATTCCTGCACTATTTTATCGAGCAATATCGGAATGTGATACATTACAGCTTGCGCGACGCCGTGAACTGCGCTATTATTTTTTTGTAATCGACGGCATTCATATGCTCTTTATAGACTTCCTCGTCCCAAATCTCCACACGGTCGTAAGCGCCGATAGTGATTATGTTTTTGGTAAGTCCGCACGATTCAATGAAAGATTGGTTGAGCGACACTCTGCCCTGCTTGTCCTCTACGAGTTCCTGCGTAAGCGAGAAAATTGCGCGCTTGATGTCGTTCATATCCGTATCGAGAAGATCGACGTTGGCAAAACGTTCGGTCACGAGCTTTTCGAAATCCTCTTTCGGATAAACAAACAGGCATTTTTCGAAACTGCAAAATATCATCGGATTGTCGCCGAGCAGCTTGCGAAAAGCGGGCGGGATCCTAAGCCGCCCCTTATCGTCCATTTGATGATGATACTGCCCGTTGAACACTTGCACTTTCCTTTGACGCCATGCGCCACATTGATATCTAATCAGTATTTTATCACAGTGTTTAACCACTGTCAACCCTTTTTGACCAAAATCCTCGTAAATCTTGAAATATTTTTACCAAAATTCGATTTTCTTCGTTTTATTTCCTTATCGAATAAAATCGAATGAACGGGGATAAACTCATACAAAGAAACAAAAGCTTGACAGTCAAAGAGTATTGACAAAAAATGTTATCGGTATTATAATTGTCGTATGGAAATCAAAGATATTTATAAGGCTCAGGAAAGATTGGCAGGAACGGTCCATCATACGCCGCTCGAGTATTCTGCCACGTTTTCCGCGGCAACAGGCGGAAAAGTGTTTTTGAAATGCGAGAACCTGCAAAAAACAGGTTCGTTCAAGGTGCGCGGCGCGCTCAATATGATAAGCAAGCTCGATCTCGCACCGGGAACCAAAGTGTTCAGTTGTTCCGCCGGCAATCATGCGCAGGGCGTAGCGTACGCCGCAAAGCGCAGGAAAGTCGACGCCGTGATCTACATGCCGCGATCCACGCCCATAGCAAAGATCGCCGCTACCGAAGGATACGGGGCGACGGTCGTTCTCGAAGGCGATATTTTCGACGATGCGCAAGCCGCCGCTTTGGATGCGTGCAAATCTTGCAACGGGATATTCATTCCGCCGTTCGATCATGAAGACATCATAGCGGGTCAAGGCACAGTCGGACCGGAAATACTCGACGATATGCCGTACGTCAACGCCGTCCTCGTACCCGCGGGCGGCGGCGGATTGCTAGCCGGCGTCGCGTTCGCAGTAAAAGCGATAAATCCCGAAGTAAAAGTTTACGGCGTTCAGGCACAAGGCGCGTCGGCTATTGCAAAGTCGTTCGGAACGACGCCGATCGCCGCGCTCGATAAGATCAATACGATTGCCGACGGCATCGCGGTAAAAACTCCGGGCAAGATAACGATGGAATACATCAACAAATACGCCGACGGCGTATTAACGGTGTCGGACGACGAGATAGCGTCCACCATTCTCGCCTTAATGGAACGGGCAAAAGAGATAGTCGAACCCGCAGGCGCTGCCGGGCTTGCGGCGGCGCTTTGCGGTAGGTATGAGTTTCTCAACGGTCAGAACATAGTTTGCCTGCTTTCCGGCGGCAACGTTGACGTCGGCTTCATACATAAAATAATAGAGCGCGGACTAATAAGCCGCGGTCGGCAGATACGTCTGTCCGCGGTGCTGACCAATAAGCCGGACGCGCTCGAAGAGTTCAGCCGCCTGCTCTCGAAAAACGGCGCTAACATAATAGCCGTCCAATACGACAAAGTAAACGCAAAACTGTCTTTCGACGAAACGATCCTGCACGTGACGTGCGAAGTATCGGGACATGATCACGGCAAACGAGTTATAGCCTCGCTCAAAGCCGCAGGATACAAACTCGAAGAAAACTAAACACTGAAAAATACAGCCTGCAATATATCGAGCCGTTGTTCATATAAAATATGATTTATGAATAATATCCGTTAAAAAATCTCGACGGCGGTATTCCCTACCTGATCGCACGAAGTCAAAAAATATTTTACGCCGTTTTTTACAAGACTTTTTTTGCCGTAACAGTTTTTACCGTGGATATGTCCATAAACGACTGCGTCGACCTTATACTTTTCGAATAGTTCGGTTACCGGACTCGATTCGAATTTAACATTATACGGCGGATAATGGATCATAAAGATAACCTTATCCCCTTC
Source organism: uncultured Christensenellaceae bacterium (assembly GCA_910588315.1). GTDB lineage: Bacteria > Bacillota > Clostridia > Christensenellales > Pumilibacteraceae > Anaerocaecibacter. Next base: position 9,426 of record CAJUQF010000021.1, on the reverse strand, counting down.
CGCGCGCTGTTTTTGCATTGCGGCAAGCGACATTTCCATGCGCAGAAGTTCGCGCGCATACAGCCGTTTGCCGTCTTCGGATTTATCATCCACGCTCCAACCGCGACTGCCGCATACTATAACGTCGCCGAAACGTAAACAATCGTTCTGTATGGCATACACGTTATGCGGAAGCGCGGCGCGCACCGCAGAAATGCTTTTCCACCAATAATCGTGATTGCCGCGCGTGATTATCTTTTTGCCGGGAAACTTGCCTATGTATTCGAGATCGGGGATCGCATTGTCGAGCGTCATAGCCCAACTGAGATCGCCCGCAAGCAAAACAAGATCGTCGTTGCCCACGGGTTCAAGCGATTTTTTTATATCGTCGAGATAGTTATCCCAAACCGCGCCGAAAATATCCATCGGTTTGGGATTGTTTATCGATAAATGCAGATCGGAAATTGCGTAAACCTTCATGACTGTATTTTAACACATGAAAGGCTCAAAAGTCAATCGCTATTCGATTCCCGTCCTACCGGAAAAATATCATAAATGCCGGGACACACACTGCCAGTACACGGCGGATATTTACAATATCCGTATGTAGGGACAAGCACGTCCACGCGCGCAGTGACCTTGATTATCTGCAATATGCAACCGAACACCGAAACGGCGTTGGGACCTATCACCGCCCCGCTGCCCACTTCCATTACGGCGTTTACTTCTATTGCATACGGTATATATGAGTTTCCGCACGGCAAATGCAACAACGTTTCTTTATGTTCTCTGTACGATGCCGAAACAGATACGAGAGTATCGCCTTGACGATACGTAACCGCGAACCGCGTGACAATATCGCCCGACACCCTGCAACATCCGTCCGTACCGGGACTCACGATATAATCGACAAACTCCGCGCCGGTTATGCGCGCCGCCACGAACTCGGCGCCTTGCGGGATCGCGGCGTCCGTCGTGAGCGTCAACGTTATATTGTCGTCGGTAAAAGCGCACCCGTCGAACACGCGCTTTGTCTCTATCACCATTCTACAGCATAAGCCGTCGGTGAAATTTCCGTCGCATCCTGCCTTGACCGCCATACACGCCTCCTTTCGGATAAAATATATTTATGCGAGCGATGCGTGGATAGTGACAAAAATATTTGTCCGTATATAAAAAACCGTCGCGACAACCGCAACGATTTAATACTGTGCTATTATGTATTTTTACTATATGTCGGTATCGCCGCTCGGAATTTCGTCGTCGAAATAAACATGCAAAATTTCGCCCAGCCTACCGAGCAATGCGTCCCTGCCGGCGCCGGACTGACCGCTCGTCACTATTATATTATCTCTGGCGAGACCGAGCGCGGCGGCTATTTTCATGAGCGCTATGCCCGCTTGCGCACGGCTGAATTTATCCGATTTTGTCAATACGACGGTAAACGGATAACCCATGTCGCGCAGATAGTTGATAAGCACTTTATCAAGGTCCGACGGATCGCGGCGTATATCCATCAAACATAATACCTGCGCTATCGGCGCGCTGCTTCCGAAATACGAATCCGTAAGCCGCGCAAAGTCGTCCGTCTTATCCTTTTGCGCTTTTGAAAATCCGTATCCCGGCAAATCTACGAAGTAGAAATCGTGTGCATCTGTCACGACCTCGAATATATTGATAAGTCTCGTTCTGCCCGGGGTCTGAGAAGTCTTGCAAAGTTTTGCGCCCATGAGCGAATTTAAGAGCGTCGACTTGCCGCAATTAGACCTTCCCGCTACGCAAATCTGCGGCGAGAATTCTCCCGCCGCAGAAGCATTACCGAGACTTTTTACGAACCTTGCGTTTTTGACTCTCATATAAGCACTTGCGAAAATACCTGATCGATATTTTCCACCGTTATTATTTGCACTTTTTGCTTGACCTCGTCGGGAATGTCCGCAAGATCCTTTTCGTTATCTCGCGGGATTATCAGCCGCTTGCAACCGGCACGGAACGCCGCAAGCGATTTCTCTTTAAGTCCGCCTATTGCGAGCACTTTGCCGCGCAGCGTTACTTCGCCCGTCATGGCGACGTCGTGCGCGACCTTGCGCTTAGAAAACGCAGACATGAGCGCCGTCGCTATAGTTATGCCCGCGCTCGGACCGTCCTTGGGCGTAGCGCCTTCCGGGAAATGCAAATGCACGTCGTTGTCACGGAACGCGCTCTCCGGCACATTGAACGTCGACGCGCGCGATCTGACGAGCGAAAGCGCCGCCTGGCACGATTCTTTCATTACGTCGCCGAGACTGCCTGTGAGTTTGAGTTCGCCTTTGCCGCCCGAGATTATCGCAGCTTCTATAGTGAGCGTCACACCGCCGACGCCCGTCCAGGCAAGCCCCGTCGCCGCGCCCACTTCGTCGGCATCGATCGCCGAACTGTCTTTGAACTTGGGCGGACCCAAAAATTCGACGATATCCTTTTTGGCAACTTTATAAGATGCCGGAAGTTCTTCCATGTCGACCACTTTCAGCGCGATCTTGCGCATGACCGTCGCGATCTCGCGTTCCAGATTGCGCACGCCGCTCTCTCTCGTATACGCGGAAACGATATGCGAAATAACACTGTCGCTCATTTCCACTTTCACCGACGAGAGACCGTTAGCCTCTATCTCTTTCGGCTTCAAATAGCGCTTGGCTATTTGCAGTTTTTCTTCGTAAGTGTAACCGGAAAGTTCTATGACTTCCAAACGGTCAAGAAGCGCCGCCGGCAGCGGATCGAGCGAGTTTGCCGTCGTTACGAACATGACGTTGCTCAGATCGAAAGGCACGTCGAGATAATTATCCTTGAAATTGTAATTCTGATTGGGATCGAGAACTTCGAGCAAAGCCGACGCCGGATCGCCGTGGATATCCGCGGTCATCTTGTCTATCTCGTCGAGAAGGAACACGGGATTGTTTACGCCGGCATTTTTGATACCGCTTATTATCCTGCCCGGCATAGCCGCGACGTACGTTCTGCGATGACCTCTTATCTCCGCCTCGTCGTGTATGCCGCCAAGCGACATAGTTACCAGTTCTTTACCTGCCGCACGCGCTATAGAGCGCACTATAGACGTTTTGCCAACGCCAGGAGGTCCGACAAAACACAGCACGGGCGATTTGAGATTGTGAGTAAGTTTGTATACCGCAAGATATTCGAGAATTCGCGTCTTGACTTTTTCCAGTCCGTAATGATCCTCCGCAAGCACTTTGCGCGCATGATCGAGAGACAGCTCGTTTTCCGTCGAAACGTTCCACGGCATGCCGAGCAATAGGTCTATATACGATCTCGAAACGTTTGCTTCGGGCGAGGAAGAGTTCATTTTTTCCAGCCGCGATATCTCTTTTTCCGCTTTATCGTAAGCGATCTGCGGCATGGAGTCTTTGAGTTCTCCGAGCTTGGTCCTGAGTTCTTCGATCTCGTCGGCGTCCTCGCCTATCTCTTCCTTCAAAGCTTTTATCTGTTCGCGCACATAATATTCGCGCTGGTTTTTGTCGATATTTTGCCGCACTTTTGCGGATATGCGCCGCTCCATGGCGCGTATATCGGTCTCTTTGGTGAGCGCGGTCAATATTTGTTCGTATTGCTCTGACAGCGTTTTGGTTTGCAGCACGGTCTGTTTTTCGCTGTCGGTAGAGAAAACATATCCCGATATCGTCGAAACGAAACTTTCGCCGTCGTCGACCGAAAGCGAGCTTAAAATATCGCCCGGCATCTTGGTGTCGATACGGCGGTATTCCTTGAACTGCTCTTCCAGCCGACGCTTTACCGCCTCGAAATAGATCGGATCGTCCGGCTCGTAGTCGTATTCTTTGAGCGTAACTTCGAAATACGGTGTAAGCGAAACGTAGCTGTCAATCTGCATGCGCCGTCCCGCGATAAACACCACGCGCATCGCGTCGCCCGGCAAACGCTGCACCTGTTTTATGGTCGCAAGCACGCCCACGCGGTAGATATCCTGCGGCGCGGGGTTTACCATTGTCGCACGCTTTTGCGCGACCAAAAACACGCTCTCGCCCGACTCGACAGCTTCGCTTATCGCCGCATACGATTTATCGCGCACGAGATCGAAATGCACTGCTTGACCCGGAAAAACCACCTTGCCGCGAAACGCTATCATCTTGTACGTTTTGGCGGATTGCATTACCGTGGCTTGCTCGGTATCGTTATATGAATATTTACTGTCCATGTTATTTTCCATACATCTTTTACGTCCTGCCAATAATTATATCACATTCGGACGATAATTACAACCGTTTTAAAAACCGTTTTTATCGCGCAGCGCCGCTCTCTTTCGCCGCTTTTGCGACGGCATCCGCTACTGTTTTCGCGACGCGCTTGTCAAGCGGATTAGGCAGTATGTAATCGGCTTTAAGCTCCGCGTCGGTCACAAGCGACGCCAGCGCATGCGCCGCCGCACGTTGCATTTCCGCATTGATATCTTTCGCCCGCGAATCCAACGCGCCGCGGAATATTCCCGGGAACACCAACACGTTGTTTATCTGGTTCGGTTGATTGGACGCGCCGGTCCCCACTACCGCCGCGCCGGCAGCGAGCGCTTCGTCGCGCGTTATCTCCGGTACGGGATTTGCAAGCGGAAAAACTATCGGCAGTCGCGCCATACTCTTTATCATATCGGCGGAAACGATACGCGGCGCGGATACGCCCAAAAAGACGTCCGCACCTTTTATAGCGTCTTTCAGTTTGCCGCGGATTCGCGTTTTGTTCGTCATCGCAGCGATCTCTTTGTGCGCGGGATTGGAATATTCCTCGTCGCAAACCAAAACGCCGCATTTATCCACGCATACGACGTCGCCTGCGCCGAGATCGATAAAGAACTTGGCGATCGCTATCCCCGCGCTTCCGGCGCCGTTTATCACTATGCGAACGTCGCCTATTTTCTTTCCGACGACGCGCAACGCGTTCAGTAGCGCCGCCCCGGCAACTATCGCCGTACCGTGCTGATCGTCGTGAAAAACTGGTATGTCGCAAATCGTTTTCAGCCTGCGCTCTATATCGAAACAGCGCGGCGCGGAAATATCCTCGAGGTTTATCCCGCCGTACGACTTTGATATGGCGGCAATTACTTTTACTATCTCGTCCGGGTCTTTTGTATCGAGACATACCGGTACCGCATCGATGTCCGCAAACGCCTTGAACAG
>CAJUQF010000021.1:0-4257 GCA_910588315.1 uncultured Christensenellaceae bacterium | reverse complement strand
ACTTACCTTCCATGACCGGCATAGCCGCTTCCGGTCCGATATCTCCCAGTCCCAAAACCGCCGTACCGTCGGTTATTACCGCGACTGTGTTATGCCTGCGCGTAAGCGCGTACGACTTTTCTCTGTCTTTCGCTATCTCGGTACATGCGCGCGACACGCCCGGAGTATAGCAAAGCGCAAGATCGTCCAAACTGTTCAGCGGCGCACGCAACGTTATCTCGTACTTGCCCGCCCATTCGTAATGTTTTTGCAATGATTTCTCGTAAACGTCCATATTATTCCGCCGTAAATTGTAATAATAGCGACAGATCGAATACACTTCGACCGCCGCTATAATTTTAACCGAATATATATTAAAAGTCAATCAAATCGAGAATGCGTTAATTACTTGCATATCTTTTCTATACCGGTGACTACATGTGTTACGCCGCTCGGAATATCCGACAGCATATCCTTATAAAACTCGGGAAAAACTTTTATTTGTTTCAATATATCGATAGGCACCCACTCCGCATACTCTTTTCCGTCCGGGCTAACGCTCTCGCACTTGATATCTTTACTGCCGCGCGGTTTTACAAGATAGTATAACGATATTTCGTGACACATCATGCCTTTGAGCGCATTCGAATTATCTCCCGAAAATAAATTCTCATGAATAAACGCAAGTCTGTCTATCTCGTAATCCGCGCCGGTCTCTTCCTTGAGTTCGCGCAAAACGGCTTGTTCCGACGTCTCGCCGAAATGCACGCCGCCGCCTATCGAATAATAATAACCGCACGCCGCATTCGTTGCAAGCAGGACTTCGCCGTCCTCGATAACTATCGCGCCGACGCGATATCTGAACCTGTTCCCGCCGCGCTCGAAACAACAATCTTGTTTGTCGTAAATCATGAATATTCTCCTTAATAGTTTATTGTTTTCCCGTTTCATTAAACGATTTTATCTTTCAATATCGAAGAACGACAGTTGATTGACCGACGTCGCAAGAAAACTCTTTTGATCGCCTTGTATGACGGTATCGGTCGGCAACAGTTCGCCGAGCAGCAACGGCGACTTCGGATCGTGTTTTTTGATATTTTTTCTTACGTTATCGGCGTTATAATTGGCGTAACAGTATTTACAACCGTTAGGACAGGTATCGTACGCGCCGACGTCGCGGCTCTCGACGCAGTGACAGCCCTCGCGCATACCTATGTGTTTTATATTCCTGAACTCGCAGTTGTTTGCCCTGCCCAAAATTTTCAATGTCGCGCAACCCGAAGAATGAATGCCGTAACTCGAATAATCCATATCTGTCCCGCAAGTTTGAATAAATATGCCGTACTTTTCGGCGATAGCGCCCAATCCTTCCGCCAAGCGCAGTCTGTCGTCGCGCGTAAACGGGATTATCTCCGGCATGTTGATATTGAGCTTTTTATACATCTCCACGAAACTGAAGATACAGCGGTCTATACACGGCGCAAGTCGTTTCGCCATACTCTCGAACGTCTCGAAATGTCTGTCTATCGTGTATTTATCCGTAAGCAAGATCGGGTCGTATCGCCAAGCGATTCGACGTTTACCCACTATTTTACACAGTCGCATCAACATCTCGATACTCGTGTCGATATCGGGTACGTTGGGTTCGACGTCCTTGCCGTAAGCGGTTATCGTATAATAGAAATATGTACGGTACTTATCGGTTATCTCGCGCAGGCGCGGCAGTATGGGCGCATAATTTTTTGAACAGAACAGCACGGCGTCGATCTTGTCGGGCGTCAATTCGTAGCGCAACACCTTGTTTGGAAACATGGGATTGCGTGTTAAAACATAGCCTTCCGAAAATCGATTAAGCAGCCATTCCGAATAATACTGAACCGTATCCGTGCGTGCGCCGGTATTCAATATCATAATGTCTTTCTCCGTTCGTCAGAATTATAATTAAATATCGCATCATGATTATAGCATATTATACAACACCACGCAATCAGTATTTCAAATTAAATGCTTTAACGAAATCGATTGCAGACCGATCGAACCGCACAAAGATTGCCATGCTTATATACGTCTATACCGTAGGTAAAGCGATGTTTATCGTCAGTCTGCCGCCGCTATAACTTGCACCGATCGTGCCGTCCATTTGTTCGACGAGCGCCTTTGCTATACACAGTCCCAGACCGGTGGATCTTCTTGCGCTTTCCACCGTATAGAAACGGTCGAAAAGTCGTTCTGCCTGCACTTCGGTCAACCCGGATGCCATATTGGAAAACGACAGGTCGCCGCGCTCCGTCAATTCGATTTTCAAATCCCCGTCGCTGTATTTGATAACGTTTTCTATCAAGTTAGAACAAACACGCGACAAAGCCGCACGGTCCAACGTGCGGCATACCGTTATTTCCGGCATGATTATCTCGGGAAAAATATCGCGCTGCTTTAGAGCGGCATAATGCCCGACAACGCAGTCCTCCAAAACGGCATTGATATTTACTTTTTCTTTTTTACCTCCACGGTCAGGCGAAATTATGACGGAGTAAAGAAACAGTTCGTCGACAAGCAGTTTCAATGCTTCGGTACGATTCTTGATAATGCCCGTATATCTTTCCGCATCGCTGCTTTTTTCCGCTTGTTCGAACAGAGTCAAATAGCCGTCGATCGCAGTAAGCGGCGTTCGCAGATCATGCGAAATATTGGTAACGGCATTTTTCAGTTCCGCATCGCCTTTTTCGAAACGCAGTCGCTGCTTACGTAGGTTTTTAAGCGTTTCGTTTATATCTGCGGCAAGTTTGCGTACTGTTTTATCACTGCCGGAAACAACTATCAACGTATTCGTATCGCCTTCCGACTTTTCGGAAAACTCAGCGGCTATCGAACGTATATCTCTTTTGATCGACGCTATTTTTACGATAAGCGCCGCTATGATCAAAACGAGACTGACACACAACACATATAACCAAACCACGTTCCGGACGATCTCCCGTTTATTTTATATTTTTCTTATCGAACACCGTTATTCCCGTCAGCGTGCATATCGCAGTCACCAAAATCGAACAAACCGCCAATATCCATAGAGTATCAACACCGCCGAACGCGATTTGCGTTGCCTGTCCCATAGGCAGTATGTCTACTATTGCCCGACAAAAATATCTTGCTCCGCCCATTAAGTAAGACGGATTGAGCATATATTTTATCCCTCCGCCGATATCGTGATAAGACACGTACTTCGGTGCGTTCAATTTCGATAATATCATTAACGCCGCTACCAACAAAATAAACGCCAACAACAAATTGACAACTGACGCGCCCGATTTACTGTCATATATCATACTGACCATCGTATGCAATGCGCAAAACGCCGCTATCGTCGTCAGAGAAACCGATATTATGCTTACACATAGCTCACCGCTCATTGCCGGCATATCGAAAATCGTAAAACCGAAAACAATAACAGGAATCATATATGCCGCAAACATCACACAAGCCGCCGCAAGAGCAGTCAACAGATTCGCAAGATAAACGATCGGTCTGCCGTGTCCTATCGTCAGTTTATTGCGAATAGTTCCGTCACTGTATTCCGTGCCGAAGAAAATACTTATAAATATCGGAACGGCTATACCGATAAAAATCGGGTACATAAACATTATGCCGTCGATCGATCGGCTATCTGAAAATATCAGTCGCTGAAAAATCATTACTGTCGGTATTACCGCCATTGCGATATTCAATCCCCAAAAAAGCTTGTTACGCTTTAAGCGCAACAGATTAGCGGCAAATAGTCTGTTCATCTCTATCGCCTCCGACAAGATTGATATAATAAGTTTCCAAATCTTCGTTGCGCTCTTTGAGCGATCGTACGTTGCAATTACTTTTATATAGTTTAACCGTTAATGCGGTAATATCGACTTCTCCGTATATTTTCGCTTGCGTATCGGATAAGACTGCATACTCCGTCCCGTCTTCATCGAGTATCCTGCTTAAAGTGTTGATATCCGTAACGACGATTTCCACACATTTCCGGCATTCGTTTTCCAACGCCGACGCGCTTATTTCCTTGACGATCTTACCGCGATCTATAAAGCCGAAATGCGTAGCTACCTTCGCCAATTCATCAAGAATATGACTGGATATAAGGACGGTAATACCTTTTTCGCGGTTCAACTTTAATATAAGCTCCCTTATTTCTATAATCCCCTGCGGATCGAGTCCGTTTACAGGCTCGTCCAAGATCAAAAAATCCGGATGCCCGGCAAGCGCTATGGCGATACCGAGTCTCTGGCGCAT
>CAJUQF010000020.1:12942-23666 GCA_910588315.1 uncultured Christensenellaceae bacterium | reverse complement strand
GGTCTGCCTGCCCTACGAATTACGCATTATAATCGTTTACCGTAAAGCAAATACAGAAAGATGTTCGTAGGGAGCGCAGACCCATGCGCTCCGTATGTGGTAGGGCAATAATCCGAGTGGCGGGCGCCATACGAATTACACAATGCAAATGCTTTGCTAAAAAATAACGAATAGTATAAAATTTTATACCATTGTGCTATGTTTAATGTTTGAGTAGGGCAAACATGGCAATAAGATTGACAAACCGTAAACCGTATGATAGAATCTTATTGCAACACATTTTAATAGCCGAAAGGAGTACAATGCCGATATGTACTCTCTATCTCCTTTTGGCGGAAATGTGTTGCAACATTATGGAGCGTACTGTTGGGATGCGTTCCGTAATGGAGCGCATTTTTATTTGGAGGAACCAATGAATAATTCTGTTAAGAAAGAGTTGAAAGTATGGTACATAGTGCTTATATCGATAATCGGAGCATTGCTTGTGCACGATGCCATCGTCATGTTTATCAACATATATCTCGGCGGTTTGACTGCCAAACAGCTTGCCGCGCTTTCTACGCGTGTATGGTATATGGGATTTGTAAATTACTATGTCAATTACAATATGATCAAAACTTTGCTTTTCGGTGTACCTATCTTGTTGTTGATAATAACCGTTCATAAACTGCATATTGCTGACTGTATTATTTCGGACATTACGACCGATCGTGCGACTAATCCGGTCATCGATGAACTGCCCAACGGCGAAATCGATTCGTACGAGCAAAATGACGATCGGTGGAGTTGATCATTTCGGCATAAGAAAAAACCCCGACAGATATAAACCGGTCAAGGAATTTTCTTTTTCGCACTGTGGCGAACAAAACGTAAAGCATAGTTCTGAGTGAAATTAAACGTTGTTGCTTTACACTATTATATTGTGCTTTATTTCGAGTTTTATGCGTTTTACATAAAATATTTTTTCGTTTGCGCAAAAGAAAAAATCCGTAATGCTGATGCAAAGCGGATTTTTCGATATCGCCATGCGGCGATAATATTCGTAAAGCAGGTCATAAAACTTTTTCGGCGTAATAAAAGTCAATTGCTTTACACTGATATATTGTGTGATTATAATTATTTTATTCGCTTGAATTGAATTTTTTAACGGTTATCGATTTTTTAGTCTGCCGTATGATACGATCATGCGTACATTGTAGGTCAAGTACATGATTTTCGGTGCTTGAATTTGCAATCTAATCGGCGCAAAATAGCAATTGATTTTGTATATTCGTTTATTGTATCATTTTTATATAATGTTTTTTCCGTAAATAAAGGAGAATTATGAGAAAAAAATCGATACTCACGACCGCTGTCGTCGCCTTGAGTTTGATAGGCGCGGGCGGTATGGCGGTTGCGAGTGCGGAGGATACCGAACCGCAACCTAAGGTAGACGTGATACTTTTTATAGGCCAGTCTAACATGGCGGGGCGCGGAAATGCAAGCGAGGCTACGGAAGTCGGAGACGGGCATGCCTTTGAGTTTAGGGCAATTTCCGATCCGACGCGGTTGTATCCGCTGTCCGAACCGTTCGGGAAAAACGAGAACAATGCCGTGAGCGGAGTGAGCGAATCGAAAAAAAGCGGTTCGCTCGTTTCTGCGTTTTGCGAGAGTTATTACAATGCGACAAAAACGCCGGTAGTTGCCGTATCTTGTGCGCAGGGCGGCACCGGGATAAACTTTTGGGATACAAACAGACCTGCATACGAGGATGCGTGCAATCGTCTGGCGCTTGCCGAATCGTATCTCGGCGACAGAGTACGTAACACGTATCTCGTATGGTTGCAAGGCGAGACCGACGGCGATAACGGTGTTACTGCGGCACGCTATACCAAAACGCTCGATAAGATACTCAATGCGTTTCGCGTCGATGCCGGGGTGGATCACAGTTTTATAATACCTATAGGCGCATATAACGGCGACAGCGATACGATAAAAAGCTATTACGATGTTATACGCACGGCGCAGAACGAATATTGCAAGACCGACGATAATGCTACCGTGGTAAGCACCAAGCTCGAAGATCTGTCGGCTTACGGGTTTATGACGGATAATTGGCATTTTTCTCAAGCCGGATATAACATTGTCGGCGAAGACGCCGGAATGAATGCCGCTTATTACGTCACGAGCGGTAACAAACCCGATTGCAAACCGTACGAGCCGCAACGCATACCGCTGAAAACAGGCGGCGCGTGGGAGAAAAACTCCGACGGCAGAATAGTTATACAAGCCGCCGCAGCTACGGAGAACTCGGTATATGCGAGCGCAACTTCGCGCTATGACGGCGACGTGCGTTATTATTGGATGCGTTATAACGGTTGGATCGATGGTATAAAGCAGCTTCCAGACAACGGCAAAAATTGGAACACCGGCACCGGTTTCGACCGCGCGCCGCAACTCAATTATTCTTTCTACGCCGATGCGCCCGGCAGATACTATTTATACTTCCTGACGTCGCATCCCGATACGGGCGGCAACTCCATGCTTGCATGCGTGGACGGAAATCCTTTGATAGAATGTGCGCTCGGTTCGTACGGCAACGGAATTTGGCAGTCCGATGCGGGCTGGTATTTCGATATAGCCGAGAGCGGCGAACATACGCTTACCGTTTGCGCGCGCGAAGACGGCGTCGTAATTAATCAGATCGTATTGTCTTTGCGTGGCGACGAAACTTTTACGGACGGAGTAGCGCTCGAAGAGAGCGACAGACGCGATAAGGTCGAGCGTGGCGCGTACGTAGAAGTAAACGGGCATGTAACGATCGATCTTGTTTCGGCGCTCGAGAACAGCGACACGTGCAAGGCGCAGGGCGGCAAAGGCGAAGGTAATTTTGCAAAAGTCGATTATTCTTGGGAACACGGCGCAAACGGAAGAGGTGTGCAGATATTCCCGAAAGATATTATGCAATGGACGGTTTCGTCGCCCGATAAACCCAAATTGAGCTATAAAGTCGAATTTAACACGCCCGGCGAATATTACGTTTATGTTTATGCGAGCTTTACGGACGCGAGCAGCGATTCTGCGATGATCGCGCTGGACGACGGCGTACCGACGGAACTTGCACAGCCGTTCTCGGCGTCCGGCAGCAATCGCTGGTCAACAAATCCGGCGTGGAAAATAACAGTGCCTACCGCAGGCGTGCATTCCGTTAACGTGTATGCGAGAGAGAGTGGCGCCAACATGCACATGCTGTATCTGTCAAAAACATCGACGGACAGCGTCGGAGCGAATACACCGACTCCTTCGCCGCGTCTCGGTCAAGGCGATGACACGCATGAAAAGAACGGCGTATTGTTTGTAACTCCTGTAGGCGGCGCGGCAACTGCGACGGTTACGAAGCGCGGCGAATATAAACTGTACGCGCTTGCAAACGGCGACGTGTCGGTATCCGCAGGCGGCGCGGAACTCGTTGCGAAAAGCGCCGACGGTTGGACCGAACTCGGAACGTTTGCGGCGGACGGCGCTGTCGCATTTACGGCACAGGGCGAAGTCAAGTATCTGTACGCCGAGCATACGGATCTTCAAAATACGGAAGGGCTGCGTACCCTTATACTCGGCGATTCTTATACGCACAAAACTTACTGGTCGCAGTTCGACGAGCAGATGAGTGAGGTCGGCGCTAAAACGATAGGCGTTTCAGGCTCGGAAGTGGATAACTGGGTGGGCAGAGTGAGCGAATTCGCTTTGTACGCACCCCGTAATATAGTCATACATCTCGGCGTCAACGATATAAACCGCGGCGAGAGCGGCGCGCACTGCGGACAGTCGATAATAGACTTTATAACATCCATTCGCGCTAAATTCTCCGACGCAAACATTTTCTATGTAGCTATATGCGATAATAACGGCAACAGCGGCAAGTGGAGTGAATATGCCGTGTCAAACAATGCGGTCAAGCAATTTGCGAGCGAAACCGACGGAGTGTATTTTGTAGATTTCAATAAAGAAATGAAAGATCATGCCGCGGAAATGACCAATAAAGGATTCTCCGGCGATAATCTGCATATGAACGCGCAGGGTTACGAGAGATTTTCGGCAATAATCAAGCAGGCGATAATCGCGGCTGAAGGAGAGCAGGCATGAAAAAAGCGATAGTTTCGATATTGACGGCGATCATGTGCCTATTCGGTTTTGTCGCTTGCGGCGAACCCGATAAAGGCGGCGATGCAAATGTTTTACCGACAAGCATAACGCTCGATGCGGATTCGCTTGCATTGAATGTCGGCGACACGTATACGCTTAAAGCGACGGTCGCGCCGAGCAATGCGACGGATAAGAGCGTAAAGTTTTCCGTCGAAGGAACGGCTGTAACTGTCGACGGCAAAGGCAAGATAACGGCGATAAACGAAGGTACCGCAACGGTTACCGCAAAGACGGTCAACGATCTTTCGGCGACATGTTCCGTTACGGTCGCGCCTCGCGACGACGGATCCGAGCATACGCGCGACGGCTGGATATATTACGAGGACTTCTCGACGAGAAAGAACGTACCGAATTATTTTAACAAGGATGTTGCCGGTTTTTCCCGCACCGAGATCGAGGACGGCGCATTGCGTATGACCGTAATAAACGGCGGATCCGGCGATCATGCGTTCTTTATGTACGAATTCAAGGAGAGTCTGCCCGAACGTTTCGTTGTGGAAGCGAGCGTGCAATCTGACAGTCTTGCTTTTGCCAATTTGCTGTTCATGTACGACGAAACCGATAATTATTCGAACACGTCCAAGATCGTAGCAAACGTTGCGATGGATAAAGGTTATATCAAGAATAATGCGGGTTCCGGCTGGAACGCGTTTATCGCGCCGTACGAGACAGGTAAGCGCTATGAAATGAAAATGCTTGTCGATACGACGGAGCGCGAATACATATTATTCGTAGACGGCACGACAAGCGGACGTATGGGATTCAGAAATAACGGCGAGATCAAAGTGTTGCGTTTCGGTTCGGAAACGGCTTGGGCGGACGTGAGCTATTATAAAATAGGCGTTCGTGAGGCGACTGCGGACGATATCGCGGCGATACCGCAGGCTTTCGAATACGAAAACGATTTCGCCGGCACGACAAAGCCGCAGGACATCGTCATCGCCGAGAGCGCGGGCGGCAAAGTGGATTTTTCGACCGACGGCGAAGCGGCGATTTCGACGCCTACGTCCGGAACGGTCACAGTCGATAAAAACTTTTCCAAGCCGCTCGACGGAAAATATGTCGCCGAAGTCAAGTTCAAGAATATGTCGTCTGCAAACAATACGTTTGCCAACGTGCTGTTTTTGAGAAAATCGGCTTTGAGCGGTACGGCGGGCAATATAGTCACGCTTGCGGTCGAGAGCGGCAATCTGCGCTATCACAATGGCAGCACATGGAAAACGGTAGAATACGACGGCGGAACGATCGCGTTAGTCGACGGTGCATATTATACGCTTAGTATCGTCTGCGACGGCGATGCAAAGAAGTATAAAATGTATCTCTCCGGCGCGACGTATATAAACAGTGCAAGCGGCGTTAAGCCGCTCGGCGAAAAAGTGTATTTGGGCGAGTTCGGGTTCCGCAACGCTACGGCGGGCAGTCCCGATCAAATAGAATTCGCAATCGGTACGGGCAAGACCGGAACAAGTTTTGTAATAGACAGATTCAAAGTCTATGAAACGGATAATTATGGAATGTAAAAGGAGTACGTGTGGTATGAGTAAAATAAGGAAACTGCTTGTATGCGTGTTTGCTGCCGTATGTGCGTCGATGCTTGCTCTTGTCGCTTGCGGTGAAGGTTCTGCGGACGGCGACGACAACGCGACTGTCGAGCTTAAAACGCACGAGATTGTCATGAAGGTCGGCGACGAGATAAAACTCGAAGCCGTGTCTTCGCGCGGCGCAAAGCTTTCCTGGAGCGTCGACGATAAACGCATAGCGACTGTGTCTGACGACGGTACCGTCAAAGCCGTCAAAGAGGGCAATGCGACGGTATTCGTAACTGCCGGCAAAAGCAGCGATTATTGCGCGGTTATCGTTTCGGAAGGAACGCAGGAAAAAGTCGACGACGAGATCAAAGAAGACGGATACATATATCATGAAGATTTCGATGATCGTACTGCCGTACCCGGATATTTGCGCATCAACAAATCCGGCGGCGGCGCGATAGGTGTCGCCGACGGCGAAATGCAACTGACTACGGTCGGCACGGGCATAGCGTTTGCCACATATGTGTTTGACGAAACGCTGTCCGGTAAGATCGTGGCGGAAACTCGAGTCAAGGTATCGAGTACGTCGTTTTCCAATATTTTATTCTTCTATCGCGGAGAGCAGGGATATAGTACCGACGATGTTATAGCTTGTCTCGGTATGAACGCCGGTACGTTCCAAAATCACGACGGCGGCGGTTGGAAAAGCATAGGCAAGAGCTACAGCACGCAGATATGGTACACCGTGAAGATGGAACTCGACATCGGCGCAGGCAGATACGATCTGTTTATCGACGGACAGAAGTTTGCGCGCATACCGTTCCGCAAGACCGGTGACGGTGTGGAAGATCGGATCAAGCTTTTGAAGTTCGGCACAGACAAAGAAAATGCCGGTTTATATTACGATTACATAAAGGTATCTCAGGGCAGTGACGAGAGCGCGCCCGTAATAGAATCAAGCCGTACCGTATATCGCCTCGCGCTCGATACGGAAAACAGCGTGTCGTTCGACTATTCCGTCGACGGCAATCCCAAACCGACGGTTACGCTTGTCGGCGCGCAGGATAATCCGGAAGGCGCGACGGTAAGCGAAGATAACCGCACCGTAACGTTTGACGAGACGGCAAACGGCACGTATAATTTCGGTCTCACGGCAACTAATAAAATCGGTAACGCAGAAAAACGTTTTACTGTGATCGTATCCGACGACGACAGCGTTATACTCGATACGGATTTCTCGTCGGTACCGCCGGGAATGACGTTTACGGCGAACAATGGCGATGCCAAAGTCGAGGGCGGCAAACTGATCCTCACCACAAATTCGAGCGGCTCGGTATTGACCTATGCGAGCTATGATTTCGGTCAGCCGCTTACCGGCAAGGTCAGGGTGCGTATGACTGTGACCGTCGGCACAAACGCATTCTCCAATATACTGTTCTTGTATCACTCCGGCACGGAAGGTTTCGATCCGTTAAGCTGTACCAATTCGATAGCGGTGGAAAACGGCATGCTCAAATATAACGCCGGCGGATGGAAAGATATAGAAAGGATAACGCTCGGAACGGCGTTCGAGCTGGAAGTGCTGTTCGACTTCGATAATCATACTGTCGATCTGTGGTTGAACGGAGATAAAAAATTGACCGGCGCCGCATTCCGTAAGAGTTCGGGCGATACCGGAGTTCTCACGATCGGTTCCGATAAAGTCAATACTCAAATCACATATGACAGCATGAGCTTTGTCAAAGAACAGGAGTAATAGGGAGATATGACAATGACTAAGAAAAGAAAAAATATTTTTGCGGTTCTGGTAATATCGATCGTTCTTGCCGTCGCCGCAGTGGTTGCGGCGTGCGGCTCGACCGACGGCAAAGACTCCGTATCGGCGCATGATTTCTCGCTCATAAACGATTCGAGAGCGGCGGTCATATGCGTAGAAGGCACCAACGAAGCGGGCAGCCGCGACGGTGATTACCCGGGCGTCGTGCGTGCCGCATACGATCTTCAATCGGATATCGAGACGGTGACCGGCGTAAAACCCGCAGTCACGAAAGCGATACGCGGGTATGTCGATCAAGCGATAATCATAGGCACGCTCGAAAAAAGCTCGGCTATCAAAAAGATAGTAGCGCAGGGCAAGATCGACGCTGCCGAGATCGAAGGCAAATGGGAGAGCTATATCGTCAAAACGGTCGCCGATCCGTTCGGCGACGGGCGTGTAAAGACCGCGCTCGTAATAGCCGGTTCCGATAAACGCGGCGCGATCTACGGCACGTATTCCATAAGCGAAATGCTCGGCGTATCGCCGTGGAAGTATTTTGCCGACAGCGTGCCGGCGCACAAAGATAATTTCATTCTGCCCAAAGACTACAAAGCGGTGGGTGTAGAGCCGGACGTCAAGTATCGCGGCATATTCATAAACGACGAAGAGACGCTAGAAACCTGGGCGAGAGCGCTCGACGAGGGCGCGCATCTCGGTCCCAATCTTTACGAAAAGATTTTCGAGATGCTGCTCCGTGCCAAAGCCAACTATTTGTGGCCGGGCATGCACGCCTGCTCTGATGCGTTCTCCGATTACGAAGCCAATCCCGTTAACGCGGATTACTACGGCATAGTTATCGGCACGTCGCACTGCGATATGCTGCTCAGAAACAACCTTAACGAGTGGAGCGCGTTCCAGGAACGTTATCGCAAAGAAAACAATTATACGGGCGTTATAGAATACGACTACACCGTAAGCCCCGAAATAATCCGCGAATACTGGCGTCAGTCGGTCAGAGCAAACAAGGATTACGAAGTGCAGTGGACGCTCGGTATGCGCGGTGCGCACGACGATCCGTTCAATGCTAAAAATATAGATTCGGCGCCGTGGTACGGCAACAAGAACATGCTCATGGAGCAGATCATCGAGGACCAGCGCGAAATACTGCGTACGGAGCTTAATAATCCTACGCTCGACGACGTGTTCATGATGTTCATACCTTACAAGGAAGTTCAGTTGCTTTACAACGACGGGCTTGTCGTTCCCGAAGATATAACCATAATGTGGGCGGACGACAACCACGGTTTCATCCGCAATCTTCCCAACGAAGTCGAACGCGAACGCAGCGGCGGACACGGCATATATTATCACAATTCGTACTGGGGACCGGACAACGAGAGTTACATGTGGGTCAACTCCATGCCGTTTTCCATGATATACGAAGAGATGAACAAAGCCTACCGTTACGGCGTCAGAAAGGCGTGGATTCTCAACTCCGGCGATACCGTCCCGTATATGCCCGAGATAGAGTTTTTCGTAAGTCTCGGCTACGACATGGACGCATACGACAACAGCAACGTTTACGACACTTACGTCACTAAAATGGCGACGCGCGAGTACGGCGCGGAGTTTGCACCCGACATGGTGGAAATATACAAGCAGTACACTCAGCTCACGAACTCGCGCAAGATCGAACAGATGAGCGTCGATATTTTCTCTGCCGCGTACAACGACGAATCCGAACGCCGTGCGGCGCAATATCAAGAACTGTACGAACTCGCCGAACGCGTTAACGCGGCTCTTCCGGAGCGTCAGCGCGACAGTTTCTACGAAACGATGTTGTTCGAGCTTCGCTGCTCGTATTTTACCAATCTCGAGTTCTATTACGCGCACAAGGGCAACGTCGCATACTCGCAGAACAGAAATTCCACTGCGTATAACTGCTACAATATGTCCAAGGAATTCAACCAAAAACGCAAGGACGAGATATCGTATTATAACCGCATTTTGAGCGGCGGCAAGTGGAACAACCTTATGGATCCCGAAGTTTATCATTCGCCGGTCATGTCCGGTTTTGCAAGCGGCGGTCCCGCGTTTGTCGCAGGCGTTCCCGAAATGGGCGTCATAGCGGAAGGCGAAAAGACCGAGCAGGCGAATTCCGAACTTTCGTTCGGCAATTACGCTCGCGGCAGAAAGTACATAGACGTGTTCAACAAGGGCGCGGGCAGTTTCGATATAACCGTATCGGCGGATAAAGAGTTCATCGTAATAGGCAAACACGAGGACACCGTCACGGACGAAGTCCGCATTTGGATATCTGTAGACTTTTCCAAACTGACGGCGACCGATACCGGCACGATAACCGTCTCCGACGGCAAAACGACCAAAACTATATCGGTTACCGCCGAAGTAAACCGTTACGAACTCGGCGAAAAAACTTACGTAGAACAAGACGGCTACGTTTCCATCGAGGCGGAACACTATTCGTCGGAAAGAAAAACAGATTTCGCACGTTGGTCGGTAATAAATGATCTCGGCAGGGGCTACGGCGATATGGTACGCGCCGAGACCGATACTCTCGTCGGCTACGGCGAACGTAACTTCGCAAGCGCTGCGCCGTATCTCGAATACGACGTTTACTTTGCCTCGACGGGCGCATTCGAAACGGAGATCTACCGCTTGCCTACGCTAAGCTCGCTCGGTCGCATACGGTTTGCCGTGGCGGTAGGAGACGGTACGCCCGTAATTCTCGAGGGCGAAAAAGACTACGGAACCAACAATCCCGCATGGGAAGAGGGCGTGTTCACACAGATAATCAAACATAAAACTACGCTCAATATAACTACTGCGGGGCTTAACAAAATAAGACTGTACATGCTCGATCCGTTCATCACGATAGATAAACTCGTCGTGTATACCGGCGAAAAGCAAGCGTCGTACTTCGGACCTTCCGAGAGTTACAATACGACTTATAACCTTAAAGGCAACGACACGTTCGAGTATGACGGCGTTTACGAACACAAGTACGTCGTACCCGAAAACTACGATATAGCGCGCACATACGGCAACGGATACTTCGTGGAGAACGGCGGCAAGCTCTCCATCGAAGCCGAGTCCGCGGCGCTCACGGCCAAGGGCGTTTCAGTTCGCGGCAGGTGGATACCGGCGCGTACGATCGAAGGCTATTCCATGCGCACGGAAAAGCTGCGCGAGGACTTCCACGGACGTTGGGAGACCGACGCGCCTGCCATGAA
>CAJUQF010000020.1:0-12932 GCA_910588315.1 uncultured Christensenellaceae bacterium | reverse complement strand
GCCATGAACTACGATATCATCGTTTCGTCGACGGGCAACTACAACGTATGGGTACGGCTCAATTCGCCCATGCCGCGTTCGAGCGTTTATGCGATAGGTATCGACGGCAAGTATAAGTTCTTGCAGACTTCGTACAATTACAGTCGCGAAGAAGCGTTCTTCTGGCTCAAAGCGGACACTCGGCTCAATTTCTCCGCGTCGGGCAAATACACGCTCAACTTCTACTGCTCGCAGGACGCTTTGGCAGTCGACGCTATCTATCTCACCAAAACCGGCGAAACTCCGGACAGCGCGACCTTCCGTCAATCGGCACGCACTACCGTGTGGACGGGAACAGTCGCCGATTCCAAGGCCGACGCCGCATTGCGTCAAAATCTGCTCGATTCGCTCATCGGTCTCGAGAACTGTCAAAACATCATAGCGGGTACTGCGCTCGGCGAATACGGCGTGCAGGAAAAGACGTCGCTTGTGAGCGCGCTGAACGCAGTATACGACCTTTTAAACAAAGACGGTGAAATTCTTCAGACGGAAGTTTCCGAGGCTGTAGACGCGCTTGAGGCGGCTGTCGCGACATTGAATGCGTCGCGCAACATGACCGCCGGCGACAAGACGTATTTGCTGTATGAAAATTACGGCAAGGCGCACACGGGACTTGCGCCTTACGGCTTTACGTATAAAGACCTGTTCCGCTCGCCGGACGTTAGCGTCACAGCAGGCGCGGACGGAACTAAGTTCTTTAACATCCGTACGTTCAACGAACAACGGGAGACCGAGCGTGCGCTCGTGTCGTACGCGATGGCGCCGCAGCGCGAGCGCGTGACCGTGGAGACGCGTATGAGCTTCAACGAAGCGGAGTGGGGCAAGTTCTATATTCTGGACGAACACGGCAACAATGCGGTTTGCATAGCGTTCGAATATGCTTACAACAGTTACAATCTCGTGGCGTACGACCGCGGCGCTAAAAAGATCATAGCATCGTACGAGCGCAATGTGCCGGTCGACGTTAAGATAGAGATCGACGTCGCCGCAAATACTTTCGACGTGTATGTAAACGGGGATAAAAAAGCGGAAGCCTTTACTTTCCGTACAGCCGCCGAATCTATCGCCGAAGTGGTTTTCGGAAGTTCTTCGCGCGATTCCGATATGCGCGTGTACGAGCTTAAAGCGTATTAATAAGGAGACGGAAGCATGAGAAAATTAAATAAAGTTATAGGCATACTGTCGGCTGTAAGCATGCTGACCACGGCGCTTGTCGCTTGCGGCGGCGACGATGCAACCGACGGTAAATACAACGGACCGCGCACTTTGTCGCTCGCCGTACAGGTGGAAACGCTGACGGAGGGCGAGTGTAACGCATTTGTTGCGACTGCGACGGGAATGCGGGGAAGCGACGCTCTCGTTTACGAGATATCGTACAATTCGGGAGACTTCAAAGCCGTCAAGACCACGACGGACAGAACGCTTGTATACCGCTGCAACGAAGCCGGAGAGTATTCCGTGCGCGTCGCGACCGCAGACGGTAAGGTCGTGTCAAGCAAACACGATTTCGAAGTCAAGTCGTTCGGCGGCGACACGTTCGGCAGATCGCCGTCCGGCGAGAAACCGACAAACAACGTCGATCTTTCCGCCGATTTCGGAGAAAATCCGTCTATCGAGCATAAAGCGGTAAACACAATATCGGACGAATATGCATTCGTAAAGGGCGTGTCCGCGCAAAGCTTTTATTTCACCGCGACAGTGGATATCGTAGGTACCAATGCGGGCGATCAAAATCCCAAGTCCGGTTTATTCTGTAAATCCGGTACGACTATGTATTATTATGCGTTCGACGTCAAACCGCATCTGACGGGCGACGAGATAGTGTTCGTAAAATACACGTCGACAGGCGGTTGGGGCTGGCCCGGGAAAGTAATGCGCGAAAGCGTTTCTTTCCGAGACGGCGACGAGCGTGTGGGTAACGAACTCGGCATGCTTAGAGCCGGCGACACTTTCTATCTGTTCTTAAACGGCAAGTGTATCGGCAAGGCGGCGGCGACCGGATTCGATGCGGATTCATCTGTAGGAACGTACACCATGGCGCAGAATACGGTATTTTCCAAATATAAATGCTACGACGAGTACAGCGAACAGTATATCGACGCGCTTGCACGCGGCAGGGCGGCGTTCAACTGAAAATATAACATTACGGTATAAAACAATCGCGGAACGTTATACACACGTTCCGCGATTGTTTTATACAGTATTCGAATAGAGATCGTTACTGTTATTCTTTATTTTCTATATCGGATTTGGGCGATATTCCGAAACGCTTTAAGTACAGGCGATAGAACGACGAATAGTCGTTGAATCCGCATTGCACGTACGCGTGCGTCGCAGGCACGCCCGTCTTAATGAGATTGCGCGCCGTCGCGAGCCGCTTGCCGACTATATACTCCCACGGCGAAAAACCCGTAGTCTTTTTGAATTGGCGATTGAGCTGAGAAACGCTTACGAACAGTTTATCTGCAATCGATTGCACCGATATATCGTCGAACAAATGCGCGTTTATGTATTCGGACGCTTCGACGGCAAGCGATTTATTTTGCGGCGGGTGATATGCCGAATCTTTCTTTGCCGCAAAAGCGCGGTTGATCTCGCCGAGCAATGCGAAAAAGTATGTCATTACCGCAAGCCTGTCGCCGCGTTTGGAGTTTTGGGTTTGCATGGCGGAGAGCAGTTGCAGCGGCGGTATTGTAAACTCGTCGGCGCGGTAAACGTTGCGTACGCCGAGCGGTCTGTCGTAGAACGGCGCAAGCAGTTTATGCTCGGGGTCTATCGCATTTAATATATCATCGGAAAAATTTATCGTGTAACGTTCGTACGGCTCATTGTCGAGAATTGTGATGCAGTGCGATTCCATCGGCCGCATCAAAACGAGCGTATCCGGTATCAGCGGACGCGTCTCCGTCTCGACCGTACAGCTCGCCGCGCCGCTTACGAAATAGAGTATCTCGCACTGATCGTGTATGTGCATGTAAAACAGATCGTTATTCGGGGTTTCGTCCGTCAAATGCCGATAGAGTAATTGAGAATCTCCGTAAATGTTGTAGACCGCCATATCATTCTCCGTATATTGCAAATTATAACATATTGTGAGCAAATTCGCAAGTACTATGGCTTGAAAATACAATATAATAGGCTCAATAAAGCAATTGATTTGTATTTTGGCGTATATTATACTTTTTAAAGTAAGTTTTTTATCGAGGTGGAAGATGAAAAAGAAATGGTTTCTGTTATTGACATCGGCTGTTTGCGCGTTGTCGCTTGCTGCATGCGGAGACGGTGATACCACGGGGGGGGGGACCGGACGGCCCGGATAATCCCGGCACCGTTATTCCCGGAGACAAGGACGTCCCTGCGACGGGAATATCGTTCGACAAGCAAAACATAACTCTCGACGTCGGTGCCAAGCAAACGCTCAAAGCAACCGTCACTCCGGAGAACAGCACGGATAAGATCAAATGGACTACCGGCAATTCCGCTATTGCGACTGTCGTAAACGGCGAAGTGACCGGCGTAGCCAAAGGCACGACTACCGTAACCGCTACGGTCGGAGCTTTCTCTGCCGTTTGCAACGTCACCGTAAACGAGCCTGTGACGGATCCCGTGCCGGCGACCGGTATAACTCTTAACGAAACGAGAATAAATCTTACAAAAGGCGCGTCGAAAACGCTCGTAGCTACGGTAACGCCGTCGAACAGCACCGACAGTGTCGAATGGTCCGTCAATGCGCAGGGCGCGGGCGTCGTGACCGTAAATAACGGCGTAGTAAAAGCCATAGGCGTAGGTACCGCGGTCATCACGGCAAAAGCGGGCGAGTTCACGGCGGATTGCGCCGTTACGGTAACGTCCGACGAGCAAACCGAAACAGGATATTTGTGGCACGAAAACTTTGCGGAGCGCGACGACGTTCCCGGATATTTGAACGTCACGAAAAAAGGCAACGTCGACGCGAAGATCACGGAAGAAGGATTATCGCTCACGACGGCGTCCGATATAGCCATCAACAGCGACGGCGTTTTTATCGAACACGATTTCGAAGACGTTTTGACCGGCACGGCTTACGTGCAGATGCGCATAAAGTTCGGCAATACGGTCCCGTTTAACAACATATTGTTCTTCCGCACGGCGGATAACAAAGACGCCGTTACCATTGCCATGGACGGCGGCAAGTTCCATAATAACAATCCCGATAATACCACAAGCAACAAGTGGGCGCCCATAATCGAAGATTACGACGTCGCTGCGGATACCTGGTATGACATCGAACTGCTTATAAATACGGAAGCCGGCACGATAGACTTTTATGTGACCGACGGCACGAATGCCGCAAATGCCTTGCGTCAAAAAATTCGTATCCACGCCAATAAGGAACTTATCAAAAAGTTCCGTATGGGCGGCGATAAGCAAGGGATCGATATGACTATAGCGCACATAAAGGTCAGCAACGTCACCGGTCCCGATCTGTCGCTCACCAAGCCGGCGCAAGACTTCGAGATCGATCTCGAAGGCGACGGAGACAAAACATATACGCTCGAATATTCGGCTGAGTCCGATATAACCGATACGCCCGAGTATGCGGTCACGTGCGACAAAACATCCGGATTTACGATCGCCGAAGATAAAAAGACGATATCGTTTACGGCTGCGGGTACGTACACGTTTACAGTTACGGCTACCGATAAATTCGGTTCTACGTTCGATACCGTCACTATTAAAGTGAACGGCAATCTCGTTGCTCCCACGGTCACAATGATTTCCAAAGAGAACGCAACATTGTCTTTACAGACGGAAGGCGGCGCAAAATACAAGTTCGAGTATACGGTAGAAGGTTCGCCGGCGCCTGCGGACGAAGTGTATTGCGAGCGTTCCGATTACTCTGTAGATTCGCAGGACGGCGTTATTAAATCGGGTACGACCGTTACGTTCTATGCTACCGGCGTGTACACGTTCACCGTCGAGGCGAGTAACGGTCAGGATCCCACCGCGGTAAAAACCGTAACTGTTACTGTCACCGACAAGTATGCTCTTCCGCAAGAACTCGATACTAACAAGATAGTCTATCAAAACACGTTCGACAGTTCGGACGGTATTGTTGTACGCAACAGCGGTAACGCAAACGGCGCGGTTGCTTACGATGACGGCGAAATGCATATTACCACAAACGAAAGCAATAACGGCAACTATCTTTTCGATATGGCGCTCGGCAAAACGATTAGCGGCGTCACGTCGGTGGAAATGGAGTTTTCCATAAACAGCGATAACGCCAATTTCACTAACTTGCTGTTCTTGCAGGAAACCGGTTCGACAGATAACGAGCAAGCAACCGTATGTTTCTCCGTCGAAGGCAATAAGCTTAAAACTCACAGCGGCGGAAGTTGGTACGATACTAAGTACGGCACATATTCGGTAGGAATTCAAAAGAATGTAGAATACAAACTTCGTGCCGTGCTTGATATGGGGAATAATACCGTATATCTTTACTTGACAGGTGCGGCGATAAATCTTGTAAGCAATAACGAAATAATAGCGCCGCAATCACTCGGCGGCGAGGCGTATTTGGGCGCATATCAATTCCGTAGAAAGAATGTCGGAATCGCCGTATTGCGTACCGGTACTAACCGTGCAAACATCGACTATACGATCGATAATGTTAAGATATATCAGTTTACGCCTGAACTTACGGTAAACGAAAATAATGCGCTTACTAAATCGAGTACGTATAAGTTTGATTATGACAAAGAGCAAGGTACGGAAGTCGCAATAACGTGTGCGGACGAGAGTGTCTCCATATCCGGCGATACGGCAACGTTTACAAAATCGGGGATATATACGTTTACATTGACTGCGACAAACACGTTCGGTTCGACGACGCAAAACGTAACAGTGATTTGCACAGACAACGCACAGTCGACGGTTGCTCATTCTGTAGATTTTACGAATGTAGATACTCGTCCGGAATTGCCTACGGGGACTAACGCTAACGCCGAATTTACGGACAACGGTTTGCGCTTAACCACCGGAGATACAAATGGTTCAATTGCTTATACACATGATTTCGATGCGCCGTTGAGCGGTATCGTTACGGCGGAAATAACGTTTAGTATAGGTGAGAATAACAATCAGTTCTTTAATTTATTGTTCTTTAACGATTTGACTAATTCGCCGATATGTGCGTTCGGTTCCAATGGCGGCGGTGCGGTACAACACAGTCCTAAAGCGGGATCTTGGATAAGTCAGCAGTATAACGGCAAGGACATCGTATTGCAGAAAGGTACTCAATTCTCATACACGTTGCGTGTAGTAGCCGATTTCGATAACGGTAAGAGTTATTTGTATTTGCTTGGAAGCAATATAAAACTCAGCGGGACAGACGGCGACATCGCATTGCCGGAAAACGGACTCTTTATTGCTTCCAATACCTTCCGCGGCGATAAGACGAAGGCACAAAGAATAAGTACGTATATCGATAATAAAAGCAAAGTTGATTACACGGTAAAAAATATGACGGTAAAAACTTACAACTAAAAAAGATGTTTAAATATGATAAACAGCAATAGGGATCGCTTATGGCGGTCCTTTTTGCGGGAAGGAGATTCGATATGACAAGAAAGCGTTATTACGGAATAGGTTTTAAAATACTCATCGCGTTTTTGGCGGCGGTGGTTTGTGCGCTCGTTTACGTGATAGCGGCGCCGAGCGTTTCCGCGGAGACGTCGATAGGCAGCGTGACGGCGCAGGACGGGGAGGGCAATGTGTTTGTTTTCGATTGCGGTACGGATCAAGTAAAAGTCGAACTCGTATCGGCACGGTCGGTACGCGTCAGGCTGTCGCGCAACGGCGGCAACGGTTACCGTCCGGACGATCCGCAGTATTACATGGTGCAAAAGAATATTTTCCCCGCGGTCGAGCGCACGGTGGAGACTGTCGGCAGCACGGTATCCATAAAAACTTCCGCTATGGAAGTACGCGTGCAAAAATCGCCGTTCCGTATCGCCATGTACGATCTCGACGGCAATCTGATGTCCAAGGACACGGACGCCAAGGGTATGTACTACGACGGCAATACCGTGGGCGTAAAAAAGCAAGAGGGAACGCTCAATGCCGGCGGTATTTTCGGATTCGGTTCCGGCGATCACGGCAGACGTTCCGATCTCAACCGTTACGACACGGACTTTAACGAGTTTTCGATGTCGCACGGCAGGCTTATCTCGCCGTTCTTTATGAGTTCGGTCGGATACGGCATGTTCCTTAATACCATGGAAAAGGACACCGTGTTCTATAAACGCGGCGGCGGTTTCCAAACGACCGGATATCTCGATTATTTCTACATGTACGGACCGGATTTCAAGACCATACTCAACGAGTATGCCGAGATAACGGGACGTATGGAGCTTTACGGCAAGTGGGCGCACGGCTTTATGCTGAGCAAGTACGGTAACGATAACGCTACTCAGGCGGAGTTTTTGCAATGGCTGCACCGTTTGCGCGACGAGGGTTATCCCACCGACTGCTACGTGTTCGATTACGGCTGGCGAGGCGACGTTGCCGACAACGGCGGCAATCAGACGGGCGCGGGCGAAAAGTGGGGCAAACAAATGTGGTCCAACGACATCGCCAAGTTCCCCGATATAGCCGCCATGTTCGAAGAGGCGGACGCGCTCGGGTTCCGCGTCGGACTTCACAACAATGCCGGAACTCCGGAGGCGTCCGGCGGAGATAAGCTGTATCTGCCCGAAAACGAGAGCAAGTGGGTAAAGTCGTACATGGACAGCGTGATCAAAACGGGTTATGGCGACTGGTTCTGGCCGGACGAGTTCGACGTGCTCGGGTCCAACACCGCGCCCGTGCTTTCGTCCAAAGGCGCGTACGAGGCATGGCAGGAGTATACCGACGAGTCGCGTCCCATGTTCATAACGCGCGGCAGTTACGGCGGACATCATTACGCCACGGCTTGGTCGGGCGATATAAACAACACGTCGGAAGAACTCGCGTATCAGATCGGGTTCGGTATCGACGCCGGACTTGTCGGGTATTGGGCGTCGTCCAACGATCTCGGCGGGTTCATGAAACGCCCGAGCGACGATCTTTATACGCGCTGGGTGTCGGAGTTCGGTGCGTGGAGTTCGATAATGCGTACGCACGGTCACGACGGCAGAGAGCCGTGGACTTATAACAAGACCGCGCAGGATACGTTAAAGAGCAACCTTAAAACGCGTTATGCGCTTTATCCGTATATTTATACCATGGCGTGGCAGGGCTACAGCACGGGCGTGCCTATGATGCGCGCTATGCTGCTCGAGGACGGCAGTCGGACAAACCCCGACGCGTGGGATCTCAATAAACAATACTACTTCGGCGATTGGTTTTTGGTAGCGCCGGCGACCGATACTTCGGATACGGTCGTATCCGTATGGCTGCCGCCGGAAACGGTTTGGTACGATTACAAAACGGGTCTGCGCTACGAAGGCGGTCCTTCCGGCAAGACGATACGCGTCGCGGCGGCGCTCGAAGATATTCCCGTATTCGTTAAATCGGGCGCTATCGTTCCCATGGGCCCCGATGTCAATTACGCCGACGAGAAACCGCTCGATCCGCTTACGCTCGATATCTATCCGCGCGGCACGACTACGTATACGCTTTTCGAGGACGACGGCGAGAGCAGACGGTACATAACCGAAAACGCGTACACGACGACAGATTACACGTGCGTGCAGGACGGCGAGAATATTTCGTTTACGATAGGTGCGAGAAATAATCGCAACGCCGAAAAGTACACGCCGGACGAGCGCAGTTATAATCTTAAATTCAATCACGTATCGAATGTGCGCGGAGTAACGCTCGACGACACGGCGCTCGTATCCAAAGCGTCCGTATCCGAGTATAACGCCGCGGCGAGCGGATATTATTTCGATGCGGCAAGCAATTTGCTGTACGTCAAAATGCCCGATACAGGCAAGCAAATGACAGTAGTTATCGATTCCGACGGTATAGTCGAACCCGAACTCGGACAGGAAAATCAAGGCGTTCCGCCGCAGCGTATAGCGGACAGCGGCAAGGTCGAACTCGAGACCGCGCTCATGTCCGGCGATACCGACGTTGCCGGTATTTACAAGTATTGGGGCGGCTACACCGGCAGCGGCTATGCCGGCGGCGACGGCGCGACGAGCGGCGGATTCAAAACCGCAGGCGATACGCTCGACTTTAAAGTCAATATCGTGCGCGCGGGCGTGTACGATCTGACGCTGAGGATAAACTGCGGCAAGCAGTCTATGAACGACAGCCGAACAAGGCGCGTCGGCATATATTTCGACGAAGAAAAGAAAGGCGAATTCACGTTTGCGCCGTCTGCGTCCTGGGGCAGTAACGGCGTGGGCGATTGGCGCGATATCGAACTCAAAGACGTTTCGCTTTCCTCAGGACTTCAGACGGTGTCTGTCAAGGCGGAGATCGCCGGCAACTTCAATGCCGACAGTCTTGCGTTTTTGCGGCATGATACGTCGATATCTGCGTTCGAAAAGATCACGGCAGACCGTGCGTCCGTACTCGACGGCGTCACGCTCGAAGGCGACGGCGAAAAGTATTTACACGCGACGCGCGACGGCGCATGGGCGCAGTTCGACGAGCTTAAGGGCAAAAACCGCGGCGCATTGACGTTGCGTGTCAAGTCCGGTTCGGCGGGCAGTATAATTATCTACGAAAACGGTGTGGGCGACAAGATATTGGCTACCGTGGAACTTGTTGCGGACGGACAATGGCACGAAATGGAAGTGCCGAGCAGAGACACCGACGCCGAAACGAGCAACGTTTATTTCGAGTTCAAGGGCGACGGCAATGCTGTGGACGCTTGTCTTATGTGGTTCAAGTTCGGTAAACGCGTCGATGCTTATACGGCGATCGCCGCAGTAAGCGCGGACGAGCGAAACAATATAAATATTCGCGACGGGTTGCTTGTCAATATTTACAACGGCAGTTATGCCAAGTATTGCGATATCGATTTCGGAACGCGCGGCGCTTTGGCTGTGCTTTTGACGGCAGGCGTGGGCAAGTCGGGCGGAAGAGCGGAGATCTATACGGACAGCATTGCGAGTGCGAATTTGATCGCCGACGTTGCCGTAACGTCGACAGGCTCGTGGTCGAATAAACAGGTCTTTACGGGCAATGCCAAGCGTACCGCAGGCGTGCATGACGTTTATGTGGTGTTCAAGGCGACTGGCAGCGACGCGATCTGCGATTTCTCCGAACTGAAGTTTTCCGAGAATGCGATCGCCGCTGCGACCGAGGTCGTGGGCGGTACGGCTACCGTCACGGTAAGCAATTTGACTGCGGCGGTCGGAAGTACCGTATCCGTGCAGATAACGGGCGTTCAGTCCGGTCACGAGATAAAATCGGTGACCGCAAAGGACGGCGAAGGTAACGCCGTCGTGCTTACGACGGTGACGGATGGCGTCACGTATTCGTTCACCGTGCCGCAGGCATTGCCGGTAATGATAACCGTCGAACTTAGAGAGAAATTGCCGATGATCGGCGATAAAACGATCGTTGAACTCGAGGACGGTACAGGTATCACAAACGACGCCGGTACTGCGCTGCGCGTCGACCGCGAGTGGGCAGGCTATACCGGGAACGGTTACGTAGCGGGATTCAAGAGTACCGGCAATTATGTCGAAGTGCGCGTCGAAGTGCAAAAAGCGGGTGTGTATTCGCTCGTTCTGCGCGGTGCGGCAGGCAAGAAAAACGACAGCCGTTACGACGGTTCGCCGCGCTCGGGTGTGCTATATGTCGACGGCAAAAACGCCAAAGATTTCGGTCTGCCGGTGCAAAAC
The DNA here is from genome assembly GCA_910588315.1 of uncultured Christensenellaceae bacterium. Classification (GTDB taxonomy): domain Bacteria; phylum Bacillota; class Clostridia; order Christensenellales; family Pumilibacteraceae; genus Anaerocaecibacter. The sequence goes on along the minus strand of CAJUQF010000020.1, from coordinate 2,067 downwards.
GGTTGGGGCGACTGGATAACTCACATGTTCGAGAAGGTGCGGCTATCGGCGGGCGTGCATACTTTCAGACTCGAAGCTGCTGGAAATAATCCCGGCAACTTCAATCTCGACAATTTAGAGTTCACGCGCATTACCGACGAGACCGCATTGCTCGAGGCGCTTGCCGACGCGAAATCGCTCGATAGGAACGATTACGAAAGCGGCTTCGACGAACTCGAAGAGGCGCTTGCCGATGCGGAGAGCTTGCTGAAAAATACCGACGCGACGCAAACGCAAATAGCCGCCCCGATCGAGCGCATTGCGACGGCTAAGTCGGCGCTCGTTCCCAAGGACGGCGATGGCGACGATGATGACAAGACGGGCGAAACGGGGAATAAAGGCGGCGATGACGGCGGTGCGAACGTCGGACTTATAGTCGGTTTGACCGTACCGCTCGGACTGTTGGCAATAGCCGCCGCTATCGTTGCGGTCATACTCGTCAAAAAGAAAAAACGTGCGAATAAATAATGATATAAACAAATATAAAATAATGCTAAACGAAAAAATCCCGCAATACGTTGTATCGTGGGGTTTTTCCGTTTTCGCTATCCGTCTTTATAAATCATAGCGAATCGTCTCGTAAAGCTTGAAGGTAGGAAGTATTATCGTATAAAGTATTTTCGATAAACTTGTCGTAAACCGTCGCTTTACACTATTATATTGTGTAGTTCTGTTTGATTTATGCGCCGCGATCGAAAAATATTTCGCGTTCGATGTTGACAGCGCGCGTAAATGTTTAGTATAATACGGCTATGGAGATTTGCGGCAAAAAATACAGGCGAATGATACGCGCTGCGCGATACGAAAAAAATGTGTTCGATCTCGGCGGCGTAAAGGCGGCGACGGTACGTAAAACTTTGCCGCGCATGTATTTTATACTCGGCGCGATAATTGCCGTGCTTACTGTACCGTTTATCGTCATGCTCGACCTGCGCACGGACAGCATTTTTGCCGAGTGGTGGACGCGCAATATCCAAGCCGGTTGGGAACGCGTGATAGGCACGTTGACGTCGTGGCTGCCGTTTTCTCTGCTCGAATTTTTTATAGTATGCCTGATAATAACGGGAGTGTTTTTATTCGTGCGGCTGTTCGTCAATCTGTGCCGCGCTAAGTTCTCGCGTATACTTTTGGGTGCGCTCGCGCTCGGCGCCGCGCTTATATACGTACTCGATCTCTACATTTTTTCCATGGGGTTCGCGTATTATCGCGCCGAAATGCCGTTGCCGCAGTCCGATAAAAAATACGATAAAGCCGCCGCGTACGACATAGTCGAGTATTTCCATGCCGATTACAATGCTCTTGCCGATAAATTCGCGCGCGACAAAAACGGTTGCGTCATATGCCCGTATACGTTTTCGGAACTTGCGGACCTTTTGATAGAAGAGTATAAACGACTGGACGATCCGTATTTCAATTCGTACACGCCTAAGGCGAAACCGGTCGTCAACAGTTGGTTCATGTCGCACATGCTCATAACCGGCATAACGTTTCTGCCGACGGGAGAGGCAAACGTGAACAATGCCGCGCCGCCGACGGTGCGCACGATAACGGCGGCGCACGAGCTTGCGCATGCAAAGGGCGTTATGCGCGAAGGCGACGCAAATCTTTTGGCACGGTACATTCTCGTGTCGTCCGATAACGAATATTTGCGATATTGCGGGTATTACGCCGCGTTCGACAATCTGCTTTCCGCACTGCTGCTCACCGGCGATAAGGTGTCGTACAATAAGCTCGGCGCGGGATTGAGTTCGGCTATCGGCAAAGAGCGGAGGTATACTTACGAGTATTGGCAGTCGCAGCCCAACGTCATCGGTAAGATAGCCGAGTTTTTCAATAACCTGTATCTCAAAGCCAACGGCGCGTCAAACGGTACGGGCAGTTACAACGACGGCAATCAAAGCGACGTGATAATACCGATAGATCCGGATACCGGCGAACCTGAAAAAGACCCCGATACCGGCGAAGTCGTGCGCGATATATATTATTCTCAAGTTCAGAAGATGTTTTTTGCGATCTACGAAAACAGAG
>CAJUQF010000019.1 GCA_910588315.1 uncultured Christensenellaceae bacterium | reverse complement strand
ATGGAATACCCTTCCCGATCCAGCCGCTCCCAAATATAGTTGGTCATTATAAAGTAGAACGGATTTAACAGACTGTCGAAAAGTATCCCTATCGTGCGGCTTTTACCCGCTCGAAGCGTCGCGGCGTTGCGATTGTAAACATATCCCATTTCCGACGCGAGACGCTTGATCTTTTCTTTTGTCGCGTCGGATATATCGGGAGCGTCCATGAGCGCGCGCGAGACACAGTTTGCCGAACACCCGTAAGTCTTGGCTATGTCTTTGATAGTAACGCGCGTGTTCATTAAACTCCTTATTAAGATTGTAATGTACTGTTGCCCCGATTCGGAGCGATGTGACGTCGGCTCTGTCTCTTAGATCTCTCCGTTTCGTTCGCTTACGCTCACTCCGGTCGAGATGACATATGTGGTACGATTTTCTCTTCTATCGAAACGACTTTCTTTATTTGTCATTTCGAGCGCAGTCGAGAAATCTTATGACGTTTGATATGCTTCGCTGCTTAGATCTCTCCGCTTCGTTCGCTTTCGCTCACTTCGGTCGAGATGACAATGTTGGGGGGGGGGAGGGACGCGCGGGAGCGGGCAATGTTGTTTTGGGGGAAAGATCATTGCCCGAACCCTCGCGCATAAGATGATCAAATGTTGTAACGGTGATATCAAGCAGTCAAGCCGATCATGCCGTCATCGGTGATATATCCGCAGATCTTGAACCAATCTCCGGGCGTCGCAGATTCCTGACCCAGAAAATCATGGGTATCAGGATTGGACTGCGTAGTATGAGTTATAACCGTAAGCGCTATATTTCCCGTAAAGTCCTGATCTGCGTAATCCGCTTTCGGTATATATATCTCATATGTCGTAGTATACGTACCGTCGGCATTTTTGACTTCATGCGATCCGAACTTTGTAGTACCGGTTTCACCGTTATTTATGCCGTTTATAGAAGGCGCATAAACGGTTACGAAATGATTTACTGCAAATAGATTGAGCCTGACGTTTTGATAAGACGTCCAGTCGCCTCTTTTTGCCGCATCGTTAGTAGCAAACGCCGACTTAGAAGATGTAACGCGAACGCCCACCAAAACACCGTCGGCAAGTTTTACCGCATTGATTACCGCTTTACCGTCAGTCACATTGTACTCTACGGTGTGCGCACTGCTCAAAGCGGTTTCCGTCCAAACCGAGTCATTGAGATGACCGTCAAGCTTAACGCCTTCGACTACGGGCGCACCCGACCATACAATACCGTTTGAGGTTACCGTAAAAGGACTGTTTGCCACAGATCCGCCGCCCCACGCGCTGCCGAACATAGTATCGAATCCGTTTTCGAACACACCGCCCAATGCGAGAGGGATATCCGCCGTGCCGTCTGCGTCTATGATCGTATACGGAACAAACATCTCGAACGTGGTCGTCCATCTGTTTTCGCTTGCGTGTTTTACGCTCTTGATCCCGACATTGCAACGAATCGCCTGACCGAGCGTACTCGATGCTATTTGAAGATCCTTATTGTTGAGCCTGAACTCCGGTCCCATATAGTAGAACCAGAAATTGTTGGTCTTATTATTGACTTCCTGGCATCTCGCATCCGGCGCGGTAGTATGATCGACAGTCACTCCGAGCAATACGCCGTTAGTATCTTTAACTCCCATAAAGGATATAGAAGCGCCTCTGATCACTATCGACTGAGTATTTGCCTTGACCTGCTCTGTCCATACCGAATCAGTTAACTCACCGTCAAGCGTTGCCGAGACTTCAGCAAGATAAAGTTTTTTATGTTCGTCGCCGGTAGCCGTCAATCCGTTCTTACCGATCGTATGAGTATAACGTAAAACGTTATCGTTATATCCGCCCAACCACTGGAATCCGTGCTGCCATACGCCGCCAAGCGCGATAGGCACCGCCATGTCGGCATTAGTCTCGCAAACTGAGTGATCTACAACGAGTTCGCAAACCGAAGTGTACTTCCATGCCGAACCTGCGGCATTTTCGACTGTCTTCCAATAAGGCGTACATCTCGTTTTGTACTCCTGTCCGCCTTTCCACGTAGTTGTCTGAATGGAATGACCATCGTCGCTCTTGTTATTGAGCCTTATCTCAAGATTAAGATAAAGATGCCAGCTATCCTGTTCTCTGTCAAGTTCCTGCAGTCTTTCCGTAACAGGCGTGTTATGGTTTATGACTGCCGCAATACGCACGCCCTCTGCGCTGTTAAAACCGTACAACATTACGGGCAAACCGTTGCCGCTGAAATATGCGCCCGTATCGAGTATATCCTGCGTCCAGCCTTCGTCGGCGGTAAGCTCGCCGTCGAATATCATGCCTTTCTCGAATCTATTGACTTCGCCGGTTATAGTTACGTTTTCCGTAACGGTAAGCTTGTAAACATTACCGTCCTTAGCTATTTCTTTGCCGTTGGCAAAGAGTTTCTTAATATACCAACCTTGCGTAGCGGAGAAAGTTACCTCATCTCCTACAAGCAATGTCGTAACGCTGGGTGCAACTTTATCGGCAAGGCTCTCGTCGAGCGTAACGGTCACCCCGCCCCTGACGGTGATCTTTATAGTAACATTCGCGTCGGGCATTACGAACTTATACGCACCGTTATCGGGCGTAATCTCATGTTCTTCGCTGTCGTAGACCGCATAAACTTTATCTACAGAAGAGGCGTTTGTGCCGATCAATTCGAATGAAACGTTATCGCCTTCTTTGGCTTTCAACGAATCTATGACAACCTCGATGTTCTCGATCGACGGTAACGTTATGTGATAAGTAGGAACAAGCATACCGTCTATAACTGCCGTATCGGTTATCGTGCGAATGGATTTGATCTCGATATTTCTATTGAAGCCCGTAACCGCAGCGTGGAATTTACTTCCGGCTTTGACTTCGTCGAATTTCTTGCTCGCAATAAGCTCGCCGTCTACGAGAAGATACACGGTATCGCCGCGTTTGGCAATGGCGATCTTGCTGAAAGTCGTGGTGATATCGCGTTGAGCGATGGCGCCGCCGGCTTGATTGTTCCAATTCCAATCTGCGACACCCTTTACCTTGGTTCCGTCGAACGCGTTACCGCGAGCGACAAGCGACGCATATTTTAACTGTTTGCCGTCCGCTGCGTAGTTAGAGGCATTGGTATCGGGATTCTTATTGGTCTCGAAATAACCGAGTACCGTAACGTCATCGTTAACGAGCGCCACACCGACTTTAGACCAATCGTCTGCATTGTATCTGCCGGACGAACGTAATTCCGCTTCGAAAAGGAAGTCCGTAGCATAAACGCCTTTTGCGTATATCGATTCTTCTACGTTGACGGTCTTACCGAAGTCCGCCTGCGCCTTGTTGATCTCCGCGACAGTACCGTTTGTGCCGTAGCTCCAGGCGGGCGTAGCGACACGGTCTGCGTCGTTGCCGAAAACGTCGGATTCGGTTTTGCCCGCAGGCGTATAGCCGAGCGCGTCCTTTATTATCGACAGCCACAGCGGATAGCCGTACACTGCGTTAAGGTGCAAGCCGTCGTTCATAAAATGATTGCGACGGGCGCCGCCGTCCTCTGCCGTGAACGCCGTTTCGACGTCTATATACGTTACAAAGTCGTGCGTCTTTACATACTCTTTTACTTTGTTATTGAGCGTTTTGTAGTTATCGTTGTAGGTACCGCCGTTGTTGATATAGAAGTTGTTGGGAATGAGCGACACCCAATATATCTGCGCTTGCGGGAACGTGCTGTGATACGTCGCAAACAGGTTCTGCAAACGGGTGTAAACTTCGTCGGGCGATGCCGGGGAGTCTATATCGTTTACGCCGATATGGAACACTATCTGGTCGGGATTGTACGACAAGGAAAGCGTTTTGACCATGCCTGCGCTCGACCACAACGGGACCTGTGTGCCGCCGATACCGCGGTTGACAAGCTTTGCGGGACGCGTGCCGTCCTCGTCTTCCACCGTCATGTCGGCAGAAAGAGTATTCCAAAGCCCGTATATCTTCCAGAAGTCCATGTAGCTGTCGCCTGCAAAAAGCGTATCGATATCCTGCTTGACTATCTCGGGCGTGCGCGCCGCGAACTCTTCGCTCTCCGCATCGTATACCATATAGTTCGTGACTTCGATACCTACGCCGAACGATTTGATACCGATGGAGTAATCGCCCTGCTTTGTATGCACCTGCTGCATCAACATGGTTTTGTTGTTATTTTCGATTAACCACAGGCTGACAACGTCGTCGCTGTATGCCATGCCGAGCGTAATGGGTTTATCGGCGCTGTATTTATTCTCGCCGCCCTGTACGCCGTTCCAGCCGCCCCAATTTCCGATTGCGTCGTTATATCCGAGATTTTTACCGCGAACAACACCGTCGCCGGCTTCGCCGACAAAAGCGTCCACATAGTAGAAGAAACCGCTTTGGTGATTGAGACCGTCGTACAGCATAAGACCGAACTTACCCCATTTTTCATCGGTCTTTTCCATTTTGGTAAACTTGAACGTAGCTTCGACATATGCGTCTTTGCCTACGGTGTCCTTAAAGTAAAGGTTGTTGTCATTGCCGTCATGCCCGGCAAGCGTGACCTTGCGGTCCGCAAAATTTTCGCTATCCGCCGGATAGTCTTTGGAAAGATCCCATGTGGACGCCGCGGGAACGGTGTTAGTACCGCCGAGATTACCGGTGCCGCCGGCATACTCGTTTTCCGTCCATTCGCTATCGGCAAGCACGCAATACGCGCCTGCGTTTGTCTTGGCGTAGTTACCGTATACGGTAGTTGTCCCGAGCGTGCGCGTGTAATTGCTGAGTACGGGAAGTGCGGTAAGTCCGCCCGTGGGCTTTTCGCTTAAACCGAGCGACTCGTAAGTCACGCTTACGCGCACGAAATAACCGTCGATCTTGTCGCCTTTGGACCAAGGCTCGACTTTCTCTACCGTTATCCCGTTATTGTCTGCTTTCTTGTAAACGCCGTCAGCCGCCGTAAATGTCTCGAACTCGCCGTCCGCAGTGATCTTTACCCCGCGATTGATCGATGAAAGCTTGGCATATGTATATCCGCTTCTGCCGAAATAAACTTCGACGCCATCCTTTTCGGGAGTCACGCGCGAATCTTCTACGTACACCGTCACGGTGAGTGCGCTGTCGCCGTATTCGGCCGCCCAATAAGATTTGGCGGTATTGCCGGCTATGGTAGAATTGAGCGTAAGCTGTGTTTCCGGCGAAGCTTGCGTCGTTTTATTGTCTGTTATCGCCGCAACGGCAGTGATCTTCGCCTCCGCCGCAGGCATCTTGAACACCGCCGTACCGTTCGAAATAGCGATGTTTTTACCGTTTAATTTGAGTCCTGTTACGGTATAACCGTAATTTGTTTCATAAGTAAGCGTTACCGTCTCGCCTTTCTTGGCTTTTGTTTTATCCGCAGTTACAGTAGCGCCGTCCGATTCGATTATTGTTACCGAGTATTGTTTGTTGGGGTCGTTTCCGCCGTCCCCGTTGCCGTCCGAACATGCCGCCAAGAAAGCGCAACATGTTATCGCCAACAGGCATAGTACCGAGAGAATGACTCTCTTAAAGTGTTTGCTCATCATTACCTCCCATTACTTGACCGTTTAACGCGGTCTTCTGATGAACGTTTCGCTCGCCCTTATTACCGAGCGCTATTAAATTGTTGATCGCCTTTCGGCACCCGCTTTATCTTTATGCGGCAGTCTTGGAATTTTGTCTATATCCTGCTAAAAGCGTAAGTAACGTTATTTATAAAACAGTTTAAGCACGCCGTTCTTGTCGAACTCCGCGGGGCAAAGACAGTAACGCCTGTCGCCCGACGGCTTATCGTAATCGGTATGACAATGGAACGCGCACATCAAATTACCGTTATCGTCCTTAAAAAACGCATTGTGTCCGGGACCCGAAAGCTCGCCGTCTATCTTGCTCATTATCGGATTGCCCGCGTACTTAACGTATTTGCCGAGCGGGGTATCCGCCACGGCGTATCCCACCGAATAATCGGGGCTGTCGAAACAGTTTGCCGAATAAGTCATGTAATACTTGCCGTTATGTTTAAGCACGTACGGACCTTCGTTCCAAAGGAAACGGGTCTTGCCGTCTTTGAACTGTTCTTTATCTATCTCGCCCAAGCACGGCGCGCCGAGCGAATGCGTTTCCCATGCCTGGTCGGGCGTCGCAATAAGTACGGGTTCGCCCGCAAGCGTAACGAGATCGCTCTCGAGTTTTACGCCGTAGATCTGGCTCGTATGTATGCCGTCAATGATATTCACCGAACAGTCTTTGACATAGAACAGATACGCCTGACCGTCGTCGTCCACAAAACACGTCGCGTCGATGGTCGCCTTACCGATACTGAACATCGGTTTGCCGGGAACGGCGTCGAGAAACGGTCCGGTCGGACTGTCCGATACGGCAACGCCCGTGCGAAGTATGCCGTCGGCGCGATCGCGCGCGGTAAAGTGCATGACGTACTTGCCGTCGGCGCGTTTTATTACTTCCGGCGCCCAAAAACAATCGTCGCCGAAACTGTTTTCCTTAGAATAACAAAATCCGACAAGCTCCACCTTATCCGGTGTGCTGCCGCGCCAAACACGTATTCCTTCTTTCGAACTCGTCGCATACATGTAGTACATGCCGCCGTCGTTCAGAACAAAAGGATCGCCTATTCCCGTAATGTTCGTAAGAGTTCTCATAATACTGCCTGTGTTAATAATGTCACGTTCTCTTGAACGTTCAAGTAATGCCTGCATTCTAAAACCGTTCTCATACTCCCTTTACGCGTCTTGAACGTTCAAGCTATTACTTGGCTATACTATACCACACAAAGAATCATTTGTCAATATTAATTACGAAAATTATTCGAGAATTTTTGTCGCTTAGAGCGCAATTTCCATGTATTATTTACTTTTACACATATTTAGATGAATAATGCGTATGTTAAAACGAGCCGAAATCAAGCGTTTTACGCAATATAAATGCTTCACAGTATATAAAGATGCGGCGGCGGATATATCCGTTTTTCAGTTTTTCGTCAAGCAATAATCCGTGAAATGGCAGGCAAGGGTCTGCCTGCCCTACGAATTACACATTATAATTGCTTAACGTAAAATAGATACAGAAAGATGTTCCAACGAAAAAATATCAATCGGATCGATCTTCGTAGGGAGCGCAGACCCTTGCGCTCCGCTGTGGCATAGCAATAATAAAGAGAGCGACGGTCAAGGGTGGATCCCTACGAATTACACAACATAAATGCTTTGCGATAACAAAACGGAACGCCGAGGCATCGTTCCATACGAATTGCACAATGTAATTGCCTCACAATAGGTAAGAAATTGCGGTCGATATCACACTCATAAATATTTTGTCGTCGCCGCTACTCTGCTCTTAACAAATACTTCACTTTTCGTATCAATTCAACAAAAAATCTATCCTGTCGCCTTCGACCTTGTTGACCTTGACGCTAACGGCGTCGCCGAGCCTATAACGCGCTCTGCCGCACGAAATACAAAGGCGTTTGGCGTCGAACATAGCGGCGGGCGGCAGCGAACCCATGCGCACAAGCCCTTCCGCAGTATTCGGCAGCTCCACGAAAAACCCGAAATCGGTGACGGAACTTATGATACCGGTGTATATCTCGCCGATCCGGTGCGACATGTATTCGGCTTTCTTATAATCATCCACCTTGCGCTCGCAATCCTGCGCCGTACGCTCGGCTTTACTGCTCTTTGTCGACGCGATCTCGACGAAATCCTTATACTTATACGTCGCTTTTGCGCCGCCGCGAAGATATGCCGTTATTATACGATGTATCGCCAGATCCGGATAACGGCGTATCGGCGACGTGAAATGGCAGTAGAAATCCTCGGCAAGCCCGAAATGTCCTTTATTGATAGGTTGATAATCGGCTTTCGCCATTGCTCTGAGCGTGACGCGCGCCACCGCCGCCGCGATATCGTCCGGCGCACCGTCGAGAATCGACGCGACTTGATCGGGCGTGGGATTCATCGGCATACGCAGGCGTGACCCCGTCGCATCGAGATAATCGTTGAGCGATTCTATCTTCTCGGCCGAAGGTTTTTCGTGAACGCGGTACACGAACGGTATCTTACCTATGCTTTTGAATTTTTCAGCGACCGACACGTTCGCGAGTATCATGAATTCTTCTATTATCTGCGCGCTGAACAGCCGCGGTTTTTTCTTTATGTTAACGACATGCCCTACCGCGTCGAATTCTATCTCGGTCTCTGTAAGGTCGAAATCGATCGCGCCGCGGTTTTTCCTTATTTTAACGCGCTTTGCCGCAAGCTCGCGCATTATTTCGAGCGAAGGAACGACACGCTCGAATTTTGCTCGGAGCTTTTCGTCACCGTCGAGTATTGCCTGAACTCCCGTATACGTCAGTCGCGCCGTCGAGCGTATCACGCCTTCTTTGACTTCCGCTTTAAGCTTGTTGCCGTTTGCGTCCAGCTCGATTATCGCCGCAAGCACGAGCCTATCTTCACCCTCGTTAAGCGAACAAAGCCCGTTTGAAAGCTGTTCGGGCAGCATCGGGATCACGCGGTCGGCAAGATAAACGCTTGTCCCGCGCATTAGCGCCTCGTTATCGAGCGGCGATTTTTCGGTCACATACTCTGCGACGTCGGCAATATAAACGCCGAGCCGGTATCCGCTTTCCGTGCGTTCTATCGAAACTGCGTCGTCGAAGTCCTTACTGCTCTCGCCGTCTATCGTAAAAACGATCTTGTCGCGAAAATCACACCGATACGGCGCGTTTATCTCGGACTTAGCCACAACGTCGCCGAACGAATTCGCCTCGTCGATAACGCTTTTGGGGAACTCGGTACGGAGATTGTGCGATACGATAACGCTTTTTACGTCCATACCTATCTCGTCGGCACGACCGAGTACCGCTATCACTGCGGCACGGTCCCCGCGTGAAGTCCGATTCAGTTTGATTATGACTTTGTCATGCTTGCTCGCCCCGCCGAGCGAATCGATCTCCAGACACTCGCCGAAGTGTCTGTCGTCCGGCACGGCGCAATACATATTGTCGCGGTAAACCACAGTCGCGACTATGTTGCCGCTGTTGCGTTCGACTATATCTATCACCCGCCCTTCCCTGCGCCGTCCGCCGCGTCCGGGACGATCCGACGTAATGATCGCGCGCACCGTATCGCCGTGACGCGCGCCGCAAAGATTGTTTCCCGGAATAAATACGTCGCCGCCGTCGGTCGGGATAAATCCGAACCGTTCGCCTTTGCAATCGATAACGCCGCATACCGTTTCCAAGCCGCTGCCGGAAAATACGCCGCGATTTCCGGCGGAATATCTGTTTTTAAATGATTTGTTCATGTTATACCTATTATATGTGCAAATGAGAATATGTCAATGTGTCAATACACAGATTTTATCGAACTTTGCGTGACCGACGACGGCAACCGTCGCATGAGCGTCGGCGCGAACGTATTTCGGCATTCGTTTTCTTGCTTTTACTTTTTACATGGAAATCGATTGTGCTATTCGTAGGGCGCTACCCTTGACCGCCGTTTCTCGAATTATTGCTTTGCCGTTATGGAGCGCAAGGGTCTGCGCTCCCTACGAAAGTCGTGCATGTTGTTATTTTCCATTAATACATCGTTACGGTTTACGGTTATATCACTGTTTCACTCTTTATTTCTTTACCTACCGTAAAGCATTTACATTGTGTAATTCGTAGGGCGGTCAGACCCTTGACCGCCGTTTATTCGATTATTGTTCTTCCATACCGGGACGCAGGGGTCTGTGTCCCCTACAAACAGCGATTCTAATGACGTACAAATCGACAGCAGACGCCACACGGGTAACGGCGAGAGGCAGCCGACGAGCCGATACGACGCGGACGTATTGCGTCGGCAATTTGCGCGCCGGGCAGGCGCAGTCGCGAAGTCGTAGCGACGCTACGACAAGTGACTGCAACGAACACTGCGCACAAATTGATAGCAAGACGCCGCACGAGTATCGGCAAGGAGGCTAAACAAAAAAAGACCGACAGTCCGCCGATCTTTATTGTCTATGATTTATAAAAGAAATTACCACTGAGCTATGAGCAACGTGACGAAAAACGCCACGGCAAGCACGGCTTCGATAATACCGAGAACTACCGTTATCCTCTTCATGACGGACTCGAGAGACTTGGATTTGTCCTTGGAATAAAACGTATCGCGCTGACCGGTGAGCGCACCCATGCCGGATGACGACGACGGTTGGAACATTATAACAATGATAAGCGCAAGCGCGATAAGCACCATGAGCGCCATCAATACTATTCTTACATAAGCGGATGCCGAATACATAAACATACTCCTATTTTAAGAGACTTTGCTATTATATCACAAAAATTTTCCGTGCGCAAGCATTTTGACGTATCATTTTATATTTTCGCGACCGCATTTTTCACCGAAAAATCACGCAAAAACCCCCTGCGCCCAAAATAAAGCGGTACAAAAAACCCGACGGGAACCGACAATAAGTCTTTTACCGTCTTTTATATACCTACGAAATATAACACACGCATAATATCGCCATACGGCGTAATCGGAAGAACACGTTTTACGGCAAAGCTCGGTCGGCCCGCATGATTCCCGTAATAATTTTTGCTTATCCTGTTGCAAGCCTGAGATGACATTTTCATCGCAAACGCTTAAGGTATGTTCTATCGAAACCGTTCCGTACGATTGGGATAATATTTGTTAGATATAACCGAAAAAATTATTGTGGAGCAGACGCGGCGCGGTCGGATTCTTCTTTATATCTATCGATAACCAGTTTTGCGATATAATCTCGGGTTTCGTTGTTGATGGGATGCGCTATATCGCGGAATTCGCCTGTGCCCATTCGCTTGTTGGGCATTGCAACAAACAGACCTCCGTCTGCTTCTACCACGCGCAAGTCATGCACGACAAAACATCCGTCGATGGTGATGGAAGCTGCCGCTTTGAGCTTGCCGGGTTCTTTGACGAGGCGGAGTCTTACCTCGGTGATTTCCACAATTCTCCTCCGTAAATAAATTGCGACCATATTGATTTTAACATAAATAACTCATAAAATCAATAGGTTTGTCGAAATTTTTCGATCGAAATTGCAATATTATGGACAAATTCGGCACATTTTGACCACTCGCAAAGAATTTTGTCGTATCTTGCGCATGCACCATGCCGCACAATATAGCATATCTACAATGTATGAAGATACATTTTGTGGGAATCAACGGCGTATCAATGCACGCGTTATCCGTTATGGCTGCATCGCGCGGACACGAAATTTCCGGATCGGATAATGCTCTTTCCGGTCACGACCCCAAAAAAGTCGAGGGCTGCGATCTCGTTGTCTATACCAACGCGATATCGCCCGACAACGTCGAACTTGTACGCGCCGGGCAGCTCGGCATCCCGACCATAGAACGCGCCGAGTACTTAGGCGAACTTTCCCGAACTTACGGCACAACGATAGCCGTTGCCGGCTGTCACGGCAAAAGCACGACTACCGCCATGCTCGGTAAAGTTTTTGCGGCTCGGAACGCTACCGTACATGCGGGCGTAGCGCACGGATCCAAAGTCGGTTCGGACAAATATTTCATAACGGAAGCGTGCGAGTACCGCGCAAGTTTCCTGCATTTAAAGCCGACGCTCGGCGTAGTTCTCAACGTGCAATACGATCACCCCGATTTTTATCGCGACGAAAAGCAGATTATCGACGCTTACGGCAGATTTTGCGCGCAATGCGATAAAACGATAGTCTTCGGAGACGATCCGATATGCAAAAGCCTGTGTTCTTCGCCCGTTACGTTCGGGCTTAAAGAAGGCAACGATTACCGCGCCGTAAATATTAAAAACGCAAGCGGATTCCGCTCGTTTACGCTCGTCGGAAAACGCAATGCCGTAGTCAACCTGTCGGTTCCCGGCGAACATAATGTTATCAATGCGCTCGCCGCCGTCGCCGCGGCTTGCGAGTGTAATCTGCCGCTTACGGAAATACTGCCCGGACTCGGCAAGTTCACCGGCATAGCGCGGCGGTTCGAACGCAAAGGCATAGCGTTCGGCAAAACGGTGTTCACCGATTACGCGCACCACCCCACCGAGATAGCCGCGACGATCTCTACGGCAAAAGAAATTTTCCCGTCCGTCGCAGTGGTTTTCCAACCGCACACGTATTCGCGCACGAAAAGCCTTATGGACGAATTCGCAAGCGCGCTTACGACCGCCGATACCGTCATTCTCGCCCCCGTGTACCCAGCGCGCGAACAACCGATCCCCGGCGTCGACTCGCACGCGCTGTGCAGGAAGATCGTGCAAAACAAAGAACGCGCCTATTGTTTCGACACGTTCTCGGAGATCATCGAAGTTAGCAAACAGCTCAAAGAAAAAGCCGTAATCTTTATGGGCGCCGGCGATATAGACAAGGTCGCAGATATGTTTATCGCGCAGGACGAAATGATTTGATCTTCTAAAACGTCGGCACTTCGAGCGGTTTGCCGCCGAGCATGGCGGATTCATGTGCGAGTACGCACGCCACCGAAAGGTTGGCGGCAAAACGTTCGTCGTATCGCGGTTTTACATTATTTACTATGCTGTCCACAAACGCATGCACCAAATGCGGATGCGCGCCGTGGTGTCCGCCGCCGGCGCCGATCCGCAACGATTTTATCGGATGCGCCGAGTCGTAACGCTCGCCCACGGTAAACCGCCAAAGCGGCTCCGGCAGTCGTTCGTAGAAATTCGGCATTTCGGATATATCTACGACAAGCTCGCTTTCGGCTCTACCGTCGCTTTTACGCGTAGTTATATAAGGATCGTCTTCGTCGCGATATCCCCACTCGAAACATGCGTCGGAACCGTATACCGAAAACCCTTCACGATACGCCCGAGCCGTTTCGAACAAAGATCTGCTCGCTTCGGCTTTCAGCCCGTTTTCAAATTCGAATATCGCCGTTTCGAACGGGTACGGATTGCCGTAGTTGCGGACAAGCGCGTCATCCATTGCGCCGGAGCCGAATCCGTACACGGTCTTTATACGCGACCCGGATAAACCCAAAAGCGGAGCAACGGCGTGCGTTCCGTACCACATGGGCGGAAAACCGTTCCAATACGGCGGCCAACCCGTCATATCCTGATAATGGCTGCCGCGCAAAAACTGCACGCGCCCGAACTTTCCGGCGGCAAGCATTTCCGACGCGTACAAATACTGATAAGTGTACAGCGTCGTTTCCATAAGCATATAATTCTTCCCGGAGTCCCGCGCCGCATTCAATATCTTATCGATGTCGTTCATTGCAGTCGCCATAGGCACGGTGCAGGCGCAGTGTTTTCCCGATCTCAAAACCGCTGCCGCATGCTCGGCGTGACACGGTATAGGCGTTACGAGATGAACGGCGTCGATACTGTCGTCGCTTACGATATCTTCCAGCGAAGCAACGACGCGAACGCCGTTCACGCCGGAAAAACGTGCTGCAAGAGTTTGATTTTTATCGCAGATCGTAACGGTACCGACGTTCGGGTGCGCCGCATATATCTCTACAAAAGCGCCGCCGAATCCCAAACCTACGAGCGCAACATTGATTTTTTTCATAACCGAACCCTTTTATTCTCTATTTCTTGTTACGCGGCGTATATCCCATACCGTTATTTTTGACTTCCATACCGATAAGAACGATTTCGAAACATACGCCTTCACGCTCGCTGCGTACTCCCACCGCAGCGCCGTTGTGCTTATCTTTATCGGTATAATCGATATAGAGCGTACCGTCGAGATATACTTTGACGTTGTTATCTTCTATGACGACCGTTATCGTATATTCGTTGGTCGGATCGTAATTCGGCAATTTGCAGTCTGCCACGCATTCCCAAGTTTTGCCGTTATGATTGATCTTGCCTATAAGGAGATACCCCTCCCAATTGAGCAATGCAACATGATACTGCGCCGGCGTATGTTCCCAGAAATTCGATCTGCCGCCGTCGTCCGCCCAAAAAATTATGCCGCAATCGTTCGCGCTGTTAGGCGTGATCTTCATTTCGATCGTGCCGCTTTCCACTTCGATCCCGTCGAATAATAACAACGATTTGTTATCGCCGGATACGATCCGACCGTCGACGTTATCGAACGCACCGCCGAACTCTGTATACGTAAAGTTATCCGCTTCGTCGAGTCTGTATATGGCGCGCACTATAAAACTTTCCGCTGGCATCACGAAATCGCCTATCGCTATCGTTTCTCCCGCGTATTTGTATCCGGTAACATTTTCATTCCCGAAACCCGTGATCGATACGGTATCGCCGGCATAAGCCTTTATACTGTTATACGTGCCGTCACGCATATCGAAAGTCAGCGTATATTTCCGCTGTTCGTATACGGCTTTAAGCGTACAGTCTTTCGTAACGGCAAAACCGTCGCCGCATTTCTTATCCCCGTCGTACCAGCCTATAAAATCATAGCCGTTTTTGTACACATACGGCAGCTCTATAAAATCGCCTTTCTTTACCGCAACGGGCAGTTTTTCATCGCCGCCGTCGGTATCGAAAACCACTCGGAAATATGTGTCTATCCCGATACGCAGTCTTTCGACTACCGCTCCGCCGCACATTATTTTCAGATAGAACCCGTCCTCGAGACGAGCGTCCGTTCCGACGTCAAAATCGTAATTATCCGTAACGGTTGCCGTAGCACCCGATATCAAAGTCAACGATTCGATCAATTTGCCGACCGTCATATCTTCCGCTACAATATTGCCGCACGAATTTTCAACTCCGTCCGCGTATGCCGTGATATAATCGATTTTCGGTCTAACGCCGTTTATCTCGACGGTTTCGTCTAAATCCGCATTTTCGACTGTGGCTTTGTTGCCCTGCGCCAAATACGCGACGTCGACCGCGGTGAGCGCACGATAATAAATGCGTATCTCGTCCATGCCACCCAGGAATTTACTGTCCTGACCGTAACGCGACAGTCCGATATAATTCTGTTTTAAAGCGCCTGCGCCGTCGTACAACGCCGACAATTCTTTTGCGAAATTGCCGGTTCCGACAAGAGCTCCGTCGACATATATCATTACCGACATACCGTCTACCGTAAGCGCAACGTGCTGCCAAACGCCGCGTTTTATCACGCCAGACGCAGTCGTTACGCGCGATTCACCTGCCGTGGAATTTTCTGTAAGCGTAGTTTCGAGTACACCGCCGTTACGCAATCTTAAATCGAAATAACGCATGCTTTCGCCGAAATCGAATATGCGTGTGTACTCGTCCATGGCGTCGAATCGCACCCACGCCGCAAAAGTAAACGCTTTACCCGTTTTAGGCACTATGTTCGTCGGCAAGATAATAAAATCTCTTTTGCCGTCGAATTCGAGCGCGCTGCCGAGTTCTTCACTGACGCCGTCCGCGGTCGTCGCGATACCGGCATGACTGATGATCGCATTCTTTTTGTTGCCGGAATGATCTATGCCCGCAACCACGCCGTCGAAAGGATAGTAAGATTCGAGATCGGAAAACACGTCGACATCCGACGGATCGACGGTCGGCTTTTCCGTGACCGTTTTATGCGGCAAACCGCCTTTTGCAAGCGAGTTTATATCCGTGGACGAAAGCGCACGCGAATAAAACAGCGTTTCATCCATCATGCCCGCAAAATCGGGATCTGCGCCGAAATGCGATTTGCCGATATAATTGGCAATCTGACCGTTTTCGACGGCATACAGTTCGGACAAACTTCTTTTGAACGCGCCGCTTATGACCAAAGCCCCGTCGACGTACAGCCTTACCTGTTTATCTTCCACGGTCAACGCCACATGCTGCCAAGTATCGAGATTTATCGCATCGAAACCGTTTCCGCCCCACAAATGCGTGGACGTAGGACCGGTGTCTCCGTCGACGGTCAATGCCGTCTCGATGTGCATTTTACCGGAAGATCCGGTACGAAGCATAACGTGCATAAACGCGACGGTGTCCTTACCCAATTCCATAACCTTTTGAAAATCGGCGTTTGATTCCGGATATATCCACGTCGCAAACGTCATCGCATTCGTGTCCGGTATAACGTTTTGCGGCAAGTGAACATAACCGCCGTCGAAAACAGCGCCGTCGTTCGCCTTTCCCGGTTCAGTCGATAACAGCGCCGTCGCATCGCCGCCGCTGCCGGTATTATCCAAGCCCGGGAAATCCGCGTTATCATACGAATAATAATGCGTCAGATCGGACTCTGTATCCGCGGCTTCCGGCACATACTTTTGCGGCGTATGTCCCGCGGCGAGATATTCTGCATCGGGTATCGAAAGCGCGCGCGAATAGAATACCGCTTCGTCGATCTTGCCCTTGAAAGTAGGATCGGAAAATTGCGATCTGCCGATATGAGAATTATTCAAAGGATTTTCCGCGCTCATAAACTCCGCGATCGTCTTGCCGAAATAACCGGACTGTACTATTTTGCCGTCGACATATATTCGTGCGTAATTGCCGTCTACCGACAGCGCCACATGGTTCCAGGCATCGAGCGTCACGCTGTTTATGGCAAGACTGCCCCACACGTGGAATTCTTCTCCGCCCGTGATAAGCCCCGCCTGAATATGCATCTTGCCGTTATCGCCCGTTCTCAATGCGAGCTGCAAATAATGCGACATGCCACTCCCGAGATCTATTACCTTTTGCCAATCCTCGCCGCTCGTCGGATATATCCAAGCCGCGAAAGAGAACGCATCGGCATCGGTCGGTATTACGTCGTTTCCGAGTTTGAGATACGCGTTTTCGGATAGGGACATTGCAGCGTCGAACTTGCCGTCGGCTGTAAAAGTTCCGCCGTTATTTACCAAATCGGATTCGAGCGTTACGTCGTTTTTGCACGCATCGGTTTCGTCGTCGAAAGAATAATACTTTACTACTCCGCCGTCGATATCGACAGTCGGAGCGGTTTTACCGTTGATCGCCGCTATTTCATCATAGGACAGGGCGCTGTCATATACTTCGAAATTATCTATTCCGCCCACAAAGTACGGATCGCCGTCCCAAAGCGACTTGCCTATATAAAAATGCGTCGGATTCTCCGCAAGCAATTCGCCTATTGTGTACGGACATTTACGCCCGTGTTTCAATACGCCGTCGACATAGATTCGCACGTCGCCGGCGTCTATTGTTATCGCGAGCGAGTATGTATTATCCAACGTAAAAACATTGTTTGCCGTATAGCCCCACACCGCGACTTCGCCGCTGCCCGTCTTAGTCAGTTGAACTTCCACGTTTGCCGTCGTATCCGAGCCGCGGCGCAACGCAATCTGAAAATACTTATCGAAATCGAGCGCAAGCGTCAATATCTTTTGAAAGTCCGCATTCGATTCCGGAGTTATATCCATCATGAAAGTGACCGCATCGGTCGAAACAAGTACGGACGGAAGTTCCATATATGCGCCGTCGCCGCCCAAATACGCATAACCGTTATCTCCGTTTGTTTTTACCGTTGCTCCGTGCGAAGTCAACGATGATCCGCCTACGGAGTCCGTTCCGATATCGGTCTCGAAATCGTATCTATGCGTCGGCGCAACGTTAGGCTTAGGCGCGTCCTCGGCGCTTATCGCATGCGCTCCGCACACTATCCACAAAAGCAACGTCGCGAACGTAGCCGCCAGCATAGCCATGAAACATTTTGCAAACGTTTTAATGATTTTCATATTCAAACTCCTTTGACCGATACGGACAGGTTACCGGCGTATTTATCGCCTTCACCGAGTTCGTAATAAGGCACAAACTTGAAATCGACGTCGTTCGCGTCGCGAACATATACCGTACCGCCGTCTTTGCCTATAATGTAATCATCGACGCTCTTGTCTTTATCGAAAGTTATGGTCGTCGACACGGCGTTTTCGGCTACCATATACACACTTCCGTACATGAACATAACGCCGTAGTCTTCGCCTTCAACAATACGTTCTGCGGTAAGCTTGGGATCGAACACCACCGTTATCCTGTCGCCGTTCTTAAAAGAACCGCCTACGGTAAACCAACCGTCGCCGTCCGTCGCGCCGTCTACGGCAACGCCGTTCAATTCCACGGAAAAGTTTGTCGCCCAAGCAGGAACGCGCAATTTGAGATCGAAGTCGACGGTACTCGTACACGACACCGTCATTTCGGCTTTGTTGCTATATGGGAAGTTCGACGTCTGCGTAAGTACGACGTTGCGCTTGCCGTAATTGTTTTCCACTTGCGACGATATGTAATTCGCGACATACAGGCTGTCGGCGTCCTTGAAATAAATCTGATCGGCGATATCGCACAAATTCATAAAGTACGTGCCCGAACAGCACGGCCACGACGCGCCGTAATACTCTTTACTTGCGTTCTTTTGATAATTCGCATAATAGAACGTTATGCCGCGGCGCACATAATCGTCTTTAATGGGCAGCGCACCGAGTACGCCGTTATAAAGCAGTTTTTCGCCCCATTCGTAGTACGACGCATCGCCTGTAAGCTCGGTAAGGTACTTGACTATCTTCATACCCGCCCACGTATTGCACGGGACTTCGCAGTTGTTTTCGTGCGAATCGATAGCCGTATTTAGATCGCGCACCGTACCCACGAGCCGTTCCGCCGTGCCGTACATACCGTTTGGATACAACTCATACTTATCGTACATCTCGTAAGCGCGCTTTAACTGCTCGAGACTGTTCGCATTTTTCGTAAGCATATATTTAAGCGCCGTACTGCTTATCGAGTTGGTATGGCTGTAAGCGTGTACGTTGTAATATTTACCGCCGTCGCCGTTTTTGAGCGCATCCCAGAAATAATCGTAATTCCATACGTCGGCGAAATCATAATACTTTTGGTTCCCGCTCGCAAGATATGCGCGATATAAATTTTCGGACAGTATATACCACTCTATATCCGAATTACCGCCTTCTACTGACTGACCGGAATGCGGTCCGTTCGGACCTGCCGGCAAACGGTTCCGTGCCAAATAATCTTCGGCGAAATCGGTCGCCGTTTCCAGATATCCGAGCGCGCGGTCGCCCACGTCGCCGCCGATATAAGTATAAACGTCCACACACATCAGCACGACTTTATCGTACGTGTAGTGCGTGGAATTCGTCTCCCTGTCCGGACTGAAATAGAAAAAACCGTCGTCGGCAATACAGTCCGCCCAACCGTCTATAAGCTCCGTTGCTTTTATCTTCAACCGCTCGTCGCCCGTCAACGCATAACCGCGCGCCAAACTCGACACGTACTGCCCGAACGTCGCCGCCACCCACAGTCCGCCGTCATACCAGCCCCCGAGATAGCTGCTGCCGTCTACGTCCTTGCCTTCGCGCACGCGCATGACTTTCAACAAATCGTCCGTCGGCACGGAAAGAAGATACTCCATGGCATATTGAAACTGCTGCTTGAACACGGAGTCGTTTGATATCTTGACGCCGTTGTAGTCAAACCTTTGAAGCGTCGTATTGACGTAATCGAATCGATTGTCGCGTGTGTAACTCAAGTATTCGTCCGCCTGCCCCGGCGGATCCGATTTCCCGCCGCTCGGTTTTTTAGTGTCCGAACAACCGCCCAATAACGCTATGCCGAGCGCAACCCCCGCAAAAATCGTCGCCGATAATTTTCTCTTGATCATTTCGTCTCCTTATATTGCATATCGCCGTGTTACGTGATATAATAATTTTAAACCGCACAAACAGAAATTTGAATGGGCAGGAACGCATAAAAACATGTATAATCGTGCAAAACAGTCGGTCGACATGAACTATCTCGACGTATCGAAACCGCATAAAATAAGCATTGCGAGTTACAACTACTATCCGGAAGAATCTTTGCACCCCGATAGGATAATGACAGAACACGACATTTTTATAGTCATCGACGGCGAATGGGAGGTTTATCAAAACGACGTCGCCTACCCGCTCAAAAAAGGCGACGCGGTATTTTTATTCGCAGGTCAACACCACTACGGATTGTCGAAATGCACCAAAGAAACAAAGACCATATTTATCCATATAGAACCAAACGAGCGCGACGCTTTTGCGCGATCGCCGCAAAATACGGAAAATACGGTCGCTTTTCCGGTGAAGCTTTCGTGCAAAAAGAATCCGGAGATCGTGCGTTATTTCGACAAACTCGCATTTCTTTATTCATCCACCGTCGGCAACAAACAAATACTCATGAACGCATATTCCGATCTTCTGCTGTTGGCGCTTGCGGATCTCGGAGACGACAAGACGTCGGATAACGGTAACGTGATATCCGATATTTTAAATACCATAAACACCGACCTGTCGAGATTCTATTCCATAGACGAACTTGCCGACAAGTATTACATCTGCAAACGAAAACTTATATATTTATTCAAGACGTATACAGGCTATCCGCCCCATCAATACCAAATAAACATGAAACTCGATCTTTGCAACGATATTTTGAAAAACGAAAATAACACGACTTTTCGCGATCTGGCGGAACGCTTCGGATTTTACGACGAATTCCATTTTTCCAAACTTTATAAAGCGCGATTCGGTCACGCACCTAAATTCACGCGTAAATAAATTAGGTATTATACTCCGGGGCGATTTGCTTGCTTCTCACTTCGATAGATAAGATCGCGAGCAAAAACGATCCGATCCGTGACCAAGCAAGCGGACAAAAATACTCATTGAATAACATGCAAAAACGACCGACGGGATCGGTCGTTTTACGTTAAACAAAATCATATCGGCGATATTCAGATCGCTATATCGGTATATATCATAAACGCCGCGACAGCCACGATTATCGCGGCAAACACGATCGCGAGAATAAAGTTGCGCTTGAGCGTAAATTCCGTACCTGCGCAAAAAACGGTGGCAAGCGTGCAGTAGTTACGCGCATTGCCTATGCTTGCCGCTGCCGATACCGGCATTATGTTTCCGCCCGCCGCATTGTTGATATATATGATAAGCATGAGTATGAGCGTCGCGATCGCAAACAGCCCCGTGAAAATGTTTATAAACTTATTCAGCACTCGCCCGACTATCATTATTTCGCGCTCCTTTCTTATATAAATTATAGCTCATAATCGAAATTCTTGTCAATCGTCGCCATACTTATTCATAGAGATTTAATCGGATTCTAATCTTATCGGACGGCAATCGGACATCACACGCCGCGTTTATCCGCATTCTTTTTGCGCTTGTCCTTGAAAAAGCTTTGAATAGGCGTCAGACATTGCTCTTCGAGTACACCGCCGACTATTTCCGCACGGTGGTTGAGTACTGGATTGTCGGCAATATTGAGCGCAGTGCCGCAAGCGCCGAACCGAAGATCCTTTGCGCCGTACACCACGCGTTTTATGCGCGAATACACTATCGCGCCCGCACACATCACGCACGGCTCGAGCGTGACGTACAGCTCGCACTCTGCAAGATTCCATCTCCCGAGTTTTTTTGCGGCTTCGCGTATAGCTACTATCTCGGCGTGCGCCGCCGGATCGTTGTCCGTATTCCTGCGATTGACGCCGACGCCGATTATCTCGTCGCCGCAAACCACAACGGCTGCTACCGGCACTTCGTCTTTGGGACAAAGATCGAGTGCGGCGAGCGCCGCGCGCATGAACTTGACGTCACGCTTGCTCGGCGTATGTAACATATCGGCAGTATTGCCGCCGACCGAGCCGTTTACGGGCTTGTCCGTATCGCACGCATTATCGTTTTCGTAAATCAATTCGTCCATATTATTATCCTTTATTCGGGTGATCGAGCGCAATGCGATCGGTCTCGACAGCGACGCGCGTAGTGGTGGCACATGCAACAAGGCGACCGAAGGAATATACCCGCCTACATGACCGAGATAGCTTGACGCATGCAGCCCGTCACACAGCGCTTCACAATGCTTCGTCGAGAATAAACCGAGGTAATTGCGCATTGCGCTCGATATCTTCTTTGAAATCTTCCGGGCCGAACGGGTGCGTGCCGGACGATATCAATTCCACCGTGACGGCGGGGATCTTTAACGAATTCACGCACCAATCCTTATATCCGCCGGCGGAGTTCAAGTGTCCGTCCACTTTTTTGACGTCGATGTAGTCCGCGATCGCTTTTGCGAACGCATCGTCGCGCGCTTTGCGGGCGCCCGTCTGAAAAAACTCCCAATACAGCTCGCCGCCCATGCAGTGATAACTTACCGTAGCTTTCGGCTTGACTCTGACCGTAAAGTCCGCAAGCGCACGCGTTTCGGGTGCGGACAGCGGATACTCGCCCACATAACCCTTATAGCTCGGCGAAAAAGTGTTCTGGCTGCCCGTGCCGAAGTGTGCGTCGAAGTTGCAGTTAAGATCGACTCCGTACGCATTTGCTTTCCACTCTTGCCTGTACGCCTTGTTAGCGCGCAGGAATCTGCTGCCGAGCGTATCGCCGGTTTCGAAAAACAGCGCGCCGTCGGGATTGACGAGCGGAATAAAATATACGCCGCCGCTGCCCGTAAACTCTTTTATCTGTCGCAAAACCACGAGCGCCGTGTAACATTCCCGTGCATGTATTGCGGCGGTGATAATGATTTGCCTGTCGGAATTGTCTCCGCAGTGCGCGCATAATATATCGTTTCCGCACGCGCTCGTCCCTATCGACATAACTTCTGCGTTCGAGCCGTACAGCTCGCTTGCTACTTTGTCGTAAATGTTCATACTTTCGTTATATGCAATTTCGCGAAAAATATTGAAACAATGTTGCGACAGCGCGATAAACGCAGCTCGTTTACGCCTATGCATACGTTTTCGGGAAACCGACGAACCGATACGACGCGAACGTATTGCGCCGAAAATTTATGCGTCAAGCAGGCGCGTTCCCCCGAAGTCGTAGCCGATGCGCTACGTCGAGAGCGTATTGCGGTCAATCTCTTTCCGACTCGAAAAGCCTCTGTTGCGAGATCGCGCGTCAGACGGGCAGCAGGTGGCGGGGCGCGACGGGAGCGTAGACCATCCTACGTGACCAAGCCGCTTCGTCACACGTAGTCCGTCTATGTCGATGCATAAGCCGACGAACCGATACGACGCGGACGTATTGCGCCGAAAATTTGTGCGTCAAGCAGGCGCGTCCCTCGAAGTCGTACCCTTCTGCGGTACGATGAGCGGGGGCGCAACGAACTTGACGTGCAAATTTTAAGCAAGACGTCGCACGAGTATCGGAGAGGAGGCTATTTATGGTATGGGACGCCGCGTATAATAGTACTCGCCCTGTATATCTGTTCGAAAAGAAGCAGTCTCGCCAATTGGTGCGGATACGTCACTCTGCCGAACGAAATCTTACGCAGCGCCGTCTGCCTTACCCGCTCGTCCACGCCAGACGCACCGCCTATCACGAAACATATCTCGTCGGCGCGTTCGTGTTCCGATCTTATCAGGTCTGCAAAGCCTTCGGACGAAATCTGCTCGCCGCCGACGTCCATCAGTACGAACCGCGTACCCGCGCGTTTTATTATTTCGTCGCTCTCTTTTTTGACTGTGGGCATTTCGGGAAGCTCGATCACCGCGATATCGTAAAACGGTTTCAGCCGTTTTTCGTACTCGTCGATACCGTCGCGGCAGAAAGCTTTGCTCGCCTTACCGACGCAAACCAATTTTATCTTCTTCAATAAAAGAACCCCCATACGTAAGTGAATACCGTCGTAAGAATCGTCACTACGCCGAGCGCGACGATCACCATGATATCGCGCGGCTCGGGTTTATACAGCGGACGCGAATAGTCTTTGCCGTAAACTTCCTTTTCCATTTCGAGTTTTTCCACGCGCCGAGCATCGAACTCGCCCATCAGCACTACGCGCTTATTCGTCGCGTCGAACGCACTGTCTGACAACGCTTGCATTTTCTTTTTTATCACGCGCTTATCGCGAATGTACAACATCAGCATTATCATGAACGTACCGAACGCCGCGACAGCCAGAAACAAAAGTATAAGCGGAAACAACCCGATCTCGTTTATGAACCTGTAAAATCCGCCGCCGATCGCCCAGTCGTAATTATCGGCGTAATCGATGAACACACTGCAAAAATTATTCGTAAAGTGCATCAGCATTGCCGGATATATGCTTTTGGTCTTTATGACAATGAATGCGGCAAGCGCACCGAACAGCGACGTGTAAAACACCTGCCTTATGTTCTGGTGAAAAAGCCCGAAAGCAATACCGCACAGCACGATACAGCCCACGGTCTTAAACGTGTTCTGCGCCGTGGTAAGCAGTCCGCCGCGCATGCAAAATTCTTCGCACACCGCCGGCAGTACGGCAGTCAATATGATATCGACAAGGAAAAATCCGAAAACGAAATTCTCCGGCATGGGCGTAGACGATGACGACACTGTGTAACCCGTCAGTTTCAATAGGCTCGTCCACAACGCCGACACGCCAACGGTCACGAAAAACACCGCCGCGCCGAGCGGTATCGCCAACAGATAATACGACTTGAACTTGCCCGCCGACGAAAACGAGAATACCTGTTTTACGTTGCGCTTGCCGTAAAACTTATATATACAAAACGGCACCGCGGCAAAAAACACTACTTGCGTCAATATTGTAAACAGCGCGTCGCCTGCGAGCGATTGCCCGTACGTATCGTCGGGTAGCGCCGCAAAGTACACCAAAATCCGCGTGAATATCAAACCTATGACGCACGACGCGAGCGTGTACGATACTGCGCGATAGTCGCGCTTTACGCTGTCGGGCATCACGATCCCACCGCCAAAACCACAGTGTTGATGATAAACAGTACCGCGCAGATCATTATCCCCGCGTAAAATCTGAAAGTACCGTCCTTTCGCCTTGCCTCCATACGCACAACGGTTTCCGCCGTGATTTTGTCGGCAGCGTCGGCGTCGGTATCCGGAGTTTTATCCGCGCTTCCGAAAGCGAACTTAACGATCGCAAACAGCAGTGCGCCCGCGCCTACAAACAGCCCGAGCGTAATAAATACCGCAGCGGCTATATTTTGCGTAAGCCACGATTCACAACCGTAAAGCACGTTAGCAAACGAAGTCATCTGCATGACGAGCGCAAGCGCGTTAGCCGACGCGTGCAACACGACGCAAGGCAAAAGCCTGCCGGTTTTGTGCATTACGAATGCCGAAAGCACACCGAGCGAAAACTGAAAAACCACTTGCACGGGGTTCATATGCATGAGCATGAACGCAAGCGCCGACAGCATGACCGATCTTACGACCGTTTTTTCTTCTTTCATGCCGTTCAACAACACGCCGCGGTATATAGTTTCTTCCGCAACGGGTGCTAAGAACACCGACGCTGTAACTATCATCACGACGGACGCCGTCGACGAAAGGTCGACATTGCCCGCATCGGGCGGTATTTTAAGCGCGTAAGTCGTAAAATACCCGTACCATACCGTCGGCAGATACATACCGGCAAGAAGTACCGACGCAGCAACGATCGGCAATAAGAGATCGCGGAAATCGAATTTCCCCGTCGCCGACGATCTTACGAGATCACAGCTCGGTCTGTTCTTTTTCAAACCGCAGTAAAGCGCGATAAATCCCATATTGGCTAGCTGTACGACTATCATAAACGCGGTATTGAAATTACCGTTATTCTCTATATCGGGAATAGTGTTAGACAGCAGCGACGACACGACGCCGGCAAGCGCTTGGCATACGAGCGTCACCACTATCGCAAACAGATAAAACGTACACGCGCCTATATAATCGTATTTTTTAAGCGAACCGTACTTCAACATACTTCGAACAACCCCGACATGGCGTCCTGTTTTGCGGCTATGACCCGCACGCCGTTTATGCCGGCATCACCGAGCGAACGCTCGACTGCTGACACGGCGAGTTCCGGTCTGTTATTCTCTTCCGAAAGGTGCGCAAGCACGAAGTTTTTAACGCCGTTGCCGGCAAGGAACACGCACGCCGACGCGCAATCCGCGTTTGACAAATGCCCGCGGTTCGACGCGATACGCGCCTTTAACATCGTCGTATAATGCGGATTGGCTCTCAGCATCGCGCTGTCGTGATTGCATTCGAGCATGACGATATCGCATTCGGAAAGCGCATACAGCTGTTTGGTCTCCACCCTGCCTATATCGGTCACCACCGCGACTTTTTTGTCGCCGTCCGACACGATATAACCGAAACACGGCACGTCGTGCGATACGGGT
>CAJUQF010000018.1:27291-28114 GCA_910588315.1 uncultured Christensenellaceae bacterium | reverse complement strand
ACAATAAACGGAATAGGAAACACAAAAATAAACAAAATAACACATTAAATGACAAATAGTCGGGTTAATAATTCGATGATGGCGTATAATATTTTGTTTTTGACTATGTTATAATTGCAAAAATATGTTATTTATGATATATTAAAATTGTTTGATATAATTAGAAGGTAATCGCGAAGTAACGATTCGACTTCGATTGTGAGATCAATATGAATTCACCTACATTCGGGATTGCAAGGCGGTTCGATTATGAAAGGTTGGATGAAAGAAGAAAACACAATGATAGCCTGTTGTTCGGACGGAACACGTCCCGTCATTTTCAAAATCGAAAGAATCGATTATGACGATTAAATTGTAGTTTAGCGATGTATTAAATAATGAATAATAATATATTAAGTGAAAAAAACGGTTTCATAATAAGACTTGCAAATGCAGATGACGCAACGAATTATTTTGAACAAAACTATTGTCCGCTTGATAAGGAAGTGGCAAGATTAACAGGGTGCAAGGAAATTTTTTCAAAAGAAGAAGTAATCTCGTTTTTTTTGGAATCCATTAAAGACAAAGATAGATGGTTCTTCTTAATTATTTCTCCTGACGGTAGAATTATAGGTGAAAGCGTAATCAATGAAATAGATATGAAATTGCGTAGCGCTAATTTTCGCATTGCCTTATATCATACTACGGAAAGAGAAAAAGGCATCGGAACGTGGGCGACAAAAACCACAAGGGATTTTGCTTTTGAAAAATTGAAATTACATCGTTTAGAATTAAATGTATATTCTTTCAATGCGCGTGCCGAAGCGGTTTATTCGAAATGTGG
>CAJUQF010000018.1:3090-27281 GCA_910588315.1 uncultured Christensenellaceae bacterium | reverse complement strand
AGTACAAAGAGATGCTGTCATTGACGGAAATCAATACGCAGATAATATATTGATGTCAATGTTAGAAAGTGATTGGAAAAAATTAAAAGAAACAAAAAAATGAAAATAATAAATTACAATTTATCGTGCAATTAAAAGAGCAAAGGAGTTGTTCACGCTCTTATCCATATGGGAATTGTTCTTTCGTAGGTTTATTGTTTGGTCGAAGTGACGAGAATGCCGCTAAAATGCGGTGACCTTTGCGTGAACGCAAGCGGCCGGCGAACATGGCGCCGAAAATAATTACTATAATACCATATACTCGGTTTTTTTTACGGCGATGGTCGTATTCGTAATACATCGACGCGTTCTCGTCTATAGCCACTGTCGCTTAAACAAAAAACCGCCGTTCAGCGGTTTATATCTTTGGTCGAAGTGGCGAGACTCGAACTCGCGGCCTCATGGTCCCTAACCATGCGCGCTACCAACTGCGCTACACCTCGTAAGCTTATATATTATACGCTATAAGTCACGGTTTGTCAAATGCTTTTATTTATATTTTCGATAATAGATAAATCGAGCGGCGCTCGGTTCATTTATCGTGTATCGGGCGCGAGTTATACGACTGCTATCTATGATCGCGTATAAACTATTAAAATAGTAGCGAAACAAAAAAATCAACCGGATTATTAGGTCGATATTTTAGCGTTTCACCCTTGATTTTGCAGGAAATATTTTGTAGACTATATAATATAGCAATATAATATAGCAAAAATTCTAAAATTGCGTATTGACTTTTCGAATATTGTTTGATAATATAATTACGATCTATATTCGATGTTCGAGTGGGAGGGTATGATGAAAAAAAGATGGTTGATGTTGAGCTTAATGGCATGCGCCGTTTTTGCTTTTACCGCATGCGGAGAGACCGGCGGCGGTGGGGGGGGGAATAACGGTCCGGACGATCCGGGCATCATTACTCCCGATCCCGAGAAGATCACGATTACCGTCGATGCCAACGGCGGTAAGTTTTCCGGGGATAAATCGTCGCTGACTGCGGCGGCAGACGGCAGCGGCAAGGTAATAATTACCGAAACTCCGGTGCGCGGCGGATATACTTTTAAGGGTTATAACACAAAGTCCGACGGCAGCGGCAGCGCCGTGACGTTCGGGACAGGCGGCACTGTTTTTACCGAAAACGGTACCGTTTATGCGCAGTGGGAAAAAGATACTTCGGAACCCGAAATAATAACTGTGACGATCGATGCCAACGGCGGCAAATTCTCCGGGGATAAAGAGAGATTATCGGTTGAAGTCGATGCGGACGGAAAGGCGGCTACGGTGGAAGCGCCGAGTTCTTACGGGAATATATTCAAAGGTTACAATACCGAAGCGGACGGCAGCGGTACCGCGGTGACGCTCGGACCGGACGGCACGGTCTTTACAGAGAGCGGCACGATATACGCTGTATGGCAACTCGACAGGGCGTCGCTCGTCGACGGATACAGACTGCAATTTTCCACGCCGGAATACAGTAATAAAGCAGACGTAGCGGACGATATGTATTTAAAAGCCGAGCGCGCGAACGGCGACGGCGAGTTCATAATAAGTATGATAGGATTCGGTGAACTGACTTCTTCGGAATACGTCAAACTGATATTCCACACGTCGGACGTCGACGGGAGCGGTTGGAATATTCAAGCGAGCGATCTATCGGCGCTTGTCGGCAAGACGAAAGCCGCGTACCGCACCGGACTTACAAAATTCTGGTCGCACGAAGGCGGATATACCGTGTTCGATAATAACGAGACGGCGCTTGCCGCGTCGCCGGTTTATGCCGAGCATAACGGATTCTTCACGCTGAGTATCGAAGTCGCGGATAGCGAAATACCCGGGTTCGACAAATCTCAACGCGTTTCGCTGTTTGCCATGGAGTTCGGCGACGGAACTATATACGACGCCACACCGTTCACTTACGGAATGACGGTCGACGGAGTCGCTCAGGGCGATCCCGCCGATCAAAACTCGTATTTCGAGATATACCGCCCGAAAGAGGCGATTGTAATAACCGTCGATGGAAACGGCGGCAAGTTCACAAGCGACGAATCGTCGTTAAGCGTTACGGCGGACGACGACGGGCGCGTGGAAGAGATTGAAACGCCTACGCGTGACGGCTACACTTTTGTCGGGTTTAACACCAGTGCGGACGGCAGCGGCGAGACCGTGACGTTCGGGGCGGACGGTACTGTCTTTACGGAGAGTACGGCGGTATATGCGCAGTGGACTAAGGACGATCCCGACACGATCGAGATCACCGTCAATGCCAACGGCGGCAAAATCGACGGCGAATCGATAGTAAGCGTCGTTGCCGACGAGGACGGTAAAATAGAATCGGTCACGGAGCCGACGCGATACGGCTACGTGTTTGAAGGGTTTAACACCAAGGTGGACGGCAGCGGCGAGACCGTAGCTTTCGGCGCGGACGGCACGGTATTTACCGAGAGCATTTCCGTATATGCGCAGTGGAGATTTGACAGGAATTCGTTAATCGCGGGATACAGAATGCAGTTTTCGACGCCCGAGCTTAATAATAAAGCCGGCGTCGCCGACGATATGTATTTAAAAGCGCGTAGAACGGATGCGGACGACGGGTTTATAATAGATATGATCGGGTTCGGAGATTTTACCGACAGCGAATATGTCAAATTGATATTCCACACGTCTGCGACTAACGGAACGGGCTGGGGAACGCAGGCGAGCGACTTGACCGTACTTGTCGGTAAGACTAAGGCGATGTACCGCACCGGTTTGACGAAATTTTGGGACTATGTGAATTTCGGTTCCGATACGGCGCTGTCGAATGCACCCGAATATGCGAAATACGATGACTTTTTCACGCTTAAAGTGACGGTCAGCGACAGCGAGATACCCGAGTTTTCAAAATCGGGCAAGGTATCGCTGTTTGCCATGGAGTTTGCCGGCGGCGCGATATACGACGGCAAGAGCTATCTTAACGGCATGCTCATAGACGGGTTTACCAACGGCGATCCCGCGGCTCAAAGCTCGTATTTCACCATATACGGCGGCGAGACCGAAGTCGCGCCCGAAGGTTTCGATATGAAGTTCGCGTGTAATTCCGACAACATTTATGCTAAGGTCGAGCGCGGCGTCACATCCATGACCCTGACATTGCGCGGAACTGCGGCATTCGGAACAGGCGACGACAATTTCGTAAGATTCGTACTTCATCGCGGACCTGCCGAGGATTCCAACGAATGGCAGATCGCAAGAGACGATCTCAGTATTGTGATTTATAAAGACGCGGCGTATACGCAAAGCGGCTACGTCAGTCTGAAAGATAACGAGGCGAATAAATTCCACGGCAACACGACGACGATCCATGCGCCGGTATTCACGCAGCACGACGGATATTGGGAGTTGACGTTGACGGTGGAATACGTTGAAGTCGGCGGCGACATTTATCAAGGCACCGCACTGCGCGCGTTACTTGCCAAATATACAAACGGAAGCATTAAGCTCGGAGCGGTACAAAACGGTGTTGTTCTCGGCTATCAGTCATATCAAAAATATTGGTTCGAGATATAAGGGAATAGGAAAAGGAGAGTGAAACATGAACGTTAAAAAATATTCGATCACGAAAAAATTGCTTGCTGCGGCGATAGCGCTCGTCATGAGTTTCGGCTTGCTCGTCGGAGGAATGCCCGAGAGACTTGCGATAGCCGAGGGCGAAGATACATTGCAAAGCATTATCGACGGCGCGGCGGACGGCGCTACGGTGTCGCTCGAAAA
Organism: uncultured Christensenellaceae bacterium; assembly: GCA_910588315.1. GTDB lineage: Bacteria > Bacillota > Clostridia > Christensenellales > Pumilibacteraceae > Anaerocaecibacter. Next base: position 23,492 of record CAJUQF010000018.1, on the reverse strand, counting down.
AGACTACACCGTAGGCGCTACGTTGGCGGCGGAAAAGAATATTACGCTCGATCTCAACGGACACCGCATCACGGCGAAAATAGTCAATAACGGTACGCTTTCGCTCGTAGATTCCGTCGGCACGGGTGCGATAGAAATAACGAGTGCCGAGGCAGGCGTTCAATCGGCGATAACAAACAACGGTACGCTGACGCTTATAAGCGCGGCTGTTCGCGGTACGGGTACGGGCAGCGCCACGGAAGCCAACGTCATTACAAACAATGTCGGCGCGACGCTCGAAATACGTGGCGGAGAGGTGCTTGCTACGACCACAGGGACGAAATGGGGTTTCGGTATACACAATAAAGGCACGATAACCGATATCAGCGGCGGTACGATCGAATCTATCATAACAAACAGCGGTTCGGGCAGTAACGCGCTTGCCATTCGTAACGACGGCACAATCAAAAATATCAGTGGCGGAACTTTGCGAGCGAGTCATAACGGTAACGGTTATGCCACTGCCATGCGCATAAATGCCGGTATTGTGGAAAACATAAGCGGCGGCAGACTCGAAGCATATCATACCGCAGGCGGCGGCTCTGCATCGGGATTGCGGGTCGAAGGCGGTAAAGTGAATAATGTTTCCGGCGGAATGTTGTATGCCGAGCATAACGGCACCGGATATGCGGCAGGACTTGAACTCGTTTCCGGTTCGGTCGAGAATATCACCGGCGGTACAATATCCGCTTACGTAGACAACGGAGCGTCTTCGGATAATAAAGCATACGGGATTTACAATAAAGCGGGTTGCACGATAGGCAAGATATCCGGCGGAGATATAGTCGGTAAGACGACCGCCAAAGAATGGACGTTCGGTATTTGGAATTTGGGCGTGATCAACTCGATCGAAGGCGGCACTGTATCCGCAATAATAGATCACAATCAATCGTCGCCCAATGCGATCGCCATATGCAACGACAAAACGATAAATTCGATTTTCGGCGGAACGCTTTATGCGTATTCTTCCGGCAGTAACGGCGGCACTATCGGTATAAGAACGCGCAACGCCGGGTCTTCCGTCGGTTCGATCACTGGCGGCGCGATACGTATAAACAAGGTCAACGCCAACAATTATGTCCTTAACGAAGGCGCGGCAACGACGACTTTCGGCGAAGGATATTCGCTCGGCGACGCGACCGCCAATTCTTACCGTTACGTGCTTGCGGCAGGGCAGACCGTTACGGAAGAGTACAAAGCGGACGACGAAGTTATGACCGGCACCGTCAAAGCGGCGGGCGGCGAGACCGTCAAGGAATACAAGCTTATCGGCACGGAAAAAGCGCCGGGCGCGACCATCGGCGACGTAAAATACGCGACGATAACGCTTGCGGCGGCGAGCGCGGCAGACGGCGACGTCATAGTCGTCGGCAAGGACGCGCAGGAAGAAATAGTCGTTCCGGAAGGAAAAAATATCACTATAGATTTTGCGGGGCATCGCATAACCGGTAAGCTTACCAACAACGGCGAAGTCATTCTTCGCTCGTCAGTGTCCGGCGGCAATTTGTACAGATATTCCACGGCTGATAACGCCGCCGACCCCATAATCGATAACGGCGGTACGCTTACGGTAAACGATATCGACATACGCAACGAGGGTACGGGAAGTACGCAAGCCAACGGCATCAACAACAAAAGCGGCGGTGTGGTCAATTTCAACTCCGGCGTGTTGCGTGGTATAACTTACGGCACGGGTTGGGCTCATGCGATAATCAATGCGGGAGAACTCAATGTAACGGGCGGCGATATCCAGACGTTTGCGTTCGGCGAGAATAACGGTTCGAATATTATAGGAATATCCATGACCGGTACGGCAAAAATGACGATGACCGGCGGCAATGTGTACGCTCAGACGGCAGGTAAGTCCGTGCAAAACGGAAATTTCACCGTTGCCGGTATACGGTTGCAAGGCACGTCTCAAGTTACCGTAAAAGGCGGCACGGTAAAAGCGGTTGCAAACAATCCCGCTGGATTTATGGAACCGTTCGGCATTTATCTTCAAAGTGCAGGCGCCGCCGCTACGGTTGACGGCGGTAAGATATACGCCGAGACATACAACGATTACGCGTTCGGCGTAAAAGCGGAAAACGGCACGCTCGACGTGAACGGCGGCAAGATCTATGCGGCGGCGTATCATAGCCAAAAATCGCCCAACATAATCGGAGTAGCTATAGAAAAGGCTGCAACGGTAAACGTCTCCGGCGGCTATCTCTGCGGCTATTCCCAAAACGCAGAGAAAGGCGAAACGTACGGTGTACGCAACCGCGGCACGCTCAATGTTTCGGGCGGCGCGTTCGGATATAACAAGTCCGGCGGCAACTGTTCGGGCATATACACAAACGGCGGCACGACTAACTACTTGGACGGCGTTAAGCTTATAAACGGCACGGCGGTAGAGAATATAGCGTATGCCGCTAAGGACGGCGACGTCATAGTCGAGCAACGAGACGGCGACAGATTTATCGGCGTGGACGTCATGCGCGACGGCAAGGCGGCGTTTAGTTATAACGAATACGACAAAAAAGGCTACGTGCTTAACGGCTTCAAGACCGCGGGCGGCGAAACGATAACCAAAGCGGATTTTGCGGATCTTACGGACAGCACGGTACTCGACGCCGTATACGGCAAAGTCCCGACATATTTGTTCCTCGGCTCGTCGGTCACGTTCGGGCATGCAAATCATGAAAGTTCGTTTGTAAACTATATCGCGAGCATGACCGATTGCAAAGTTATCAAGGAAGCGGTCAGCGGCACAACGCTCACCGACAGCATAGCCAATTCGTACGTCGACAGATTGCTCAAAAGAGTATCCAAGACAGAGAAGATAGATCATCTCATCGTTCAGCTTTCCACAAACGATGCGACGCGCGACGGCGTTACCATCGGTACGGTCACGGCGTCGGATAAAAAGAATCTTACCGATTTCAATAAGAACACGACAGTCGGCGCAATGGAATACATCATCGCGTACGCCAAGGAGACCTGGGGCTGCAAGGTGTCGTTCTATACCAATCCCAAATTCGATAACGCCAACTACGTTACTCTTCTCAACAGACTCGACGAAATAAAAGCCAAGTGGGATATAGGCGTTCTCGATTTCTATAATTATAAAGATATGGAAAGTTTGGACGACGCGACGCTTTCTTCGTATATGGCGGATCCCATTCATCCCAATGCCATGGGCTACGAATGGATGGCAAAACAGTTCGTGAATTTCCTCAATCAAAAATAAAGTCCCGTCGTTGATGCGAAAGTGTTGATATTTAACGAAGATATCGACATGCGGCGACACGGCTCACAGAGTAGGTATTGCGAGATATATAAAAAGACGAAAATCAAAACATCATTATAACGTATAAACGAGTGCGAAAGAACCGACGAAACCGTCGGTTCTTTCGTATGTGGACATCAGACGGACCACGACTCGAACATACAAGGTTATGAAATAATACCGCCTCTTTACTTATACATATAAATACTTAACTTAATTATATATATTTTAAAATCAACCGAATTTTATAATATCAGTAAAGACGTCCGTAAGGAAGTGAATTGTTTCGAACGGTCGGTAAATCGCTATAAGGAGTATATATGAGAAGAACAGCCAAATTATTATGTGCGGTCTTATGCGCTTTGACGGGAGGCGTCGTTTGCGCCTGCGGCGGTGCGGAAGATAACAACACGCATCGGCATACGTTTGCCGGCGATTGGACGCAAACGGTTACGGAGCATTATAAGAAAGCGACTTGCGAACACGTCGACGAGCGTGCGGAAGTCGGAGCGCATGCGTACGGCGAGAGCGGCGGATGTTCGGTGTGCGGGTATGTACCCGGACATATACACGAATATGCGGCTGAGTGGACGACGACGCGTACCGGACATTACAAAGCCGCCACGTGTGAACATACCGAGCTTATTGGCGAAAGCGGAACGCACGTTTGGGGCGAAGGCGAAAAAGCCGACGAATGTGTTACTTGCGGTTTTAAAAGATCAAAGCCGGACGAGACCGAAGTATGGATATCCGATATATCGCTTGAGCTTGACAGGGAATATTTGACGGTAGGCGAGACCGCAAAATCCGAGGCGACCGTTCGTGTGCAAAGCGATTCGTCCGATCCCGATTACGAAATCGCGGAAAAGTGGTTCGACGTCGAATATGAGTCGTCGGATACCGATATTGCAAGCGTATCGCAAAGCGGCGAAATAACGGCTAAGAAAACGGGAAGCGTTACGATATCCGTTCGCGCTAAAGAGAATCCGCGCAAAAAAGCGCAGAAAAACGTTTATATCGTAAAGGGATTTGTCTTCGAAGCCGAGAGCGAACTGACACGGCTTGTCGGTTATTCAGATACCGACGTCGAAAACGGGTATGTAAAAACCGCATTGCCGCAGCAGGTACAGCAAGATAAATACATAGCCAAGTATAATGCGCCGCAGATTATTTACGGGATCTTATCGGATATCGAATGTACCGTACCGGAAATAAGCATTACTTATGCGTCGCCGTATGCGTCCGGAGACGAGCAGCGACAAGCAGAACTCGGCGAGCTCGGAACGTTGTATATTAACGGTGAAAAAGTCGACGTGCAAAACGTTAAACTTAAAGCAGGCGAATACGGCAATCGCGAAGTGCTGACGACGGTAGCCGTATGCGGTGATTTTAACTTGAAACGCGGGACAAACCGTATTATATGGGAGCCGAACAATACGACGGGTATCGATTTCGAGTATCTCGGCGCGCTTGACAATATCAACGTTAAAAGTACGGGCACGCTTACGGCATATAAAGTGATGTGGTGGACGGACCGCAATGTGTATTATGACGTTACCGGCGGCGAGCCGATAAATATATGCGTCGATGCGCTGTATGCCGATTCCGCAAGCGATGCCGAGATCGATTTGGTACAATCGACCGGTATGAATTGGAACTATCCGCAGGGTATGTGGGGCTATCGTGCCAATCAGGGTGCGGCGCGAAATATCATCAAGATCGGGGGTTCCGATTTCGAGTCGGGCAAATATGCCGACATCACACGGTACGGCGCGCATAGCGACGGTCGCGGCGTATTTGGCGGTTATGACGGCGACAGATTCTATATGTTGTATTATCTCACCGATAAGTACGAGGCGGTATACGATTTTGCGGGAATAACCTGTCATAAAAAACCCGATCCGCAAAAATACGGCGGGTATTCGGATATTAAAACCGTTATGCTCGAGGCGGAGTCAGACGCGACGCGGCTTGTCGGGTATGACACGAGCGCGGTCTCGGACGGCTATGTCACCACCGCGGCGCCCGTACGGGTAGAGCAAAACAAGTATAATGCCAAATACGACAATACTCAGGTCATATTCGGGTTTATATCCGATAAAGCCGCGTCGGCGGAAGTAAACGTGGTATATGAATATGCCGGCGATAAAAAATTAAGCGAACTGTTCGATATATATATTAACGGCGAAATAGTAGTATCGGACGGCGACGACATAACCGCAGATATCTCATACGGCACTAACAGGATCGTTTTGGAACCGAAGTCGGCAGGCATAAAGCTTGATCGTGTCACGCTCGAAACGAGCAAGTCGGTAGAAATAAGCGCCTATAAGGTAATGTGGTGGACGGATCGCAACGTCTATTACGATATAAACGGCGGCGAAAAGATCAATGTGTTTGTAGACGGCGATTACGAGAATACCGAGTCGGATGCCGAGATAGATGTTGTTCCATTGTCCGGCATGAATTGGAATTATCCGAGCGGTTATTGGGGATATCGTGCTAACCAAGGCGCGGCGCGCAATTATGCCAAGATCAACGGGTCGGAGCTTAAAAAGGGCGAGTACCGTAATATTTTGGATTATCACGCGCACAGCGACGGAGGCGGACTGTTCGGCGGTTCGAGCGGAGAAGAGTTTTGTCTTATTTATTATTTGCGCGATTCATATGAAGCGGTATACGAATACGTAAGGATCACCTGTAAAAGAACGTCCGACGTTTCGCAATACGGCAACTACGTGGATTAAAGGAGAATATCATGAAGAAATTAATAAATCTGCTGCTCGGGATGACCGTGTCCGTTTTTGCAAGCGTTTGCCTTACGGCTTGCGGCAATGGATCGGAAAACGTAAACAAAGAGCATATCCATACGTTTTCCGATACTTATACAATGACCGAGACCGAGCATTATAAGAAGGCGACGTGCGCTCATGCCGACAAGGAGAGTGCGCGCGAAGTTCATAAGTACGGATCTGCGGACAACGCCGAAATTTGTACCGTTTGCGGTTATGATCGCACGGCGCCGCCCGCGTCGGTTATGTATACGATAAACGATATAGCGTCAGACGAATATACGGTCGTGTACGGCGCGGGAAACACCGCGGCAAAGGCCGTAGCCGAAAAGCTCGCTTATAGGCTTTCTTCATATGTGGGCGTAGATATGGACTGTGTTTCCGATGCCGTAAGCGATACCGGCAACGAGATTATTGTCGGCGTCACCAACCGTAAGCGTTTGATCCCGACCGAGCGCGGCAAGTATACGGTTTCGACGTTAGGCGACAGCATACTGCTCGCTTCCGAAAACACATCGGGATTAATAGCAGCGGCGCGAAAGGTTGCCGACGATATTTACGACGGCAGCGTCGACTACACCGTTACCGTCGACGGCGTATACGACGATCTTACGATCAAAGCGATGAGCTATAATATTCGTTATACCGACGAAAACAGATGGCACAGGATAAAGGACGTGATCGTGCGCAACGATCCCGATATTCTCGGCACGCAGGAATGTTCCGGTAATTGGCAGAACAAGCTGAAAACCGATCTGCCCGGTTACGGCTGGATCGGCGAAGGCAGGGACGGAGCGAATACCGAGGCTTGTTTTATATTATATAAGGAAAGTAAATACACGCTCGAAGAGAGCGGAACGCAATGGTATTCGGAAACCCCTGCGGCAGTAAGCAGTAAGTATCCGGAAAGCACGATGTCGAGAATATTTACATACGCTAAATTTGTGCGTAAACTCGACGGTATGGAGTTTGCATTTATCAATACGCATTTAGACCTAAATCAAACCGCGCGCTTGAAAGCCGTGCGACAGCTTGTAGAGTTTACGGAGAACGAATTCGGTGACTTGCCTGTGTATATAACCGGCGATTTCAATACCGATGTCAATAACGTAGTGTCGGGAGGGAATTGGCTCGACCTGCCGCTCGACGAATACGACGTGGACGATTATCTTTCGGATAAAGGATACGATAACACGCGGCTTACTTCGACGGTTTCGAGCAACGACGCGACTTTCCCGACGACGATGTATCCCGACGATAAAGTAATATATACCGACAGGATAATAGATTATTGTTTTGTAAGCGGAAAGATATTTGCCGACAAATATTACGTCGACAGGGCGCTGCCCGATAATCCCGGATCGATAAGCGGTTTGGGTCCCGACGCATCCGATCACTATCCGGTTATATTGGAATCGACGCTTTATAGAAAGTTATAATCGAAATATGTACGTCGATTCACGGCAAAATACTCGATATTAATGTTCGATCGAAAAGCACGGCATATGATAAAAACGACGAAATGGAATTGCTTCATTTCGTCGTTTTCGTTATTATCGTGTTATCAAAAAAATACTATGCCGTTATCTGTGCGGACGGTGCGGCGGACGGCGGTGCATGGAACTCATCGGTCTGCGCCGAGCCGGTTTGCGCCTAGCGGCAGGACGCGATACTACGCGTTTTACCGGCGGAGCTTGACGTTCGATCGTCGGATTGGCGGCGCCCGATGCGAGCGTCATGACGTATACCTGCTTATCTTTTGTGGAATAATAAACGCCGTTTGCGAGCGGGATATATTCGCTGCCCGGCATGGATGTGCCGGTGTTCATGGGTACGACGTCGCGAGAATCTGACATTTGCACCATTTCGGGACGAATATCCTTGACGGTATTCTCCGCTTCGCGCTGTTTGCGTTCGAGTTCTTTTTCTCTGTCGCGCAGATCTTTTTCGAGTATTTCGCGGCGCATGCCTTCCAATTCGGATTGCAGTTTGCGATATTCCTCGCTGTCGCGGTTGTAGCCGTAAGCCTGCGGGGGAACTTGGACGTTTTGGTTTGAATTGTTCGGCGCGGCGAGTTGTACGGTCAGTTTGTTCACAAGATCGCGCATCTGGTCGAGTTCGTTTTTAAGCCTGTCGACCTCTTTGACGGCGTACGGATCGACCGATATGGGTGCGCCCGCATTCTGTATCGCCTGTGCCTGTAACTGAACCGCTTGCTGTGCTTGCAGTTGCGCCGCCTGTTGAGCTTGGAGCTGTGCGGCTTGTTGCTGAGCTTGAAGTTGCGCCGCCTGCTGAGCTTGGAGCTGTGCGGCTTGTTGTTGAGCCTGAAGTTGCGCTGCCTGTTGAGCTTGGAGCTGTGCGGCTTGTTGTTGCGCCTGAAGTTGTGCCGCTTGTTGGGCTTGGAGCTGCGCGGCTTGCTGTTGGACCTGTAATTGCGCAGCTTGCGCCTGTTGCATCATCATTTGCGCTTGCTGCATCATGGTTTTGGCTTGCTCGATAGCGCTGTAATCCACTTCCGGCGCCGCGGGCTGTTGCGTAACCGGCGCTTGTACGGATTGCTGCGTTTGGAGCTGAGCCGCTTGTGCTTGTTCTATAAGTTTCTGTGCGTGTTCCATGATCACGCGGGCTTGCTCGGCTTCGGACTCGGCTTGTTCTTTTTGTTGTTTTTGTTCCAAGCTTTCGTCGGTGTTTGCGGACTCCGGTTCTTGCGCCGGCGTAACGACGGGTTGATCCTTGGGTTCGTCTGCGGGCGGGGGAACGGCTTGCTCTTCGGCAACTCGGTCGGGAACGATCGGCTCGTCCGCCGCGAGAATTATAGGTTCGTCTGCGGGCGGCGTAATGGGTTCTTCCGGCCGATCGGGTATTATAGGCTCGTCGGCAGGCGGAACGATAACGGTATCGTCCGTTGCCGCGAGGATTACGGGTTCATCTGCCGGAGCGACTATTACGGGCTCGTCTGCGGCGACTATCACGGGTTCATCCGTCGCCGCAAGAATTATCGGCTCGCTTTGTTCGGTGTCCGTATCTTCTTTCAACAACTCGTCGAGTTTGCTGTCAAGCTCGTTGTCGACGGGGGGTACGGGTTCCGCCATGAGCGCTTCGAGTTCCGCATCCATAGCAGAGGTGTCGGCAGGAGTATCGTTTATAAATGCCGCAAGCTGTTCGTCGGGATCGGGTGTTGCGGCAGGCGTATCGCCTATAAGTTCGGCAAGCCGCTCGTCGAGTGCGGCGGCTTCGTAAGTCGAACTGTCGCCGTTGGCAGCTCCGTAGGGCATGGCAAGAACGGTGTCCAAATCGTAAGGGGACACGGTACCTTCTATCGTCTGATTGCCTATGTCGGCATTGTTATCTTTGTAATTAGCCATACGATTTCCCGAAGATTTATTTTATCCGACGTCGATATTGTAACCTTGCATACTCGAAAAAGTATGAAGTATGATCGTTGTTTCGGCTGTCGGGGGCTTTTGAGTACCGCATACAACAATTTGCCCCCGGAAATGAGTTATGCCGAGTTCGGTATCGGATACATTATATAATACTATATTATACGCATTTTGTCAATATCTTTTGCACATGTTTTACACGCCGCCGCAATGCGCGCAATAGCCGCAAAGACTTGACAGAAAGCGGAAGTCGATGTTATAATTTCAGCGAACATTCCCGATCTGCGTTTACCGACATACCGAATGCTTTTCGTATCGTTTGCGGGAAGATAACGCGGCACGTGTATTCCGAACTATGCAACACCGGCTTGTACAACGGAGGGAGTACCCTTGCAAAATCCCGAGATAATTTCATGCGAAGCCGGCGTCGTCACTTGGACGGCGCGGGGAGTCGAGGCTTACCGTTTGACTGTAGACGGCAAGCCCGTATCGGATTCTCCCGACGGACTGTATCGCAAGAATTATTACGACGCAAGCGCTTTTACGAAAGACGTGCGTATCGCCGTGGCGTCGGCAGTCGACGGGAATAAATCCAACGACAGTTCCGTTACCGCCGTGTTATATAAAGCCGAGACGCGCAGGCTTACTGTTTTGCCCGTTACGGGATTCAAACTCGATAACGAAATTTTGTCCTGGGATCCTGCCGGTACCGGTATGCGATACAGGCTTATAGATACGGAATATAACGTGACAAAAACGACGCATACATCGTTCGATATGACAAAGCGTAATTTGCTTATCGGGGTGTATCCCGACTACGGTTCGGACATAATCGACTGCGAGATTCTCGACGCGTGCGATATCCCGTATCTTGCGGGCTCAGGCAGCGAGAGCGAGCCGTACGAGATAAAAAAGGCGTTCGATCTTCGAGCGATAGATTATTACGAAATGCTCGACGTTTTAAACGGATCCGCAAAACGAAACGTTTATAAAATAATGAACGACATAAATTACGAAGACGTCGGCGCGCTCGACAACGATTCCAATATTTTCATGCTCAAAAAGCCGTTTTACGGCAAGCTCGACGGCAACGGCAAAACGCTGTCGAATATAAGCGTTATTTACGACGGCGGATATTGGGCGCTGTTCGATTTTATCTGTTCGGGCGCGACGGTCGGAAATATGGTTTTCGAGTCGCCGACGGTCGTAAACAGATTGCAGACCGCAGGCACGCATCCGCTGAATGCGTCGATCGCTACCGTCGCGGATCGAAACTACGGCACAGTGGAGAAAATCACGCTTTGCGGCGCTAGGTACGAAACTTCGGGCGGCGAGATATGCGGTATCGTTTCGCATAATCACGGCACGGTGCGCGACTGTTCGGTAAGCGGCTTGTTTGTGCAGGGCAGTACCGGACTCGTATCGCAAGCCTGTTACGAAATGGCGGGAGTCGTACTCGAAAACTGCAACGGCGGGAGAGTGGAAAACAACTTCGTTGCCAATCTTGTCGTGCGCGGCACGGAGTGCGAAGGCGCATACGGCGTTAAATACAACAACGTGCGTACAGTGGGCGGGATAACTGCGGTAAACCGATCGGGCGGACTCGTCGCGCATAACGGCTATAAGACGCTCACGCTTGTAAATATGCTCGGCAATTATAACGGGTTCGACGGCGGATTCGAATGGGGCGGCATAGCTGCGTATAACGCCGGTACGGTCATCTGCGCCGCGACGGACAGAATAGGGATCATGACATTCAACGGGTCCGCAGTGACCGAGCCGATCGGCGCCGACGGCGAGCCGTCCGACGATCAGCGCGGCACGGTAATCGGAAAAAACGACGGAGCGGTAAGTTTCGACGGCGGCGCCGGCGTGCGTTTAAAACCGTGCGAACGAAATCATACCGCGATGACGAAACGGTAAATCGATACCGAGGAGATAATATTGGCGCTTGAAAAAGTAACAAACGCGCGTTTTATTGCGAAAACCGCGTCAAACGTCACCGTCGCATTCGATTCGACGGCGGCGATAAAACCGACTACGGTAGCCGAACTTGTGTTGAACGGCACGGTGATGGAATCCGTATCTGCGATACCGCATGCGAATTCCGACATGTCGGGGACGGCTACGTTTTCGGTCGTCAATTCCGAAACGTTCGATTTCTCCGCCGAGTATATTTTCAGGATCCAAGGCATGCCGTCCGGCGCGACGGTATCGAAAGCGGCGTTTTTGGACGACGCGGATTTTATCGAAATTTTCGAAAATAAGGATACGCTTGCACAGGAGTACGGCGCGGCGGTCGATAACGGACGCACGCGATTTTGCGTATGGGCGCCGTTTGCGACGAGCGTCAAAGTAAAACTGTACGACTGTGTCGGATTTCGTACGATCGCTCTCGAAAAACGGATCGCAAACGGCATGTGGGGCGGCGTGTGGCGAGTAGACGTTCCCGGCGAGCTGCACGGCGTATATTACAATTTTCTCGTCACCAACGGCGGTGCGGAGATAGAAACCGTCGATCCGTACGCCAAGGCATGCGACGCAAACGGCGCGCGCGGCATGATCGTCGATCTTCGCAGGACCGATCCCGACGGCTGGGACGACGATAAGCATTTGTACATGACCGATCGGGCGGCGGCGGACACGCCAATAGTGTGGGAATTGCACGTCGCCGATTTTTCCGTGTCGCCGGACTCGGGCATGAAGTATAAAGGGAAATATCTCGCGTTTACCGAACGCGATACAGCGGTACCCGGCAAGCCCGAGCTGAAAACAGGTATAGAATATCTCAAGGATCTCGGCGTCACGTATGTGCAATTGAATCCGGTTTTCGACTTTGCAACGGTCGACGAAGGCGATCTCGGCAAGGCGGACAACACAAAAGATAATTTCAACTGGGGTTACGATCCGCAGAATTACAATATACCCGAAGGTTCGTATGCGACCGATCCCGACAACGGTGTGACGCGGATAATGGAATTCAAGCAAATGGTAATGGCGCTGCACAAAGCAGGGATAGGCGTCGTTATGGATGTGGTTTACAATCACACGTACTCGACGAGCGGTCAGGCGCTGCACGATACCGTACCCGGCTATTATCATCGCACGGACGCGAACGGCGAGTTTACTAACGGGTCGGGTTGCGGCAACGAGACTGCGTCCGAGCGCGGCATGATGCGCAAGTATATGATGGATTCTATTGTGTATTGGGCGAGCGAATATCATATCGACGGATTCAGATTCGATCTTATGGGACTTCACGACAGAATAACGATCGAAAAGATACGCGAGAAACTCGACGCAGTCTGCGGCAGGGAAATATTGATGTACGGCGAGCCGTGGTCGGCGGACGGCGCGTACGTACCCGATTCCTTTATCAGGCGCATAACCGCATCGGGTGAATGCGATAACGAGCTTATCAAAAACTGCGATCTGTCGAAACTGCCGCTTGGTGTCGCCGTTTTCAACGACGAGTGCCGCGACGGAATGCGCGGCAACAACGATCCCGGCGCGGGCTGGGTGCACGGCAATACGGATAAAACGGGTTCGGTTGCGGCTATGCTCAATGCCGAAGCAAAAGGTTTGGGCGCGGCGTCGCATAACGTCGTGTATGCGTCGGCACACGACAACTACACGCTGTGGGATCAGGTCATAGGCGTTGCCGCGGGGAAAGAGACTCCGCTGTTTTACGAGAGCGCCATGGATTATGCGGTCGAACGCTGCAAGCTGGTGTCGGCGGCATATCTTATGAGTCCCGGCATAGCGTTCATGCTTGCCGGCGAAGAGATGGGCAGGACCAAGTACGGCAATCACAATTCGTACAATTCGCCCGTAAAGCTTAACAGGATAACCTGGTCGCGTCAGGAAGAATTCAAAGATCTTACCGATCACTATAAAGCCTTGATAAAAGCGCGGCGCGATAACCGCGCGGAGTTGTTTTCGTACGACGGTTCGCGTTGCGAACAGACCGACGGGCGATTTACGGCGAACGGGCTTACCGTGTGCGGCAGTCGCGGCGCGCTGTCCTTACGGCTGAGCGCGGAAGACGACGAAACTAATTACGTCGAGATAAACGGCAAGACCGTCGTATCATTTTGATCGAAGTATAGTTTTTTTTTCTATCGCAATGACTAAAATGTGTGGTGCGGCAAGTTCGGTATGTTCGCCGCATGCGGCGTAACGGCGCGCTTTTCGCGCGGGTTCGTGTATACCGGGGAATAATACCGATTTATTTTCAACACGTATCGACAAGGAACGCGCCCGATCGTCGGCGCGTTTTATCGTTACAGACGTCGAAAACGGCAAATTCGACGTAAAGGGTTGCAAAACCTTATTTTATGTGCTAAAATAAACAAATGTGATCGCGGTTCTGCGCGACCGCAATATTTCTGTCGGGGACGGGGATCATGGAAAAGATAGAAGAACCTACCGTATTGTTCGGCAAGTCAAAATGGATATGGGCGGAAGACGCTTCGAAGAAGAACGGCAATATAATATTGCGCCGCACGATCTCTTTCGGGCAGGACCGTAAACCGCCGCAGCGTGCGTTTTGCCGAGCCGCGTGCGATACTCACTATTGTTTGTATGTAAACGGCACTGCGGTGGTGTGGCACGGCGGACTCAACCGCAGCGAAAAGCGCGCGTACTACGACGAGTTCGATATCGCTCGCTATCTCAACAAAGGCGACAACGTCATCGTCGTAATGGCGACGTACTACGGCAACGAAGGGCGCGATCTCGTTTGTTCGGACCGCGCGGGATTTATATTCGAATGTAACGATCTCGACATATACAGCGACAAGAGTTTTACGGTGTATGAGAATGCGGCGTTTAAAATGCCGAGTTCGTCGAACTGCCCGTCGGCGGGATTCGGGGTGTTTTACGACGCGTCGCTCGAAGGTCCGATCCAAAACGTCATGGACCCGGCATATAACATTTCGCAGTTCAAGCCGGCGACCGAGCATGGCGATTATCCCGACGATGCGCACGGAACGCTCACGTTGAGACCGATCCCGCTCGAAAAGTTTTCCGTCCAGCCGGTCATAGGCAGGGTAAGAAAATCCACCGATCAATTCGACGGCGATACTTATATAATAACGCTGCCGCGCGAAATGCACGTTACGCCGTACATGGAAGTAACGGGCAACGGTCAGGAAAAGATAACGATAAAAACGGACAGATCGGAGTGTATGGGTTGTTTCGGCGACGAGACGAGTACGTACACCGCGCATACCGTGACGTATATAACAAAACCCACGCTCAACGTTTTCGACGGCACGATGCCGATGGTGGGCGGCGAGCTTATATTTACCATGCCGCGCACGGTAAAAGTCGTTAAATTGGGTTACAGAGAACTCGCGTACAATACGGTGCCGACATGTTCGTTACAAGCCGACGACAAGATGGAACGGCTGTTCGATAAAGCGATGAACACGTTATATTGCAGCATGGGTTCTACCGTTATGGACACGCCCGAACGCGACAGATCGATGTGGTTGGGTGATATATCCATCGCCGCGCGCGCGATATATCTCGGCTATTACGACGCCGCGCCGCTTGTAAAAAAGGTAATAGACGACATAATGGATTATGCCGGCGACGGGGTGCTGCGCTCGTGCGTACCGGGAAACATTCCCGTCGATATACCGTCGCACGGGCTTTTGGCGCTTTGCGAGTACGGGCTTTTCGCGGCGTACAGAAATTACACGCAGGACGTGGAATTTTTCCGCGCCGAGTACGAGCGTCTGTGCGATTATCTCATGCTTTGGGAAATGACCGAACACGGCGTAATGCTGCGCGAAGGCAACAGACGTTGGTACGATAACCTGTACAATACCGACGACGTTCTTATCGAAAACGCATTGTACTATTCCGCATGCAAATTTTTGACGGGGATCGGCGCGCTCGTAGGCGATCACGATTACGACGAGACGTTCGGCGACCGCATGGACAACATTGCCGATTTTGTCGAGAACTGCTGGGACGGCTTGGGCTATACGACCAAGGAGGATGCTTACGACGATCGCGCAAACGCTTTGCTCGTGCTTGCTGGGCTCGTTCCCGACGAGAGAAGGAACGAAGAAGTGCGCTTGCTCTCCTCGGTGTTCAATGCGTCGCCGTATCTCGAATGGGCGGTAATAGAGGCGCTTTGCAAGCTGGACAGACGCGATCTTGCGTGCAAGAGATTTTATATGCGCGAGGCGCTCGACATGGACGGCGAGCGCTCGACGCTCGGCGAAGATTATCTCGGGTTCGGCACGCATTGCCAAAGCTACCGCTCGGCGGTCGTGTTCGAGGCGATCGAGCTTTTCGGCGGCATATCGGTCAAGGACGGCGCGAGCAGGATAATGATAACGCCCGATTTCAATGCCGTAAACGATTTCCGCACCGAGCTGACTCTTGCCACCGGCACGCTCGAAGTACGTTATAAATATTCTCCCGCAAAAACGGATATCATAATAGAAAACCGCACTTCCGCGAAAGTGGAGCTTGACATCGCGCCCGAGCGCGTAGGCAGAGCGGTCGAACGCCGCACGATAGTCGTCAATAAAGGCAAAAGCAAGTTCACCATATAGAATTGCGGTTCGGCGAAAGGTATCGACCGCAAGAATGACGCGCGCTTACACAAGCGATCATATACATACCGTTGCGGCGGTAAACGGCGGACGGGCGGGAGCGAGCGTATCGTTCCTCGCAAAACAAAAACCATAAAGATAAACAAAGACAAGTAATGAAACAAAAAATTCTTCTGACATATGTCGAATCGGGATTCGGACACATATCTTCGATGGACAGCATATACGATGCGCTTGTAGAAAGATACGGATCGGAATACGAAATCGAAAAAAGCTTCATTCTCACGGACGACGGCTTTAAAAATCTTGTCGGAATGAATAAGTTTTTTATCAAGCAGGTGCAAAACACCAATAAGATACCGTACTTCGGCAGATTTATTTTCCCTATAATATCGCTCTTGGGCGGACAGAAAGTCATGAGGTTTTTCCACAGACAGCTTTCGCACAGGTCGTTCAAGCAGGGACTTAAAGCATTGGAAATGAGAAAGCCGAACGTGATAGTCACCAACCATTATTTTACCGATCTTCTCGCGGTGGAATACAAGCACAGGATCGATCCTAACGTGGTCGTAATAAATTACAACCCCGATCCGACGCTGCATACGTTTTGGGACAAGCGCGACGGTATATTCATAGTCAATAATCCGCTCGCGCTGGCAAAAGCGCAAAAGTATAAGTTCAAGCCGGAAAATCTTCGGCTTGTTACCCCGTGCGTAAGAAGCTGCGTGGAACGCGATGCGCTCGGCAGAGAACAACTGCGCGAAAAATTCGAACTCCCCAAGGACAAGTTCACGGTCGTAATCGCGGACGGCGGGTATATGCTGGGCAGGGGACCCAAGTTCGTGCGCGCGCTCATAAAGAGCGGACTTCCAATCACGCTTTGCGTGATAGCCGGCAACAACAAAAAGCGCTACGAACAGTTCCGCAAGATAGCTGAAGGCGAGAGCAAACTGAAAGTCGCGCCCGGCATGACGTTCAAAGCGTATGAATTTTTGCCGAACGCGCACGAGCTGTACGGCGCGGCGGACGTTTTCCTGACGAAAGGCGGACCGAATGCGGTACTCGACAGTATATATATGCACACGCCCGTCATGATAAACTATTGTCCGCACGTCATCGAGGCGGCTACGGTCAAGGTTTTTATAAACGAACACGGCTGCGGCGAGACCGTCTACCGCAGGAAAAAAGCGATAAAGCGCATACGCGCGTTCATGGCGGACAAGAGCGCGCTCGACGGTTACGAAAAGAACATCGAAGAACTTATCGCCGGCGGCAACGGCGTTTCTGCGGTCGCCGATATAATTCGCGCCGAGTCCGAAAAACAGCGGCTCTTATACGAGACGGAAGGTATCTATTTTTCGAATACGACCGCGCCGTGTGCCGACGAAATAGACCGTGCGGAGCATGTGCAAGCCCAATCGCAAACCGATGACGTACCGGACGAGCTTGTATCGCCGCAAGCGCCGACAGTCGAAACGGTGGACGCGTAATGAATACCGAGAGCTATCTTGCGATGTTCGCATCGCTCGCCGAAAGCGACGAGATACCGCGCGATCTGTACGATAAAATGCTCGCGTCGATCGCCGCCGAAGGCAAGATGACAAAGCGCATTTATACCGAGTATCTTCGCGAACTCGAAATGCGCAGGCTGTTCACGGCGGAAGGCGCGCCTTTCGATACGGACAACAGCGCAAAGACCGACGGCACGTACGTGTACAAGCACGAGAAAAACCCGTTCTGGCATATACTTCACGCATTCTGGTCGACGATATTCAAGTTTATCGGTTGGTTCGGCGGCGGATTCGTGTTCGGCGTATGGCGCGTAAAGAACAAAAAGAAGTTCAAAAAGCTCGGCGCGTGCATAACGGTATCCAATCACGTAGGCTATCTCGACGCGGTGCTGACAAGGCGCGCGCTCGGTTGCAAAAAGCAGTACATAGTGGTGGCGCCGCATAATTGCAAGTACACGGTGGGCGGTGCGATATTGCGCTCGGCGACGGTATTGCCGTTACCCATGACGTTGCGCGGCGCGCGACCGTTTAACGAAATGCTCAAATACGTCGCGAAAAAAGGCGCAAAAATTCATTTCTACCCCGAAAGAAGTATGTGGATAGGCTATAAAAAGCCGCGTCCGTTCGAAGAAGGCGCATTCTTTTACGCCGACATGCTGGACATTCCGGTCGTTCCTATGTTATACTGTTTCAAAGAACCCAAGGGCATAAGAAAACTGTTCCGCATGCCCAAGGCGGTGATCGAGATCGGCGATCCGCTGTACATAGACAAATCGCTCAAACCCAAGGACCGCAAATCCGACATGGCGCGCCGCGCGTACGAGCAGTCCAAAATGCTGTACGAAAAGTTTTACGGCATACCGCTCGAATACGAGTCGCCCGCAGTCGATCCCGATACGGACGAACAAAATACCGAAATTATTTTAGAGGACGAAAGATAATGGCAAAAACGATAGCGATAGCCAATCAAAAAGGCGGCGTGGGCAAGACCACGACTTGCGTCAATCTCGCGGCATACTTCGCCGCGTTCGGTAAAAAAGTGCTTATAATCGATAACGATCCACAGGGCAATGCGTCGAGCGGTCTGGGCGTGGAAAAGCACAAAGTAAAAAATTCCGTTTACAGCCTTATAATAGGCGATTGTTCGGCGGAAGAGGCGCTGCTCCATACCGATATCGAACGGCTGGATATAATCCCGTCCAATATCGACCTTGCCGGCGCGGAAGCCGAGCTTGTCAGTCTCGAACGCAGAGAGACCTCGCTCAAGCGCGCCATCGCGCCAATCAAGGACAATTACGACTACATATTCATCGATTGCCCGCCGTTTATCGGACTGCTCACGCTCAACGCGCTGACCGCGGCGGATTCCATTCTCATACCCATGCAGGGCGAATACTTCGCGCTCGAAGGCTTGAGTCAGCTCATGAACACCATAAAGCTCGCCAAAAAGATCCTCAACCCGTCGCTCGAGATAGAAGGCGTCGTAGTCACCATGTTCAACTCGCGGACGAACCTTGTCAACTCCGTCGCGGAAGAGATAACGCACTACTTCGGCAAAAAAGCGTTTATGACGCGTATCCCGAGAAGCGTGCGCCTTGCCGAAGCTCCGTCGTTCGGTATGCCCATAAGCCAATTCGACCCTACGTCCGCAGGCGGCATAGCGTATAAAAATCTCGCGGAAGAAGTGCTTAACCGCAACCGCGACAACTACGAACCGATAAAAAATCTGTCGGCGCTCAAAAAGAAAATACAGTAATTTATCTGCAAACAAAACGGCACGAACAAGTTAAACTCGTTCGTGCCGTTTTTTGTATACATATAATACCAAGGTCATTGTTAAATAATTATTTTTAGTTTATATAATAGTGCTATCAATGATAGCAAATGATGTATTTAATAAGTATTTAGTGTATATTAATTACGGAGGAAACGGCTATGAAAAAATTTAGACAATCCTATAAATGGCATATGGTCAGTAATTATATGCTCGGATTTCGCGCGCTCGGCGATCAGATGTTCGACGAGGGATTCAAAAAGCGTTTCGACGAGCTTGAAAAGTATGTAAACGATAAACTCGACATGCCGGACGATACCGAGATAACTAACATGTACGTCGTGGTGGAGTGCGAATAAAATGTAAAAATTTTCGCGGCGGATATTCGATTCGCTTGACAAGCCGGCGGGGTCGGGTTATAATACAATTACAAGATGCAGGGGCGCAACAAAAGTTGCTGAGATGTTGCATGTAATGCACGGTCCCTTTGAACCTGTTGAGTTAGTACTCGCGTAGGGAGCCGTCGCAAGAATGGATTTTTGACGCTTGGAACTAAGTAAACAGTTCCAAGCGTTTTTTTCTTGGCTGCGTATGCATCGGACGGATACGAGCTACGTGCGGCAAGTTGCCTTGGTCACGTAGGCGGGTCTACGCTCCCGTCGGCAACTTGCCGCCTGTTGCCCGTCTGCGCCGCGCCTACGCCGCCAAGGCTTTTCGGGTCTGCACGTGATTGCATTTGCGACAAAACCGCTCGTCGGCTCTCTGCGTCGTATACAGTGCATGAAACGTGCTACGTGTAACGCGTCGGCTCGGTCATGTAGGGAGCTTTAGACCTCGTTGCGCTCCGCATGCGGCAAGGCAATAATCCGAGAAACGGCAGGCAAGGGTCTGCCTGCCCTACGAATTGCACAATAAAATTGCTTACCGTAAAGCAATAACAGAGAGACGTTCGTAGGGAGCGCAGACCCATGCGCTCCGCTGTGGCAGGACAATAATCGAAGTAACGGCAGGCAAGGGTCTGCCTGCCCTACGAATTGCACAATAAAATTGCTTACCG
>CAJUQF010000018.1:0-2990 GCA_910588315.1 uncultured Christensenellaceae bacterium | reverse complement strand
AGGGAGCGCAGACCCATGCGCTCCGCTGTGGCAGGACAATAATCGAAGTAACGGCGGTCAAGGGTCTGACCGCCCTACGAATTACACAATGAAAATGTTAGTCATTTAAGAAAGCAAAACTCAAACCAATTGTGTCATCCCGAGCGAAGTCGAGGGATCCAATCACTTAAAACACGATCGAACTTTTTCACTATACGCTTTGTAAGGAAGATTTCTCCGCTCCGTTCGCTGTCGCTCACTCCGGTCGAAATGACAATATTGTATACCTGTCATTTCGAGCTTGTCGAGAAATCTCATCACTTAAAATCCGACTACTTTTCAATATCACAACTTCACTTTGCCCAATACATTAACTTGCTTAAAGTATTCTTAAATAGGAGATGTAAAACATGTTTGATAATGTGAAAAGCTACTTTGCCAACTTCGACGGGGCGACTAACTCGTGTCGCACGATCGCGCTGTGGGTCGCGATCGCGATGATCGTCGGCTTTGTCGCGACCAAGCTCTACATAGCCGTACTCGGCAAAAAGTCGGTCAAATACGACGAAACGACGCTTGCCGCGGCGACTAAGATCGTCAACGGTGCGTGGATAATCTTTGCCGTCATTGTGGCGATAGCGTTTATCGCGACGTTTGCGGGCTGCTATATCGCGGACGTTGCGGCAGGCGAGGACGTGCTTGTTCCCATCCTGTTCTATCCGCTGCTCGTCGCTGCGGTCGCGGTCGTCGCGAGCGCTATCACGCTGTTCTTAAAACCGACAAAGCTTTGCAAGATAATATGCGCGGCGGTGTGCGGCGCGGCGCTTATCGCCGTCATCGTGTGCATGATAGTCTACTATTCGAGCGGCGATGCCGTGGAAAACAACGGCGGCGACGTCGTGAGCAATCTCGGGCTGTATCTCAGCGCGATACTCGTGACGGCGGCGATAATAGTGTTTGCGTTTTTATCCGACAGACACAGCAAGCCGCTCGATACGCGAACGATAACGTTTGCGGCGGTATGCGTCGCGCTGTCGTTTGCACTGTCGTACGTGCGCTTGTTTAAAATGCCGATGGGCGGAAGTATAACGCTCGCGTCCATGCTGCCGCTCATGCTGTTCGCGTTCATGTTCGGACCGAGAAAAGGCATACTCGTGGGATTTGTTTACGGACTGCTTCAAGCCGTGCAGGAGCCGTATATCATTCATCCCGCGCAGTTCTTACTCGACTATGCCGTAGCGTTTGCGGCGCTTGGGCTTACCGGGTGTCTTCGCACGCTCGGCGTACTCAAAGGCAATATGCGCGCGCAGTTCGCCGTCGGCGCGTGCATAGCGTGCGGCGGGCGGTTTCTCTGTCATTTCTTCGCCGGGGCGTTCGCGTTCGGCATGTACGGTGCGAGCTATATCGAATACGGCGCAATGTTCGCCAATATATACTTCTATTCGTTCGTGTATCAATGTTTATATCTTCTCCCCGAGCTTGCGATCGTGCTTGCGGCGGGCATGCTCATAATGTCGTCCAAGAATTTCAGAAAGCAGATAAATTTACATTCGCGCGCGTGCGAGATCAACAATGACAAAGCGGCGGACGGCGCGGTATCGGAGCCTGTCGACGGCGCGGCAACGGCGTCCGATACGATCGCCGATACGAAAAACTCGGAAATAACCGATCCCGACGTTAAAAAGGTCGACGCGTAACCGATTTTATGTTATAATGGTCGCATGACCGAACGTAAGGAAATCAAAGGCGCGATATTCGATCTCGACGGGACGCTGTTGGACTCGCTGTGGATATGGGAAGACATAGACAGGCGGTTTCTCGCAAAGCGCGGGATCGCCGTGCCGTCCGACTATATGAAAACGGTGAGCGTCATGGAATACCGCCAGACCGCCGAGTACACGATCGCGCGGTTCGGACTGAACGAAACGCCGGAGTCGCTCATGAACGAGTGGTCGGAAATGTCGGTCAAGGCGTACGCGAGCGAACTCAAACTCAAACCGCGGGTAAAAGCGTATCTTTGGGAACTGCGTTTGCGCGGCGTAAAGCTCGCGGTAGCGACGTCCGCCACGCCCGACATGTGTATCCCCGCGCTCAAAAACAACGGCGTGTTCGAATTTTTCGACGCGATCGTCACCACGTTCGAGATAGGCAAGGGCAAGTCAAGTCCCGACGTATATCTCGCCGCCGCGGACCGGCTCGCGTTAGAGCCGCATGAGTGCGAAGTGTACGAGGACAACCTCAACGCGCTCAAAACCGCCAAAGCCGCGGGATTCGTTACGATAGGCGTTTACGATAAGTATTCCGCCGGCGAAGAACGGGAATTGAGAAGTATCGCCGACGGGTTTATGGAATTTTAAACACAAAAAACCGATATATTTGAATTATATCGTTTTTTTGTTGCGACATATTTGTCATTTCGACCGGAGCGCAAGCGGAGCGGAGAAATCTTTGTTGCAATGCCATTCATTGTGTAATTCGTAGGGCGGTCACTGCGCCCGTGTATTTTGTAAAGCCTTTCCATTGTGTTTGTATGTACAATACACACAAGCGAATGAAAAAGAACGGTCGAGATTTTTAATTTATCGGATTTCTCGACTTCGCTCGAAATGACACAGGGGGTTTGGGTTGGGGTTTTTAATTGTGCAATTCGTATGGAACGGGTCCGGCGTTCCGTTTGTTATCGTAAAACATTTTCATTGTGCAATTCGTAGGGCGGTCAGACCCTTGACCGCCATTTTCTTTGATTATTGCTTTTCCACATGCGGAGCGCAAGGGTCTGCGCTCCCTACGAAGGTCGGGTCTGTAATAGTGGTACGATAAAACAGAGACTCGGTACGATGATAAAAACGCAATTTCATTTACTTATCGTAACGAGATTACATTACGTAATTCGTAGGGAACGCCGTCTCGGCGTTCCGTTTATTATCGTAAAGCATTTTCATTGTGCGATTCGTATGGCAGGCAGACCCTTGCCTGCCACCACTTTGATTATTGCCTTGCCACTGCGGAGC
>CAJUQF010000017.1 GCA_910588315.1 uncultured Christensenellaceae bacterium | reverse complement strand
GTTTAGTGGAATTCAAATGTTTTTAGGACATTTTGACTTTTCACATTGGGGCGTATTATCGGCAAATCCAACTACGTTAAAAGAAGATACGCTACCCTTATATCTTTCGGCAAAAGCCTGTGGCGATAAATTTTTAGAATATGAAATAAAATTTCTCACATTTGCCGCCAATCAAAGCGAAATTGATTATCTAAATGAACACGACCCTGAAACTGCTACACAAACAGATGAAATTCATAAAAGGTTTTATTTGAAAAAAGAAATCTACGATTTAGATGATATTGAAATACTTGGTGTATCTTCCTGCATAAAGAGATGGTATAGACGAGTAAACGAATGTGAAATTATTATAGACGACAAAAAAGTAAACGCAAGATTTTCCCAAGATGAATTGATTATTCAAACTCATCATAACATACTAATCTGCAAACTCACTTCAAAATTAGCTGAAAATTTAAGACAACGATTTGCTCAAATCATCTAACCTTGGGTGTCAAAGAGAATAGACAGCCGAAACTGTCTATTCCTTTTGTACTATTCTTTTTCCACCTCTCTATATTCTTTGCCTTCTATGTAGGGGGTGGGGTCAAGGGTTATACCGTCCAAAGTCATTCCCAAACACAAATGGTCGGTATAACCTTTTTCTTGTTGTGAAATCCCAATAGTGCCTACAATATCATCTTGGTTAAGTTCCTGCCCGACTGTAACCGACACACTACCTAACGAATAATAAGTAGCAATTAGATTTTCGCCGTAATCAATGACTACAACACAACCTCTATTGGTTTGTTCCTCTATACTCAATACAACGCCTTTATACATAGAAACAACGGAATTATCCTCATCAGAGGTCAAGTCAACCCCAAGGTGTGTAATCCACCTATTTACAGTGGTATCAAAGAAAAGTCCGTTTTCGCCGTCAAAATACCCTCGAACAATCGAATAATTTTTTATAGGGGGTCCAAAATACACTTTTATGTATTCCTTTTCAATAATTGGCGGTTCTTCAATCGGGGGTTCTTCGGGTGTGGTAGGTTCATCGGGAGTAGTCGAGGTGTCGGGTATAGGTTCGGGATTGTTCTTACTGCCACAACCGACCAAACCAAATATCCCTACAAAAAGAACACAAGAGATGATAAGGAACAAAACAATATTCTTTAAAGGTTGAAAGATACTTTTAGATTTCATAGTTATAATTCTCCGTTTAGTTTATTTGTGGTTGAGCGCAAACGAAACAACGGCAACTATCAATCTAATCCTTTGACAATCTCATTTTATTATGTTAATCTAATTTCAGAAGTAACTCATATAAAACACTCCTTTGTATATTCGGGAAGATTGAAAGTAAACCAAGTGTCCCGTTTTATACTCAAACACTTTCTAATTATAAAACCTTTGTATTTTTCTTCCAAAGGGTAAAAGAAAAGAACCTGCTAATATTAACAGGTTCTAATCAAGTGGAGCTGCTAACCGGACTTGAACCGGTGACCTCGTCCTTACCAAGGACGTGCTCTACCTACTGAGCCATAGCAGCAAATTTATGTGGTTTTTACAAGTTTTTTTACACTTTTTTTACAAGTATTTTCGGTATAGGGCTTAAAAGTATTAAAAATGCCCTTTTTAGTGCCTTTTTAGGCTCTTTTTACTGGTTAAGTAAATACTTACCAAGGTGGTGCTCTACCGACTGAGCCATAACAGCATATTTAATTTTATTTGTTTTCTCACTTATCGACGAGATTCTCTACCACTTGGGACGTCCTTACCAAGGTGGTGGTCCGACTGAGCCATAACAGCATATTTAATTTTGTTTGTTCGCCTGTCGACGAGATTCTCTACCACTTGGGACGTCCTTACCAAGGTGGTGGTCCGACTGAGCCATAACAGCATATTTAATTTTGTTTTCTCGCTTATCGGCGAGATTCTCTACCACTTAGGACGTCCTTACCAAGGTGGTGGTCCGACTGAGCCTTACGCAGCAATCGTTTAGCGATTATAACAGCATATTCTGTTTGCATTAGGCACGATAAAAGACCGTTTAAAGCCTAATCATTATACAATATCGACAAACCGTTGTCAATCTTTTTAAGCGGTTATTTTGAAATACGACGTTTGATGAGCGCAAGTATCTCGTCGTCTATGACGTGTTCTATGCGGCAGGCGTTGGACTCCGCAAGTTCTTTGCCTGCGCCGAGTTCGATGAAAAACTCGGTGAGCGTGTTGTGCCGATCGTATATCCCCTCGGCTTTTTTTGCGCCGAGCTCGGTGAAATCGATAAACCCGTCGTCGCCCACCTTGATATAGCCGCGATCCTGTAAAAGACTGATGCCGCGCGACACGCTCGACTTGGCATAGCCCAGCCGTTCGGCGATGTCTATTGACCGCACCGCCGGGCGCTCGCCTTTCAGCACGAGTATGGTTTCGAGATACATTTCTTCGGATTCGTGGATGCGCATGTTCGTCCCTTATCGGTAATAAATCGTAAATCTAATGTCCGATATATTATATCATCTATTCGCGCATAAGTAAAGCGTATCATCGTCTTGGCAACCCATTTCTAATATAGTTTTACAATTTATCACAGAAAGCGGTCGGGTTTTATTTTATGAGATTTCTCGACTTCGCTCGAAATGACAGGAAAACAATATTGTCATCTCGACAGGAGCGCAAGCGTAGCGGAGAGATCTATAAGTAAAGCATTTATGTTGTGCAATTCGTAGGGCAGGCAGACCCTTACCTGCCACATCTCGGATTATTGCTTTGCCACATGCGGAACGCATGGGTCTGTGTCCCCTACGGACGGTGGTTATGCTCTTCTTGTCATTTCGACCGGAGCGTACAACCACATTTTGTCATTTCGACCAAAGCGAGCGACAGCGAACGGAGCGGAGAAATCTCTTTGAAACAGCGTTACGGTTTTCGCCATAAAACAAAAATCTTAAATAACCGATTGACACGTTGCGATCTTTGTGATATTATTATCTTGAAACATAATTGAACACACAATAAGGCGCATAGGAGGAAAAACATGAAAAAGAAAATTTGGCTAACCGTCATCTCCCTGATAGGCATTGTCGCCTGCGCGTTATGTCTATCCGCCTGCGGCGACGGACAAAATAATTCACAACATACATTTCACACATACGTCGAAAAAGCCACCGACAAATACAAAGCAAGCGACGCCGATTGCATTCATAAAGCGACATACTACAAATCATGTTCCGTTTGCGGCAAAAAAAGCACGGAAACGTTCGAATACGGCAACGAGCCGAGCGGTCATGATTTCGGCTCCGGTGTTACTTGCACAAAATGCTCGTATCATAAGCCGAGCGATGGATTGGTATACGAAGTTTTAAACGGTACGGCTTATGTAAGCGGTATAGGTACCTGTATCGATACCGCTATATATATCGCCGATTCGTATAAAGGCTATCACGTAACAAAAATCGGAGACGATGCTTTCAATCATTGTGCAATGCTTACAAGCGTGACTATCCCAAACAGCGTGACAAGTATCGGAAACTATGCATTCCGTGATTGTACGGAACTTACAAGCATATCGATACCCGACGGAATAACGAGCATCGGACTTTGGTCATTCAGCAGTTGCTATAAATTATCATATAATACATATGACAATGCAAAGTATTTAGGAAATCAAAATAATCCGTATGTAGTATTGATAAGTGTAACCAGCAAATCAATAACATTTTGCAACATACACGAAAAAACCAAGATTATTTATAACAATGCATTTACAGCCTGTACGGAACTTACGAGTATAACAATCCCGAATAACGTGATGTCTATAGGATATGAAGCGTTCTTACATTGTAGTGAGCTTACAACCGTAAGTATCCGCGGCAACTTAATAAGTATCGGTTACAATGCGTTTGAAGATTGCAATAATTTATCATTTAATGTATACGATAATGCAGATTATTTGGGGAATCGAAATAACCCATATTTGGCTCTGATAAGCGAGCATAATAGATATATAACATCGTTTAAAATACATGAAAATACCGAAATAATTTCCGATTATGCGTTTTATGATTATGCAGACCTTAAAAGCATAACAATTCCGAACAACGTAACAATTATAGGTAATTCGGCGTTCAGTAAATGCACTAGCCTTACGAACATGACGATTCCGAACAGTGTCACGTGTATAGGCAGCGGTACGTTCAGTAATTGCACGAATCTCACAAACATAACTATCCCCGGCAGCGTGACGAGTATCGGAGATTATGCATTCTGTGATTGCACCGGCCTTTCAAGCGTAACTATAGACAACGGCGTGATAAGTATCGGAGATGCTACGTTCTATAACTGTGCAAATCTTACGAGCGTAACAATACCCGATAGCATAAAGATTATCGGCGAAGCATTCAATAACTGCCCGTTTCTTACCGACATAACATATCAAGGTACAAAAGTTCAATGGGAATCTATAAGCAAATCCTCATATTGGAATACCGATACCGGCGAATACACAGTTCATTGTACCGACGGAAATATAAGTAAAGCCGATTCTTAATGTTTCTTTTTAAATTCTCTTTCACCGTATTTCTTATAAGCTTGAACCCAATACCGAACGACCGCGTCGGGTCGTTCGGTTTTTTGTTGTCATTGTCTATCATAGTTTTTATTCGTCAAATATTTTAAAGTGTTCACGCACATACAAGTTCGTCGCATATATCATACGCGCGATGTTATGTCCTACTACGTTGTTTCATCCATATTTTTACATCGCAATACAAACCTATTGTCATTTCGACCGAAGCGCCGCAAGGCGCTGAGCGGAGAAATCTCTGCGTATAAGAAAAAAAGATCTCTCCGCTGCGCACACTAAAGTGTGCTTCGGTCGAGATGACAGAACGTGTTGGTTAAACACCGCACTCCGATCGAGACGACAGCGTGGAATGGGTAAAGCTAACGTTTCGGTCGAGACGGTCTTCTATTTATAGATTTTTTTATAATACACATATTACAGTATAACACGGTACTACTTTCCTATCGATATTCTTATCGGCGCCGCGCTTTTCTTTTAAAAAAGCGAATCTCTTAAATGCGTGTCGCGTATAAAACATTGACAATATTTGTTTCTTGTAGTATAATTTAAAAAACGGACATAGGAGAAAACTTATGAAAATCGAATGTAACGGCAATGATTTATGCGACGCCGTCGCCAAGGTAATTAAAGCGGTACCGGCACGGTCCACCAATCCCATACTCGAAGGCATTAAACTCGTCGCAGAGGACGGCACGCTTACTCTTACCGCTACAGATCTCGAGCTGTCCATCGAACATATGATACGCGCAAACGTCGTCGAATCGGGCGAGGCGGTCGTACCCGGCAAGCTGTTCGGCGATTTCGTCAAAAAGCTCGCGTCACAAAACATCGTGCTCACCGCCACGTCGTCGCGGCTCAAGATCGACTACGAGCGCAGCGAGGGCGAGTTCGGCTGCTACCCTTCCGATCAATATCCGGAAGTCAACCGTATCGAGGACACTCAGCATTTCGAGCTTAAAAGCTCCGATCTTAAAGATCTTGTCAACAAAGTCGCGTTCTCGGTCTGCACGGACGATTCGCACCCCACGCTCAAGGGCGTGCTGTTCGAGATAACGGACGGCGAAGTGGTCGCGGTCACGACAGACGGCTATCGCCTTGCCAAGTGCATTAAGCCGCTTATCGCCACCACTGCGTCGACGAGCATAACCGTTCCCGTCCGCGCCGTCATGGAAATTTCGCGCTTACTCTCCGACAACGACGAACCGGTCAAGCTGTACCTGCATAAAAACTTCCTTATGGCGAAAGTCGATTCCACGACCATTACCACGCGGCTCATCGACGGCACGTTCGTCAATTACCGTCAGATAATCCCCCAGCACTTCGACACGCAGGTGTCCATTCCCAAAGCGCTGTTCGCGGACGCCATTGACCGCGCGGTGCTTATGGCGCGTTCCGAAAAGAACAACAACCTCGTGCGTTTCGATATTTCGCAGACAAACATGACGGTCAGCTCGCACAGCGAGGCGGGCAACGTCGAAGAGAACCTGCCCGTCAATACCGACGGCACCGATCTTTCGATATCGTTCAACGCGCGTTACTTCACGGAGTTTTTGCACTGCATGACCTGCGAAACGGTGGTACTCAATCTCACAAACGCCACGTCGGTCTGCGTAGTCGCGCCCGTCGGCGATCTCGAAGATTATATTTATCTTGTACTCCCCGTTCGCAGCATTTGATTTTCGGGGACATATACATCGGTAATACAGACTACGGCTGTGCCGCTTATACATCCCGAGACATTACAGCTGTTTTACTCGCATAGTTACCCGTTATCATTTCACCCGTGCCGCCCCGCTCCCCTGCCGTCATTTCGACCGAAGCGAGCGCCGGCGAGCGAAGCGGAGAAATCCGAGCGTCGAGATAGAATATAAGGAATAGATTTCTCGACAAGCTCGAAATGACAAATAATAGAACTATGACGCATTTCGAATAAGAAATTTCGATAACCGTATTCGAAACGATAAGTAAACGGCAACTCATTTGAGGCAATAAATTTCGGAAACTTTGGAATTGCGAGTCGCGCCGAAAATATTATAAATTCATAAACCCGACCAAACCTCTGCGGCTAATCGCGGAGAAAAGGAGACTTATAAACAATGAAATCCGACCTTAACACCACACTCAACAAACTCGTATCTTACGCGTTTGACAATCTTTTGCTCGATCCGCTCGACAGCACGTACACGCTTAACCGGCTCGCGACGGCTTGCGGCGTTTCGTCGGTTACTGAAGCTGATGCGGACTACGGCGAGCTTACCTTTGCCGAGCTGTTGACCGAACTCAAATCGCTCGCGCCTTCTGTCGACCTCGACGAAATAAAAGACATACTCTTCCCCATGCCGCGCACCGTCGGCACATATTTTGCCGAAGAACAAGCCAAAGGCGTGAGCAAAGCGTTTGAATTTTTATTCGAACTTTATGCAAACGGCGATCGTATCAACGGCTCGCCCGCCGTTTTCAAAAACGGTTTCACATGCTATGCTCGCGATAATAAAGCGGCTTATCCTATTTCGCTCGACGTTGCGGAGCCGCTCGGCTTTACGCCGCTTGCGCTCGGCGATCGCGTTTCGGCGCTCGAAAATCCCGACATACTGTCTGACGACATCGTCTCGCGTGAAGTTGCGTTCGTAAGCGAATACGGCGGCGTCATTGCGACGCGCATCGGCGCAGGCACGGAATATCTTTGCGCCTGGACGAGCGCGCTCGAAAACGCGCCCGTTAAAGAACAGCTCTCGGACGGCGCGGTTAAAACGGCGCTTTTGGACTATCCGGTCCCTGCGCTTAAATTTACCGGAATCGCCAAAAACGCGGTAGCCCGCGAAGCGACGCGCATAGTAAAAGCCGCGGCGGACGCCGCTCTTCCCTGCGTAGTCGCTGCGACTAAAACGGACGGCATAGCGGTTTATGCGATTTTCGCAAAAGACATTACGCCCGAAGGTTACATCGTAGGCTCTGACGCGCTTGCCGCTTGCGGCGTGTTCCAAGCCAAAGACTGCACGCCGTTACTGTCCGTACTCGAAAAAGGCACGGCGCTTTCCACCGACCTTTCGGAATTCCGCCCCATATATGATAAAATAGGCGGCGTCAAGCTCGGCGCGGAAAAAGCCAAAGCGGCGCTCGGCGAAACGCTTTGCGATATGGGCATTGCTTTGCTCAAAGCCGCACCGTCTGCAACGGAATCCCAAGTAAAACAACTCACGGAAAACAAATAATTCTCGGAAAATATTCGGTTCGATCGCGTGTTTCGATTATTTCGTAAAGCATACGCGAGCGCCGGATTTTTTCGATATTGCAAGAAAATTTGCACTCATAAAAATACTCCGGGGAGTTGATTATGAACGAAAAAGAACTTGCGGAACTTAAGGCTCGCGTCGAAGCGGACGACCCGCTCGCGATGTTTGTGTATGCCCAAGCTATCCGTCCTACCGATCCGCACGAGGCAGATAAGTATGTTTTGCTTGCCGCGCAGCTCGGAAATCCGAATGCGGCTGAAATGCTCGCGGATAAATACAGCGCGCTCGGCGACAGAGAACGCGCAAAGCATTTTTATAAAACCGGCGTAAAAGGCGGACGTGCCGACTGCGCCGTCAAGCTCGCCCTGATGAATCTCGACGAGGACGAAATCTCCGCTATGCGAGAGCTGGAAGAGCTTGCGGAAAGCGGCGTTAAATCCGCATGCGCGGCGCTCGCCGCATATTATAAAGAACGCGGCAATCGCAAACAATACACATATTGGCAATCGCTTATAAAATAGATTATGCCCTTCCGGATAAGCCCGGTTGACGACGCCGAATTTGTTCCTCTAATAATGTGAACACGATAATGAAAAATCCACACGATAAATCGGAATACAAACAAGTCGATACTTTGCTGCCGCAAACGCCGGACACGGAGAAAGACGGCTCCGACGCCGACGGCGATACAAAGCCCGAAAACGTCGACAGCGGATCGAACGAGAAAAAACAAAAGCCCAAGTTTTCCGGCGCATACTATTATGTGGACGTCGACGAGCAAAAGCTTGCGCAAATGTCTTTCGCTCGCACTGCACTCACCGTGATAGCGTTCTTTTTGCAGGTGATCGCCGCGATAGCGATACCGCAGGCGGGCTATGAGTATGTGACGACTCATCACCCGTCGTACGCATACTTTTATGTACTGTTCACAATATTCGGAATGATAGGCGTTTCGTTCTGGCTGTTCGTCATGAACATAGTACGGTATAAGTTTATCAAGCGTATACCGGTAGAACGTGCGCCGCGCGGCGGATTTCAAAAACGCGCATACTTCGGCGCGGAACTGTATATGGCTGTCCCGGCGACGATGTTCGTTTTCGAACTGTCGTTCGTATGTATGAAATTCGACGGCGCGGGACTCGCCGCGGTTTTTTTATGTTTGGCTGCGCTCGGCGCCGCCATAGCCGCGCGCCAAATAACTCATCTTACGCTAAAACGATCCGAACTTATCCCCGCTCCCGAACAAACCGAAGAGGATCGATCCGAAAACGATCCGACTTAATCATAATAACCTTACAAGCATAAAGCCGATTCGTAATGAAAAATTACGAATCGGCTTTTTCTATAAATATATTCCCTATTCTATTTATATCTGTGAGTCTGTACGCAACCCCGACTTGATAATTTTATAACCGGCGTCGAAAAGCAGCCTATCCGCATAGTCGAGTATTCTGTAATCATAATTTCTGACGTCAGCTTTATCGGGATCGCTCGGATTTACGATCTCGGCATATTTTTTCAGACCGTCGAACGTAGTCAGATTGCAATGAACAAGCAGCTCGGTCATATCTTTGCCGCACCCGGCACGAATGCTTTCGATATCTGACGGGATAACGCCGCTGCAAATATAAAAAGCATTCCACCGCTGATGTTCCTGTACAGCCAGATTCGTCCGCACGCTGTCGCCTTCGTAAACCGTAACGTCGCACCTACCTCTCAAACGGCTGTCTATTTCGGTCATATCGTGCGTGCCGTAATATGCGTCTAAAAATTCGGTTCCGGCGTCGGGTACGGCGCTCGAAACGGGCGCATAATCGAAACCCAACAGATTCAGTTTGGTGCGTAAGCCGAGTACGCAATAATAATTGCTGTTCTTTTGTTCAAGCCCGGATCCCATCCATTTCTTTACTGCGAGCGCACGCCGCATTGCCGGGTCGGCGCAATCCGTTCGAGCATAGGAGAACGACTTATAAAACGCCATGTTTCGCACCGGATCCGCCGCGATCTTATTCAGATCGTATACCGATGCGCGCGTACCGAAAATATGAAATTTTTCGTCAGAATACATAGCGGCAAGCCGCTCGTCGGAAACGCGGGCAAACACGTGCGTGCCGCCCGATATCCCCCACATGTCGAGCCGAGATAATATTTTCTTTGCCAGATCGATATTTTCAAGGTCGTCGCCGAATGCCACGATTATATAACTGAATGCCGACGCGCCGACATCGATAACGTTTCGCAAGCATTCGTAAAACCGATAGCTGTTTATATCTATCTTATGGAAAAACCCGTTCTCGTTGGGGTGATTCGGATTTTCGAGCGGATCGCACCAATCGGCGGCGGGATAGTCGGGCATAGGCAAAAATTCTTTTTCCGATTCGGCTTTGCTCTTTCCCTTGACACGCGTGGCGAAAAATTCCAGGCTGTATCTGAAATATGTCTGATTGAGATTTTTATCGAGATACGCTTCGTTCTTATCAAACGCATGATAGTTGACTTTTTTATGTACGAGCGTATCGCCGTTTTTCGTATAGAACTGCGAATCCGCGACGAGCTTTGAAAACAATTCGCGATTGATACCGCCGAATCCAACGAGACAAACGTTTATAGGCACATCCTTGACCGTTCCCGTACCGCAATCGATTTGCGCGTCAGACATGAATGCGGTCAACGGGTACTTATACACGAAGTCGAGCGCGCAACGCTCATAGCTGTCCATAAGATTTATATGGCCTCGGGACTGTTCCGCATATTCCCGAAACGCCGTACGGTTAAACGGCTTGCAAAATGCATATACCGTCACGCATGCGTGCCGCGCATCTACGGGAACGTCGAGCAATGCGGTAACGCCGCTATCGGAGGACTTGACATTACCTTTCATTATGCGCAATATATTTTCCGTATATAAAAGATTGAGAGTGTCGTCGCCGGTATTTATCACGACGGTAACGTTTTTTCTCATCGCAAGCCCGTGGCGATAGCGAAACCCGAATGCGCGCATCACCTTCTTTTCGAGTTCGTTCTCGAAAGCGGTGTCGCAGCGGAAATTGCTATACACTATATTCTTTATGTACAGTTCGTCGCGCTCTGACGGCGTAGGTCCGGCAAAAAGCATGCCTCTGCGCTTACCGTTGCCGCGCAACGATTCCAGCATTACTATATTGTTTTCGTTGTTGCCGATAACGATAACGAGATCGTTGCTAAGCCGCGCTCGCACCTTTCCGAAAAAGTTTTTCAAACGTTGAAACAAAAACGACGCGGTAAAGAATACCACGTTGAAAAGCGTGACGATATAACATACCATTACCGCCGCGGTGAAATATTTATCGACCGACATATACGGAGACAGCTTGTCCATCCCGAACCCGAGTTTGAGCAGGTCGAAAGCGGCATCGATCGCGGACAGAAAACATTCGAAAATATTCATTCCCGTCGTCGCCGCACGCACGTGCAAAAATCCGATAAAATACAGCGGAATGGCGATCACGTAGATCAAAGCGAACTGACCTTTCTTGTAATTTTTCAGATATTCGAATCGCTCGTTTTTAGTCCCGACAAAAAACAGTCTCGCGACCGTGACCGAAAAAAGTATCACCGCACATAAAAGGCATACCGTGTAAAAAGTATACCCGAACCCCTTGCTTGTAAAAAACTCGGCTGCGCTCATTTTATCTCCCGACGTAAAATATTGTGATCGACCGATTTATTATACGATTTATTCGTATAATAGTCAAGGCATTTCAATTATTCGCATAGTCTTTTATCATTTCTACCGTGAACGTCGCAAAATCGCCGCGAGCCGAGTTTTTCATGCAGCTCGCAGCCACCGCGAATTCTATCGCATCAGGCTTAGAATATCCGTTTTTCATGGCGTAAATCAGTCCGCCGCAAAACGCATCGCCGCCGCCCTGCCCGTCCGCAGCCCGGAATTCGCGTATGCGCGAAAAATAAGCGTTTCCGCCGGTGTATAACAAACCGGATCGAACGATTTTACCGTCGGTCGCGCCGCGAACGGTTATCCCGACGTTTTTAAACCCGTATCGCCGCATAAGGATATCCGCTATGGAAACATATCGTTCATTGCAGGCCGCGCCAGGCTCCGGCGCGATCCCGAGTACGTCACGCGCCTGATGTTCGTTGATAATAAAATCGTCCACGTACGGCATATACAGTTCCGCGGCGGCGCGCGCGTCGCTCTTATCCCACAGTTTTTCGCGATAGTTTAAATCGCACGACACGACCACTCCCAAGCGCCGTGCCGCCTTGCATGCGGTAATGCATGCGGCTTTAAGTCCGTCGGACAGCGCCGGAGTTATGCCGGTAAAATGGAATCGAGCCGCGCCGGCGAAAATACCGTCCCAATCGAACTCGTTTTCGTCCGCGAGCGCAACTGCGGAGTCCGCTCTGTCATAGACGATATTGCTCGTAATGCCGTCGTTCTCGCAAAAATAAACGCCCATCTTTCCTTTGCCGCGTACGACCGAATCCGTTTCCACGCCGTACCGTTTCAAAGTCTCGAGCGCAAAATCCCCGAGCGCGCCGATCGGCAGTTTCGTCACAAAAGACGCGCGCTCGCCCAAGCATGACAAAAGGACCGCGACGTTGGCTTCCGCGCCGCCGTAATATGCTCGCATCGTCGGAAAATCGTCAGGCGTCAGCCTGAGCATGATCTCGCCGAAAGTTACGACTTTGCCCATTTTTCCACCGCCGCTTTAGTGAACGAACTTCCGCCTACCGCCGCCACTTTATCCCATGCCAGATAATCTCCGACGTTTTCGACATCGATACCGCCCGTAGGTATGAATTTCACCTGCGGGAACGGCGCGGACAGCGCCTTCATGGCTTTGAGTCCGCCGAACACGTCCGCCGGAAAATACTTGACGGTGGTTATACCGAGTGAGATCGCGCGCATGATCTCGGTAGGCGTAACGCAACCCGGATAGTACGGAACGCAACGCTTTATGCAAAGCGCCGCGACAGAGTCCGACAGTCCGGGCGAAACTATGAACCGTGCGCCGGCGTCGAGCGCCGATAAGCACGTCTCTGCGGACAATACCGATCCGGCGCCTATAAGCATGTTCGGGAATTGCGCTGCGGCAAGCGCTATCGCCTTTACGCCAGCCGAAGTTCTGAGAGTTATCTCCGCACAGCCGTAACCTGCGGCGTCGAGCGCGGCGATAATATCCGTTACGTCTCGCGCATCGTCGACCGTGACGAGCGGGATGACACGTTTTAAATCGTACATAACAATATCCTCCGATATTTCGGCACGCGCTTACACGCCCGAGTATGCGGAGAATCCGCCGTCTACGGGTATGACCGCGCCGGTCACGAACGCGCTTGCTTTATCGTCGGCAAGCCACAAAAACGCGCCTATGAGATCGCATATTTCGCCCAATCTTTTCATCGGCGTCGCGGCAAGTATTTTACCGGTACGCGCGGTGGGAGCGCCTGTCTTATCGAATAACAGATCTCTGTTTTGGTTGGTAGCGAAAAAGCCCGGCGCGATCGCATTGCATCTGATTTTGCATGGCGCGAAATGTACCGCCACCCATTGCGTAAAATTACTCAGTCCTGCTTTCGCCGCGGAATACGCCGGGATCTTCGTAAGCGGTCTGTATGCGTTCATGCTCGAAATATTTACGATATTTCCACCCGAGCGTACCATGCTTTCGGCAAACACCTGCGTCGCAAGAAACGCCGATATTATATTAAGATCGAATACTTTTTTAAGTCCGATCTCTTCCAGCGAAAAAAAGTCCTTGATCCCGACGGTGTCCGGAGTCATGAATTCGTTATCGGTCGTTGCCCGAGAATTATTGCCGCCGGCGCCGTTGACGAGAAAATTCACATCGCCGAACCGCGCACACACGGCGGCTCTCGCACTTATCAAACTCGATTTATCGAGACAGTCGCACTCGACGGCAAACGCGTTTTCGCCTACCTCGTCGGCGACTGACTTTGCCGCGTCGTAATTTATATCGAGCAGAGCGACCTTTGCGCCGCATGCGGCAAGCGCTCTGCAGAATTCGGCGCAGATAACGCCGCCTGCGCCCGTAACCGCCGCTATCTTATTTTTCAGATCGACTTTAAACGGTAATTTCATAAAATTCACTCCTTTTGGATCGCTTCGAACAGTCCGTTGAGATACGCCGCGCCGAGCGCGCGGTCGAACAGTCCGTAACCGGGTTTGCCGTCCTCGCCCCAAATATTCCTGCCGTGATCGGGACGAACATATCCGTCGAATCCGCCGTTTACCAAAGCGCGTACTATGCCGATTATATCCAAATCTCCGGCGCCGGTAAAGTGTCCGGTCTCGGTAAAATCTTTTTCGTTATCGAATTTGATCTGCCTTATGTGCGCGAAATAAATACGTTTCGCATATTTTTTCGCCATGCTTACCAAATCGTTATCTCGGCTTGCACCCAAACTACCCGTACAGAAAGTAAAGCCGTTATGCACATTCGGCACCGCCTTCGTTATTTTCTCATACGACTCTTGCCCCGTAACTATCCGCGGCAATCCGAACATATCCCAAGGCGGATCGTCCGGATGTATAGCCATGTTTACGTTTGCCTTGTCGCAGGCGGGCATGATCCCTTTAAGGAAATACACGAGATTGTCGAATAACTTTTCGTGCGTAACGCTTTTGTATTCTTCGAGCAATCCGTAAAGTTCGTCGGCGGTATAGCTTTCGTCCCAGCCCGGCAAATGCAGATTTTTCGGATCGAGCTTTAAAAGCTCGGCATGATCATACGACAGCCCGGTACTTCCGTCCGGCGCACGTTTTTTGAGATCGGTACGCAGCCAATCGAATACCGGCATAAAGTTGTAACAAACGCACTTTACGCCCGCTTCGCCGAGATTCAAGATAGTATGCGCATAGTTTTCGATATATCTGTCGCGCGAAGGTTTACCCGATTTTATGTCTTCGTGTACCGGCACGGACTCTATTACTTCCATTTCCAGCGCCGCGGCGTCGCACATGGACTTAAGCTTTTTGATTTTTTCTTTTTCCCATACTTCGCCTACCGGCGTGTCGTAAACCGCAGTCACGACACCGGACATATTCGGGATCTGCTTTATATATGCCAAAGGTATGCAATCGTCGGCGCCGTACCACCTGAATGTCATCTTCACTATGGCGTTCTCCTTTTAAGCAAATTACAAGTTCATCGCTCCGAACCGGACAACGATCATTTGACCATTCGTTCGGCATTGCCGTAACACAAGTCATAAAGCAATGCGGCAGCGTCGGTTTCGGCATACTCGCCGCGTTCCACCTTGTCTCCGACATAATCGCAGGCAATGCGTCTGAAAAAATCGAACCGCACATAACTCGAAAAACTACGGCTGTCCGACAGCATACCGAGCATGTTGCCTAATACGCCGTACTCGGCAATGACCGATAAGTTTTTGCGAATGCCTTCCACCGTATCGTTGAACCACCATGCCGCGCCGAGCAAAACGTTTCTAAACGCCCCTGCCGCCGCCGCAAGCGCCGCAAGGTTGCCGTCGTTGAGCGTATACAGCACCGTTCTCGGTCTGCGCTCGTCACCGACGGTATCCAGGAATTTGACAAGATTTTTTATATCGGCGGGTTCGCCTGCTATGTCGAATCCGCTGTCAACGCCGAGCGCGCGGTACGCCGACGAATTGACGTTTCGCATGACGGAAAAATGCAATTGCATGGTAATACCGCGCTCGCGATACATGGCGGCGAGTTTAGTCAACAAATAACCTCTGAGCGCGTCGCGACCTGACTCCGTGATATTCCTGCGCCGTGCGAATAAGTGTTCGGCTTCCGAATGCGTAACGTATCTCGACGGAAAATTCTCGAACCCGTGATCGGACATTTTGCAACCCTTTTGCACGAAATGATCGAGCCTACGCTCGAGCGCGACGAGCAGATCGTCCAAACTCTCGATGTCGACGCCCGACGCAGCGCCGAGCTTATTCAAGTAATCCGCATCTAACGACATCAGTCTGTCCGGGCGAAACGTCGGCGAAACGGTTATACCGTCGTACTTGCCGTGCAGCGCCAGATCGTCTGCCGGATCGTCGGTAGTAGCTACGAATCGCACGTCGAATAATCGCATAAGTTCACGCGCCGAAAGCAAACGAAGCCTTTCGCTCGCGGCGTCGTATATATATTTCGCTCTGTTTGCGTTAAGCGGATCGTCTATACCGAATATCCGTTTGAGCTCGAAGTGCGTCCAGTAATATAACGGATTGCCGATCAGTTTAGGCATGATCTCCGCATATTTAATGAATTTGTCTTTGTAGTCTGCGGCGCCGGTGATATACCGCTCGTCCACGCCGCAACAACGCATGGCGCGCCATTTATAATGATCTCCGGCAAGCCACAGCTCGCCGATATTATCCCACTTGCGATCAGCGGCGATCGCGCCTTGATCGAGATGACAGTGGTAATCGATTATCGGCAGGTCTTTTACTTTAGCATACAGCTCGCGCGCCTTTTCGCCGCGCAGCAAAACTCCGTCGTCCATGAAACGCATTATTTTGTTCCGCCGAACGACATGGTATTGTCTATAAGAATATTTCCGCCGTCTTTGAGCTTGGACGTCGCGATGCGTTTTTCGAGTTCGCGCAAATACAGGTCGTCGTCGATGGGCAGTTCTACGGTTTTGTCGAGCCATGACGAGAGCAGCATCGAATTTATAAGCTCGACGCAATGCAATCCTTCCGTGCCGTCGACATAAAGTTTTTCGCGACCGAGTACCGCGCCTACGAAATTGTTTATGATACCGATATGCTGCGGATTATCGCCGCCCTGTTCGATGGTCTCGGTCGTAAATTCCGGTTGAGTAAAGCCGCTCTTTTCGTTCATCAGGAAGCGCTGCAAATCGATAGAAGATCTGTCTACCGTGAGCGTATCCTTTTCGCATACAAGCTTACCGCGCGAACCGAGTATCTCGAAACGGTTGGTACCGGGCGCGTCGGCGGTCGTCGTTATGAACGAACCCGTAGCCCCGTTGGGGAATTCGAGATACGCCGTAACGTCGTCCTCGGTCTCTATATCGTGCCATTTGCCGAAATGACAGAACGCACGGATCTTATTCGGCATCATGCCGCATATCCATTGCAAAAGATCGAGCTGGTGCGGACACTGATTCATAAGCACGCCGCCGCCCTCGCCTTTCCATGTCGCACGCCAAGCGCCGGAATCGTAATAAAACTGCGTTCTGAACCAGTTTGTAATTATCCAATTGACGCGTCTTATCTCGCCGATTTCACCGCTCCGAACTATATCGCGCATTTTTATGTAAAGCGGATTTGTTCGTTGATTGTACATCATCGTAAAAAGCGCCTTGCCCTTCTTTGCAACGGCGTTCATTTCCTTGACCTGTTTGGTATATACGCCGGCGGGTTTTTCGCAGATAACGTGTATGCCTTTATCGAGCGCGCGTATCGCGAGCGCGGGATGTTCGTAATGCGGAACTACTATTATCACGGCGTCCACATCCGCTTTGTCTATAAGCTCGACGCCGCTCGAATAGCATGCGCAGTTTTTCGGCAAATACGCCATGACCGCATTGCGTTTGCCCTCGTCCACGTCGGCGACGGCGGTCACTACGCCGTTTTTTATCTTACCGTCGGCAAACGACCGCAAATGCACGGTGCCCATGTTGCCCATACCTATTATTCCGAATTTGACTGTGTCTTTCATATAAACTCCGATGTCATTGATTTACTTTATCCACGTTCCGTCCGAAAAATGAAAGGAATTCTTTTCGAGCAGTTCGTCAGTCGCCGCTATCGCCGCGGAGAACGCTTCGCGTTGCGATCCGTAAACATATTCGTTCTTAAGCTCGGTTTTGTCGAAATACGAAAGCCCCGAAAAAACGCTTAAATGCGGTTCTACGGTGAGCGTCACGTCGCGCGCGATCCCTGCAATCAAGCGGTACAGCTCTCCGTCGCCGCGCCCTGCCGGAACGACCGCGCCGTCGATTTTTTTCGCGTCTTTTATATGGTAGTAATCCACTCTGTCGGCAAGAATATCGAGCGCTTCGCCGACATCCTGTCCGCACTGAACAAAGTTTGCCGGATCGAACACGCATTTCAATCCTTCGACGCGTTTCAACAGCAAATCGCACCGCGCCGCAGTGTCGCCGAATATACCTTTTTCGTTTTCGTGGCAAAGCGTAACGCCGTATCTCGACGCAAGCGATACAAGTTTGTTAAGCCGCTCTATCACCTTTTCCGTACACGAGTCCGGATCTTCGGTATAGAACGAAAACATGCGAACGCGCGAAACGGAAAATACTTCGGCGAGCTTAAACACATGCTCGGCTTTTTCGAGATGCGCGTCGAAATCGTCGTCTATACCTATCTTTCCCAGCGGCGAGCCTATCGCCCAAACTTTTATACCGGCAGTATCGAGCATTTTCGCATAGCGCACGGCCTCTTCCGCCGTTATTTCGGATATATTCTTTCCGTCGAGCGAACGCAGTTCGATATACGGTATTTTCTCCGCGACGAGCGCGGATATTTGGTCGGTAAATTTTTCGCCCGCCTCATCGGCAAAAGCAGCGATACGAATTTTCATATATTTCACCTATTCCATCGTTACACGTTTACGAATCTTTAATATTATACAAATATCGATAAAGCAATTCAATTGACATTTTTGACTGTTTATATTGTATTTTTATTCTATTTTTATCGGCATACACCGCGCTCGTACGATAGTATTATATTAATATGAATACAACGACCGTCGCGTTGTCGATAATGGATCTGATCGCCGGATTGGGAATATTTCTGACCGCTTGCGGAATCATGAGTTCCGGACTGCAAAAATCGAGCAAAGCCAAACTGACGTCCCTGCTCGCCGCGACGGGCAAAAGCAAACTCGCGCTGTTCGGCGTCGGCGCCGCGGCGACTGCCGTAATACAAAGTTCGGGCGCGACTTCCGTTATAGTAATAGGCTTTGTCGGATCGGGAATAATGACGCTTACTCAAGCCGCGGCGGTTATGTTCGGAGCAAACGTCGGCACCACGGTAACGGGGCTGTTCGTAGCAACGGGACTGATCGGCGGCAACGGCATAACGGCGTCCGCCGTACTTGCAACTCTAACCGGAATAGGCGCGGGCATAACCGCTTTTGCAAAGTCCGATAAAACTCGCACGCTCGGAAATATTCTGACCGGGTTCGGCATGATGTTTGTAGGACTGTCGATAATGAGCGGCGCGTTCGCCTGTTTTTCCGAGCTCGACGGGTTGAAAAACTTTCTGTCGACGTTCAAAAATCCGCTGCTGCTCGTCATCGTCGGCGCCGTGCTTACAGCAGTCGTTCAAAGCTCGTCGGTAATGACTACACTCGCCATAACGATGATAGTATCGGGGCTTATCACATTGGAACAGGGAATTTACATAACGGTGGGCGCGGACATAGGCACCTGCACGACCGCGCTTATCGCATCCGCCGCCACCGACAAGAACGCCAAACGCGCGGCATTTATCCATATGTATTTCAATATTATAGGCGCCGCGACGGCGCTCGTACTCGGCATGATATTGCATCTGTGCGGATCGGATTACACCGGCGCACTCGAAAAACTCATACCGCACACGCCCGAACTCCGACTCGCTGTGTTTCACGTATTTTACAACCTGCTGACGGCGCTTGCCGTTCTGCCGTTTACGGATAAGCTCGTTAAAGCGGCAACGAAAACAGTACGATAAAAAACGACGGAAAAAGCAAAAATGCCTTCCCGTCGCTTTTACTTTACGCCGATAGATCCGTTATACTACCGTTTTCGACACCGAAAAATCCGAAAACTCCGTCGCGACCGCGCCGGCACGTATCCCGTATCCCGTGCCGCGTAAAAATCTGCGTTCAGAAAAAACGATGTACAATTTGTCGTTGACGTAGCAGTTAAGATCGGTGCCGTTGAGTACGACTTTAAGTTTATACGGCTCGCCGAATGTCAGACTGTTTATATCGATCACTTTCAGCGCCGTCCATTTACCGTTATCCGTCTTGCCGAGATAAGCAACGGGATGTTCGGCGTTTTTACCCCACCCAATAAAGAAAAAGTAATACGCAATGCCTTCGCCTTCCCAATACCGTAAACCGTTTCCGCTCGCGCTTACAACGATACCGGCGTCGCTCGGCACGGTCTGTTTGACCGTTACTTGCACAGCGCCGCGATCGAACCCGTCGGTCTCGTTCACGGCAAGGCTCGTCCGCGCGGTCGACTTTATCACGCCGTCCGACGTCAGGAAACTGCCCCAAACCGATTTAAGTACGCCGCTGTATGCATCGACGGGATCGTTTACAGTGTCGGTCCTGTCGAGCATATCGGATTTGATATCCGAGTTATCGGCGCTTTGAGTAATGGTCAAAGTACCCGCGGCGCCGCGATCGAGCGCGTTCGACGAAGCGCATGCCGCCGTTACGAACGCGGTTGCAGCTATTGCCGACAGTAATAATGCGATACGTTTTTTCATGATATTCCCGTTATCTCCTTCTATTCGATCCAAGCTTATTTTTTATTGTTATGCCGCGCCCACCGTGGGGTTGTTCTCGTCCGCGAACGAAAAAGTATATTGGCTTTGTTCGTTGTAGCACGCGTCGTATTCCGGACTGTAATAGCAGAACCGCATAGTCTTTTTGCGCTCGTTGACCTGAACGACGAGCATCGTATTCATCGCGCTCGTCAGCATCGAACCCTGAGCGTCGACGAGTACCGAGCGTACGGTATTGCCGTTATCGCCTAAGTCCCCGCGCATGACGATGTCGTCGGTACATAAATGTCCGCTGAAAGTCATGAACATATTTTTATGCCGCTTCAGCGTTCTATCCCACATGACATCGCCGCAATTCGCGCTGTCGTACGAAATCGTTTTTGCCGGATTAAGCGTATCGCTCGACGTAACGAACGTTCCGTCGGGCGACAGTATGGAGTGCGAAGTGACGATGACGCGGCTGTACGGATGTTCTTCTATTATCCTGTCCACCCAGTTGAGTACGGTCGTTCTCGGTCCGTATTCGAGCGCGAAAACCAGATACTCGACGCCCGCAACACGAAAGAGCGAGTATGTGTTTGCCATCGTTCCGTCCTCGAACGCGCCGCCGAAGTTCGGGAGCGCGCTGTACTTACCGTACGGCATGTATTTGTCAAACACGGTCGTTTCACGGCTTTTTGTCGCCCAGTTATCGTAATCGTGATTGCCGAGTACGAAAGTATAAGGAACTTTGCCGTCCAAAACGGACATATTGCGCGCCGCTATGTTCCACTCCGATTGCGACTGTTCGGGCGCAGTCGAGTATCGCGACTCGGTCATGTCGCCGAGATACATCGCAAACTTGATCTTGAACCGCTCGGCATTATCCGCTATCCAATTGCTCTGTTGCGCGAAATTATCAGGTTTGTGATATGTCATTGCCTGCATGTCGGGAACTACTACGAACGAATAATCGAAATCTTCTTCGAACTCGGCGTCGACATAACAGTCGATAGTCGCACGCGTGCAATCGGCGCTGTTATCCGAACTGTCGGCGACGCGCTCGGTTTTGCCCCAGTCCTCGCCGAAATACCAGTTTGC
This sequence comes from uncultured Christensenellaceae bacterium, assembly GCA_910588315.1. GTDB lineage: Bacteria > Bacillota > Clostridia > Christensenellales > Pumilibacteraceae > Anaerocaecibacter. The sequence continues at coordinate 6,912 of CAJUQF010000017.1, read as the reverse complement.
CATAAGCCCGTCGTTTTCGCGATCACTCGTTACGATATCCGTGTTTTTCATGTCCGCCGCTATCTGTGCCGCGCCGATAGGCTCCGAATATAACGTCACCTGTTTTATTGCGCCCATAAACGGCGTCTTGTCGTTATACCAGTTATTCCAATCAGACCCAATACCGAATATCATATCGCAAACGCATTCGCCGAGATTTATTTCCATTCGTTCGTCGAGTTCGCCGTTCACGTAGTAGCACAGCGTTCCGTTTGCCTTATCGCGCACTATCGCAACGTGCGTCCACTCGCCCGTACGAAGATCGGTGTTTTCGAAAACCTTATGCAGCTCGACGTTATACTTATCACCCATATTGGTAACGCCTACGCCGAAATTCCAATACAGTTCGAACTTACCGTTCTTGCCCACGCCGAAGTTGACACCGCCGGGATACCCCGTAGGCAGATTGAAGTAATTGCCTAATATGACGCCGCCGGTGACTTCGTCGGCAAGCGCCTCGGGAAGTTTGATCCAAGCCTCAAACGTGTTTATCGTCCTATCGAACGGCTTTTCGGTTCTGTAAACGATCTTATCGGCGGCAATGGAATAATGCTTTTCGCCGTTGTCGTCCACCGTATATGCTTCGGCGTTTTTATTTATCGATCCCCATGCGAATGCGGCGAGCGCCACTATCGCGGCGACAAGAACGCATCCGGCTCTTTTAATAATATTCGTTCTCATGATCTCGATATCCGTCTCCTTTTTATAACGATCATATAATGCCCGTCATGCGGCGAGCGTTGTTTCAAACGGTGTAAAAACGATATTTTCAAAACGGGCGCTCACGCCGTAGCCTACGAATCCCCAGCCCGTGCAATCGTTGTTATCGTCGAACTTACCGCCGTACGTTGTATTTGTGATTATCTTTTCGCCGTCGATATAAATATTGATTTCGGTCGGAGTGATCTCTATTCCCATACGTACCTTTACCGAGCTTGCCGCGCCCGTATTGAACAGCGCATTACGTTTTTGGTACGCGCCCAAAACGCCTTCGGTATCGGCGGTGTATTTTTTGACCGTTCCACCCGTCGTGTATTTGCCGTTCACGACCGACGCCAGCGTGAAGTTTTCGTTGAGCCCTTGGTTATGATAGAGATAATACGCATTGTGCGTCGCAAGAGAACGCAATACTTCGCTGCCGTTTTCGCCCGTCGGTATACTGGTTTGCGCCACAAGCCCCGCGCCTACCGATTTGATATAGCTGACGTCGACGTCGGCTTCAAGTTTGCCGTATCTCGCCGACACTTCGGGCAGCGCTACCGTAACGAATGCAGTCTCCGATATACCCGCGGACTGATACGTCTTTTTGCCGCTCTCGTCCGTAGTGATAATAAAACCGTTTTGCTCTTCGACCGCCTCGTACTTCCAAGCCGAAAACTCGCCGTTCCCTTCCGTGTAAAATCCCATTCTACCGCCGCCGCCTTCTATCTTGCCGGGATTTTTTATAGCTTTAAGCGGTATATCGTTGAGATAAAGCACTATGCGCGTGGGCGTCACTGCGATTCCGAGCCGCACGGTGACGGTAGCCGACGTGCCTTTGAAAAAGTCGTAAACGTCCGAATAAAATTTACCGTATACGCCCGACTTGGACAGTTTGTTGTTTATCACGTCCGCCGCATTGTGAGTATTGCCCATGCTTATATATCCGTTAACGCCTTTATCGTTGACGTCTACTTTTGCGAACGTCGGATAGGCTATACCGGATATCGTGCCCGTATCGCTGTATTCGATCGATTTACACGCGCCGAGATTGAGATAATACATATATCCTTTCATATCGTTCGCGCCCCAAGCGAGCGTGCCGTCGGTATCGGCGACCGCCGCCTGGAATATAAGTCCTATCCTTCCCACTGACTTACTCGTAGCCGTAAAGTCAGCAGACCACTTGCCGTACTCGTGATCGAGTTCGTCTACCGCAACTACCGAAAGCCCCGACGTATTATACACGTACCTGTCGTCGTATATCTTATAACCGTTTTTCATAACGACGGCACGGAACGCGGCATAAAGCGTTATCTCGCTGCCGCTCGGTATATTCTCTTTTGTCGCCGGTATTTCCCTAGCGGCATCCACATACCAGCCGGTGCTTTCCCAACCGTTTTGCGCGATTTCGGGCAGAGGCAAGTCGGTCGCCGTCGCCCAAAGCTTTGCCGTAGGAGCAGCCACGTCGTCCTTGCCGGTAGCATAACTTATCTTTTTGACCTCTGCGTAAGTTTCCGAAGGCGTCCACACGATGTTTTCCGCAGTGACGCCCGCCCGCGACGTACGTATGCCGACCGTTTTTCCGTACACGGTATTCATGTATTCACCGTCGTAAGTATAAACTTTTTCGTCGTCGATATACAGTTCGATCGAGTCGGGAAGGAACACCGCGCGCACGGTAAAACGCAATCCCGCGGCAGTAACGTTTTCGTGATAAGCAGTATGCTTTGCGTTCCACGCCGGAACTTTGTTTTTAGTTATCGTTTGCAAAGCATTGTAGCTGTCCACCACGCGCGCGATCTGGAACCCGCCGGATGCTTTCGACGGATTGACATGGAAATACCAATACGTACTGCCGGACGTGTAATCGTACGGATAATCGTTTTCCGAAATATCGGCATTGAATACCAGACCCACGCCGGAAGTCGCCGGATCCGTTACGGTAAATTCCGCCGACAGTTCGCCGTAATAGCTTTGCGCCGCATTTTTTACGGGTCTGACGCCCGCACCGTCGGAAGTATAAATATCGTTATCCGCATCATATGCCCAATGATACCTTTGGGGCATGTCGTAAACGGCATAGTACGCAAGCGATCTTTTCGGCATGGCAAAGTTTTCTTCGACGACATGAGTATACGTCTCGTCTATCCAATACATAAACGGACAGCCGTCGCCCTCGAAAGTTATGGGTTCCGGTTCGATCCACTTCGATATATCGACGACGTCGTCGGGCGCATACTCCCACTCCGTGTAGTCGTTCTCCGTAGTGTACAGCCTTATCTTGTATTTGTTTATTATATACTGCCAATCGGCGTACAGCGTGCTGTCTTGCGATACGGCGAACCCTTTTTCCGGCACAGGTTTCATAAATGCAGTGTCGAAATACCAGCCTTTAAACTCGAACCCGTCGCGTGTCGGCAGCGGTGCGACAAACATCTCGCCCTCCGGCTTTTCCACGGGCGCTAGCGGATCGCCGTAAGTCACAAACGTGATCGTATATACGATCGGCTCCGGCGCAATGCGCTCTTTCCAAGCGGCGTACAGAGTACAGTCCCTGTCCGTAGTGAACGCAGCAACGACTACCGCATTATCGAGAGCTTCGTCGTAATACCAGCCGGCAAAGTCATAGCCGTCGCGTTCCGGCGTCGGCAGTTTTATCGCCGTACCCGCCTTCCATTCGATCGCGCCGAGCGGTTTTCCGCCGTTGGTTTCGAACGATACGGTATACGTCTTTACCGCAGGCGGATCCTGTTTGTTACCGCCATCCGATCCTCCGCACACCGACTCCCCTATTCCGAAGCGCTGCGCCTTACGGCTCTCAGCCCTACCACTTTCTATCGTTACATAAAAGATTTTGCACACGGTGACGATAGACGATATCGATAACCGACCTCACATCGAAATCTATAAACAATATTATACGACACGCAATCGCAATAGATAAGACCGCCGCGCTTGTGTATTTCGGAATAGAAAATAACGTTTATATAGTATCGCGGTCGCGGCGACGCGATCATTTTTTGCAGATATTATCGGATATGTATTTATTCAAGCCATGTACGATCTTGACCCTGAATCTGTATAGCGACGAGTCGCTCAGTGCAAGTTTCATTTTAAGCTCGTCCTTCGACAGCCCTGTTCTCGGATCATACACGGTCTCCATTGTCTCGACCAGTATCGTATCTTCAACTACGTCTACCGCTTTACAGTACGCCACAAAGTTGTCTATAAACCCGATCACTTCCCCATTTAAAAAAGACTTTGCCGTTTTATCATAATACAAATTCAAAAGCGACTCGTAAATAAGCATTTCGCCCGTCGTTCCTCTTATCGTTCATCCTCCTATGTACCTAAAAAGTTCCCGTTAAATATTCCGCGTCCGTTTCGATGCCGGGTGTTATTCGCGTAATCATAAATTTTGTCGCATAAGTATTCCAATGAACATTGACAATAATCGGAAGGCTAAATAAGAGTTTTAAGTTTAACGTCGTTTACACCGTAAATCTTCTAATTAATGCGGATCGATATGCGTTTATCTCAGCGCGCAAACGCACAATGTCGATGCCGCGGCGAGCATGATATAATTCGGCGTATTTTTAAACATTACGATAATATCTTCCATATATAAAGTATATATATTATCTTTTCTCGACAGATGGAAATAGCTTACTTAGATAATATTTATATCATTATTTCTTTACAACAAAATGACAGCCGTGAGTTTTTCTTGCGGCTGTCGTTTTATTTATACCCTATAACACACTCGGACAACGGTTTGCGCGGGGTTTTGGATTTTGTTTCGCGTAGCGGATAGCCGAGCGAAATTATTGCCATCAGATCGTAACGGTCTTGTTCTACTTGCAACAACTCTTTGACTTCCGCTTGTCTGTCGAGTATCTCGCCTATCCAGCACGAGCCTATGCCGAGCGCCGTCGCAGCGAGCAACATATTTTCTATACACGCTCCGATCGATTGACAATCTTTAACAAAATCGAACGCGCCGTCTTTGTCCAAGAAAACACAGATAAGACAATCGGCGGTCTTGACGAACGTACTGCGTTGCATTAAGTCCGCTATATTCGTTATCAGCGTTTTATCTTTCTGCACGACGACAAACCGCCACGGCTGGATATTCTTTGCGCTCGGCGCAAGAATGGCTGCGCTGAGAATCTCGTCGAGTTTCTCTTGCTCGACGGGTCGTTTACCGTATATTCGAACCGACGTTCTGTCCGACAGTGAGCCTTGCATAGATCTCCTTTACACGTTTAAATAAGTATCGCCTATTTCGCATACAAAGTCCGTAACGACTCGGTCTACGCTCTCGGTAAATATATTCGATCGTAATCGTAATTATAACATATCTATTTATCGCTGTCAATGTCTCGGTAAAAATAAAATCCATATTCTCGATCTTAAAACTGTATATTTTTGTGAAATACCGTCCTAATACTCTTTATGTGTTTTGACGTTGGAAATTATGCGCCGTCTCTTGCAATAATGTATCTTTTTGTACCTTTTTGTATCTTTGTTTCGTTCTTATTCCTCGGTTTGTCGATTATGGTGGATTCCATATTATTTCATATACAAAGGTTACGAAATTTAAGCGGTGATCACTCGCTCGGCGAGTAGTTCATTTACTTTTTACTATTAATACTATCGCTAAAATATCACTTTGATTTATTTATCACATAAAACGTTCCTCTGCCGTTTCCCGAACGCAAGATTTTACCGTCTTGTTCCAACCGCAGAAGAATATTGCGAGTTTTTGTAAGCTTAAACCCGAATTCTTCCTGTATTTCAGCTCGGGAAACTTTTTCATTTTCACATATAAATCCATAAATGATCTCTTGGTCCGTCATCGGTTTTTTACTGCCCGAAACAGTTGATTTGTTCGGAAGCATAAGCAAAAATCCGTTATCGGAAACTTCAAAACGCGGAGAAACTCCCGTGTGTTCATAATCGCCTTGTATTTTTTCGATTCCCGTTCCATATGCCTCAACGTATTTCAATTTAAAAAATACGTTGGCAAGTTTCTCGTTTCGCGACCTTGAAACACCCAACATCATATCATCATAAGTCATTCCCGTAACCAAACCGCCGATTGAAATGTATTCGATTCGATTAGCGTAAATGCTAATAAGAATACTGCCGTTTAGAGCGTAATCCCTATGAATAATCGCATTGAGCAAGCCCTCACGCAAAACCAAATTGTTGTAGTCGGATTTATCATCGCGTAATATTCCGTTGTATTCACCGTGATTTTTGTTGTTAAGCGTAAGATAGTTGTATGCATCGTCGGCTTGCTTTAACAAAGAACCTTCAAACTCTTTTCTGTCCACAAAACGATTTTTATCGTCACTGTCGAATACGGCGGCTTTTATGGAAAACGGACATTGGTCGGAAAGAAGTAAAGCAAGATTCGTATAGTTACCGTCAGCGTTTATAAGTCCCAACGTCTTTTCTTTCAATTCGATTTTTGCACGCTTAAATGCCAGCTCAAGATAAGAAAAAGTCAAGTCTTGTTCTATACTCAAACGCGATTCATAAGCGCTTTCTGCACTTGCGATCAACATCTGTTTAATGGCATGTTCGGATGCTTGTTGCGCAGTATTGTTTATTCTCAAATAAACGCCGCTCGGTTTTAGCCCTTTTTCATAAATGTAATACGGCTTTTTCACACCTTGTCCGATAACTACTTTAACGATCGATTTATTATCTTCCGTATATTCATGCGCACTGCAAATAAGCGATGCGTCCGGTTTGATCGCATCGTGGATCATAAGCGTAATACGCTCGATTATATCCTTTGCATCATCTACACCGACGACAATGCCGTTATCGTCGATACCGATCATCAGTGTTCCGCCTTCGCAATTCAAAAATGCTACGATTTCTTTCTTGATTTCGGTAGTGTATTCGCGTTTTAATTCCAATTTGTTCGATTCGACATATGACATAAAAGGCTCCTTTCTATTGCTTTACTATTGCTTTACTATTGCTTTCTATTGCAATTATAACGCATCCCGATAGAAAAGTCAATAGAATGTTATAACGACCGGGACCGAAAGAGCCGAATTACCCTATTCGAATTTTCTAAACTAATGTAATCATTTACGACCCGATTCACATCTTTAAAATAAATTACCGTTATTGTATCGATCATACCATACA
>CAJUQF010000016.1:21955-29192 GCA_910588315.1 uncultured Christensenellaceae bacterium | reverse complement strand
GTGTAACACAATTCGCGGTCGATGTATATCTCGAACTTATCGCCGTAGTCGACGACGGCAAGCTCTATCGATACGTTTATGCTGTTATTGTATTTGTATTTGAAGTTTTCCGGCAGGCTTTCGAACGCGACCTGACTGCCCGCAAGCTGAGCGAACTTGCCGTCCGTGACCGAACTGACTTGCAGTTTGCCGCTCGCCGCAACGATGACCGCAGACAAATATGTCGAGCCGCTGTCCTCGTATGCATAATCGCTGCCGCTCATGCTCATGCGGAAGGCGATGCCCGCGCCGCCGCTCATGCTTTTTGTAAACGTTACGTCCGCCGCCCACACGCGAATATCGTCGGTCTTTTCGACGAACGTGTGCGCTACGTTGCCCGTCGCCGTGTACGAGCCGTCAGAGTTCTGCGTGAGATTGCTTTTGGGCGGCAGGGCGGAGTAGTCGTAGACTGCGACGATGATTATGTTATCGCGTCCGACTTCGATCGTCGTCGGCTCTGTGTCGGTGTCCTCGTACACCCATTTCACGAACGGACACGCCGTGCCGTCCACGGTTATATCGTCGGGCGTGAAAGATATGTCTTTAAACTCGACGGTGTCGCCGTCACGGTAGGTGAGTCTGCGATGATCGGTGGACGCGCCGTAGTACAAGTATATGTACGTTACCGCAGTCCACTTGGCATAGAGCGTTATGCTCGCCGTCGGCGTATATTCGCCGCTTATCGCGTTGCCGCTCATGTCTTTGTTATCGAACCATCCGGCGAACTCGTAGTTGTATCTTTCCGGAACGGGGAGCGATATCGCGCCGCTGTTATACTCGATAGGTTCGAATTTCGTGCCGCCGTTGCTTTCGAAAGTGACGATCGTTTTATCTGCGCTAGGTGCGTCGCTTTTCCATTTCGCGACGAGCGTTATATTTTTCGTTGGCGTATAAGCGTCGGCGTTTACGGGAGACGACGCGGTCTCGCTTTCGAACCAGCCGAGAAAAGTATGACCGTCGCGGGTGGGGACGGGCAGTTTAAGCGCCACGCCTTTATACACAAGCGGATCGTGCGTTTCGCCGCAATCGCATTCGAACGTCACTGTGTATGTTTCAGCGCCCGGTGCGTCGCTTTTCCATTTTGCGACGAGCGTTATGTTTTTCGTTGGCGTATAAGCGTCGGCGTTTACCGGAGACGACGCGGTCTCGCTTTCGAACCAACCGAGAAAAGTATGATCGTCGCGTGTGGGGACAGGTAGTTTAAGCGCCGTACCTTTGTACACAAGCGGATCGTGCGTTTCGCCGCAATCGCATTCGAACGTCACGGTATAAGTAGGCTTTGCGGCAGGCTTATCGGACTTGCCGTCCGCGCAGGCAAAAAGCGTAAGCGTTACGAGCGATAGGCAAATCGCGAGTAAAACGCATAACGTATGTTTTACGATTCTATTCATCATAAGCTCCTTATATATAGTCGATTTCCGAAGTAACTTGGAAATCGGCGAAAGTCACACCGGGTGCGCCCGTTCTCAGTCCGTATTCTTTGCCGGTAAGCGAGTTTTCGAGATCTTTGTAGCCGAACATGAGTTCGCCGTCGACAAAGCATACCATGCGGTTGCCGTTTTTGACGACCTTGAGTTCGTAGGCGTGTTCGGCGTTTATAGCGTCTATTTTCTTTGTTTGCAGGATATACCAGCCGTTATTTACTTTGCCGAGATATGCGTACCCGCCCTGTCCGAGAAAATAGAAATAATAACTTACGCCCGCTTCCCAGAAATACTCCCGATTTTCGCGCGATAATCCGAACACTATGCCGCTGTCCGTTTGATTGGTGGAACGTACCGTGCATGAGAACGTCCCGTTTTGCATACTGCCGCCCGCTATCAAAGAGTTTGACGTGACCGACGTGTATGCGTTGCCGTCGACATTCATTACGCCGCTTGCTTGACGCAAATCGTTTGACGTTATTTCGATCGCGGCGCCGTTGTTGCCGAGGTCCGGACCTCGTGCGCCTTTCGCGGTGTTTTGCGCACATGCCGCGCACGGCAAAACCGCGACTATCGCCGCGGCGAATAACAAAGACTTGCATAGTTTTTTCATGTCGGCTCCTTTTCCCGATTAGTATTTGACTCGGTCAATTTAATTTTACATAATCGGCGCGATATATTCAATAGATAAATCGAAAGTTTACGGTTTATAAAATTAGATAAAAAACGGCTGTACTACTAATTTTATAGTTGCATTTATGCGTAAATCGTTGTATAATGGAAATATCATGAAAACTCTCAAACAATCGGGTGCGATAGTCAGGTTCAATTTGAAAAACGAGGAGGATATTCCCCGTATAGCAAAGGTTTGCGACGCGCTCGGCAACGAGACCAGGCTCAATATTTTGCGGAGATTGCAGAGCGAGCCGTACACGATCGCGGTGTCGCAGCTTGTGCGCGATCTCGGCATACCGATGACGACGCTGCTATATCATCTGGATAAAATGGAAAAAGCCGATCTTGTGAACGTATTTTACAGGTCGAGTTCTTCCGGAACGCAAAAGGCGGTAGTACGCGATCTGCGCGGCGTGGACCTGCGTTTTCATTACAGCATGCGGTCGGAAACGGCGCAGATAAACAGTTTTTCGCAGTCGCTCGGAGTAGGGCAGTTTACCGAGTTTATCGGCAGCGACTTCAATTTCTGTACGTCGGAAAAACAGTATGCTCATCTTAACGACAACTGCTATCATCCGGAACGATTCGATGCGCAGCTTGTTTATACGACCGCCGGTATTATTTCTTACAGATTCGGCAATCGCATAGCGAAGGATCACAAAGTAATAGAACTGTCGCTGTCGCTCGAGCTTTGTTCGGAAGCGCCGTATTTCGATAATAATTATCTTTCGGATATAACGTTTTGGATAAACGACGTCGAACTCGGCACGTGGACGAGCCGCGGAGATTACGGCGATCACAGAGGATTGCAGAATCCCGCTTGGTGGAGATCTACGGACACTCAGCACGGCGTTATAGTGACTTTGACGATAACGGGCGACGGCGTGAGTATAAACGGACAGACGGTAAACGATAAGATCGGTCTTCTTAAACTGCATTTGGACAAAGGAAATTGCGTGGAGTTTAAATTCGGTAATAAGCCGACGTCGACTAATCAGGGCGGGTTTAATGTTTTCGGCAGGCATTTCGGAGACTATCCGCAGGATATTCAATTCGCTTTAGCGTATCTCGACGAGTAACGAATAATGGCGAGACTCGCGCTTGACAGTGATTCGCAGTTATGTTATAATTAAAAACGGAGGCAATTATGCAAGGTTGGATGATAGCATTGATAGTAATAGCGGCGGTGATCGTCGTTGTTGCGTTATCGTTCGTGATCGGCGCGCTCGTGTTCGTGCATAACGTAGTCGGCAGGCGCAAAGCCAAAGACAGCGAAAGCATTCCCGAAAAGTACGGTGTGGACGAAGAGTGGTTTGACGATTGGGAATACTGCACGCAGAAGATTTCGATAACCGCTTACGACGGATGCAAACTCGCAGGCACGCTTATTAAACAGCCCGAAGGTCAGCCCCGTCTCGTCGCGATATGCTGTCACGGCTACGGCTCGTGTTATCGCGCGTTGCAGCCGCAAGCGGAAATGTTTTTCGATCGCGGGTTCGACGTGTTTCTTCCGACGATGCGCGGACACGAAGGGTCGGAAGGCAAGGTCGGTATGGCATGGATCGACAGGTTCGATCTGTTGCGCTGGATAGATAAGATTATCGCGATGTACGGCGAAACCGTCGAGATCGCGCTTTACGGTATTTCGATGGGCGGCTCGACGGTAATTGCCGCCGCAGGCATGGAACCGCCGCCGCAGGTCAAGTGCGTTATAGACGATTGCGGATTTTCGTCGCAGTACGATCAATGTCGCGCGAGTTTGAAGAATGCCGGTTTGCCGCAATGTTTTATTCATTTATATAATACGGGTCTGAAACTCGTTCACGGCTATTCGCTGTACGATGCGGATATTATGCCGTTTGCGGCAAAAATGTCGGTGCCGGCATTGTTCTTCCACGGCGAAAAAGACAAATTCGTACCGTTCGCGCTCGGTCAAAAACTGTTCGATGCATGTAGTTCCGCGAATAAAAAATTCGTTGCCGTAGCGGATGCCGAACACGCTTGTTCGTATATTCGCGATAGGGAAACGTATGGGCGCGAGTTCACCGAGTTTATCGCCGCGAATTTCCCCGACAGCAAGTTTATAGACAGACCCAAAAAACCTAAGACGGCGTCCGTGACCGACGAGTCGAGCGAAACAGGCGAACAAAAAGAAAAAATCGAGCAAACGGCTGCGGCGGAAGATAATACCGACGTGGCAGTGCCGTCGACTGTGTCCGAAAAAGAGTGCGATGGCGTATCGCCGCAAACCGACGGCAGCTCCGATACGGGATCTCCCGCGCAAGGCGAGCCGGAACAAAAAGAATAACGATATACGATAAATAGATATTCGATAAAAAAGGAGCGATCGTGTCGCTCTTTTTTTGTGCGATCATTCGGCTTTTACATTGTCGTCGCGTTATATACGGTTCGTTCGACATCGTGAATATATGAATTTTTATGCAATTTGCACAAATTTTACCGATAAATAATTACTGACATACATATGTCAGTAATTAGGTGATAAACTGCGCGTGAAAATATGATTTGCACGGAGGAATTTGTATATAATGTATAGAAGAAAATCGATCGTGGAGAAGATAATTTTGCTTTATCCGATGCTATACGGATTGCAGGATGCGATAGAACGCGAACAGGATACGCTCATTGCGGACATGATATCGCCGGCGGAGAAAGTCGTGAAGAATTTGATCGCGCTCGATAACCGCCGTATAGATATTTGCAATCTCAAAGTATTATACGGATTCATGGAACGCGGGCTGGGCGAAAAGTTCGGATTGCTCGTCGCATGCGTTATGTCCGGAGCGGACACGCGTCTTACGGACGAGGCTTTTTCGCATTTGGAGATTGCCGGTTATACCGTCGAACGAGCGAACGAAGAATTCTCGTATTTGTTTAAACTCGTTAAAAAGCCGCGCATAAAGAAAAATACTTTATTCGCTACGGAATCTATCGGGGACACGATAGGTAATACGGCTGCCGTATAGCGGATATTCGCTACTCTTTTTCTTTCGGCTTGCGGAACAGATAGAACATTATAAACGGAACGGGCAGACACAGTGCGACTATAAATATGATAGCGGCGACTCCCGGCATGGATTCCGGTTCTTCTGTCACGGGCTTGGTATCGGTCGGCACGTTTGGCGGTTCTTCTTTTTCTATAATGTTCGGAGGAGTGGATTCGACTTCTATATGCGCGGAATAACAGTAGCCGCGCGTTCCGTTTACGTTAACGTAATACCAAACGTTGCCGGCGCCGGATATAAGTTCGTCGCCGAGCGTAGCGCCGTAAGAATGTCCGCCGTCCGTCGCCGCAAGTACCATTATCACGTTTGCGGCGCGGCGCGGCTCGCTTCTCAGATTGACCGGTTGAGAATCGTTGTCGCAGCGAAACTTTACTTTGGTCTCGTACTTGGTGACCGGCGTATAGTCCACTTGCTTAACGGAATCGGATCGGACGTAGCCGTCGATATCATCGTAAACGACCTTTAAGTAGCCGTCCGGCGCGGCGGTGTCGCTTTGCAAAACGAAATAGCCTGCCGGAAGATCAACAACGGCGGCGAGCGAATCGTCGTACAGGGTCGTTTTAGTTGGCATGATAAAAAATGTCAGTGCGGTCATTACCGATAGCAGTGCGGTCATATTCACGTTTTACACCACTTCGAGTAGCGGATGAACGCATGTTTTGTCGGATAACCGTTATGTTTGTAAAGTATATACGGAGATACCTGTGAGAGAAACGATAGAAAAAATTCTCGTTATCGAGCGCGAGCAAAAGCGGCGTTACGATAACAATGCTCTGCTGCGTTACAACACGGACAAAGTACATGCAAAGCAGATGGAATTCCATAAATGCGGTAAGCGCAATCGCTGGGTGTTCGGCGGGAACCGCACGGGTAAGACCGAGTGCGGCGCGGTGGAAACGGTGTGGCTCGCGCGCGGTATACATCCGTACCGCGAGAACAAGCGCACGGACGGTTGGGTAGTGTCGCTGTCGCGCAGGGTCCAGCGCGACGTGGCGCAAAAGAAAATACTGCGTTATCTCAATCCCGATTGGATCGCGGATATCGTAATGGAAAGCGGCAAAAGCTCGTCGCCGTCGGGCGGAGTGATAGACTATATCGCGGTAAAAAACGTGTTCGGCACCGTAAGCACGATAGGGTTCAAAACGTGCGAGGCGGGCAGAGACAAGTTCGCCGGCGCGTCACTCGATTACGTGTGGTTCGACGAAGAGCCGCCGGAGGATATTTACGACGAGTGCGCCATGCGCGTGGTCGACAAAAAGGGTTTGATATTCGGCACGATGACGCCGCTGCTCGGACTCACGTTCGTTTATAAGCGTATATACCTGAACAGCAATAACGATCCCGAAGTGTGGCATATCTTTATGGAGTGGGCGGATAACCCGTATCTCGATCCCGCGGAAGTGGAAAGGGTGTCCGCGGCTATGACGGACGCTGAACGCGACGTAAGACGGTTCGGCAGATTCGTGGACGCGAAAGGCGCGGTGTATACCGAGTTCGACGAGCGCGTGCATGTCATACCGCCGTTCGATATCCCGAAAGATTGGCAGGATCGCCTGTCCATAGACCCGGGTCTGAATAATCCGCTGTCATGTCATTGGTACGCTGTCGACTACGACGGGAACGTGTATGTCGTAGCCGAACATTTCGAGTCCGGTCGTGCGGTCGATCATCACGCGCGCGAGATAAAAAGGATAAGCGCGGCGCTCGGCTGGCATACCGACGCAAAGGGCAGAGTGTCGACGCTTATAGACAGTGCGGCGTCACAGCATACTCTGAACGCAGAGAAGTCGGTCGCGGAACTGTTTTGCGACAACGGCATACTCGTAGATACGCGCGTCAATAAGGACTTGTTTACGGGTATAAACCGCGTCAAACAGTATCTTATGACCGACGGCAAGCCGCGTCTGTTTATATTCGACACGTGCGTCAATCTCATTCGCGAACTTAAAAGCTATCGCTGGGGCGACGGCGACAGACCGGTAAAGACCGACGATCACTGTCTGGACGAACTCAGATATTATCTTATGAGCCGTCCGACCCCGCCGAAAAGAGAGGGTATAAAGAGTGAGATAC
>CAJUQF010000016.1:0-21945 GCA_910588315.1 uncultured Christensenellaceae bacterium | reverse complement strand
GCGGTAAAAGATAAAAATATTGCAATATTTAATGAGAGGTGATATAATATGGGCAGTGGCGGTGTCCCGAGCGGCGGCGTGACTATTATTTATGGCAAACGCGGAGATTTGAGTACACATGGTGCCGAGCCTAATTCGCGTGCCGATCTGTATGTGGGCGATGTTAAAGTCCAGAGTAGATGGTATGACGGCGACGGAAATGTTATACGCAATAGAGACTATGATCATCAAGACTCACATCACAATCACGAATTTCCACATGACCATGTATGGGTATGGGTCGACGGGGTACCCATTAGAGATAAAAACGGAATCGTTCCGGATTACGATAAATACTTTTAGAATTTGAGGTAATTAAATGGTTGGTGACGACAACAAAACAGAAGTCGTGCCGTGCGAAGTGTGCGGACACCCGGTATTGCATTTTGAACATGGCGGATATGAATATTGCCGCAACTGCGGTTGGAGACGCGGATGCGATAATACGAAAATGGAAGAGTGGCACGGTATAAGTTATCCGATGCTCGTGCCTCTTTCTCGCGCGAAAGAACAATACAAGCGCGGACTGCCGTTCAAAGCAAGTTTTGATGAATTTGTTCGCGGACTTTTGTTTTACAGCGAGATGTTGTTCGACTATTCGGGTGAGACCTACGAAGTGTTCAAACAAGGAAAAGATTACTCGGGAGAGCCGTACACTATAGTATTTTGTTGCGCCGCATTTCAGTATACGTACAATTCGAAAGAAGATTTTATCGATAATGCAAGTATATCGGGTAAATTACTTAAAGACATTTGGAGTAAAGTGGAAAATCCGAGATTTATGTAGTACGATCCCGACTATGATTCTTATCCGGAAGGAAATATATGAAAGAACATAAATCGTATGAATTTGATAGTATTACTGCATGTGTCATTTGCGGTGGTCCGGTCGGTACGGACAATTACGGAAACACCGATGTATGTAAGCATTGCGGCTGGAAAAACAGCGCCGATAATGAAAAATGGGATAAAAGTTTGGGCATAAGTTACCCGATGCTTGTGCCGCTTTCTCGCGCAAAGACGCAATACGAAAGCGGGGAGCCATTCAAAGCAACATTTGATGATTTCATTAACGGATTGTTATTTTACAGTGAAATGACATTTGTGTATGCCGGAGAAAAGTATGCTGTAATACTGTTCGGCGATCATGCGGCAGAGCCGTACAAGATAAAATTATATAGGAAATTGTGGGACGGAACAAGCAGGATGTTGCAGATTTTCGATTCCAAAAACGAGTTTGTTGCCGGCGCCGCCATAGACGGTAAATTGCTGAAAAATATATGGGACGAAATCGACGATCCTGCATTTATGCAGTGCGAATAAAGGAGATGAGCATGTACGAAGACACGGAATATGAATTACAAAAAAAACAACATAAAAGAGAACTTGTACGCAATGAGTTGCCTGTTACGGGAAGATACCAATTTCCTTTAATAAAAAAACAGGACATAAATTTAGATAAAATCGATTTGATAAGTTACACTAATACCAAAATCAATGAAGAAGCAAATTTACACAAAACGGTGCATTTTTTTACATACGATTGGCTTTTCGATAAAGTGTATAACAAAGCATACACGGAGATAGAGAAGCTCAAACAATATTATGCTTTGTTATCGCCCGATTTCAGTGTGTTTACCGATATGCCGAAAGCTTTGCAAATATTTAGTATTTTTAAAAATAGATGGTGCGGGGCATATTGGCAAAGTATGGGTTTGCGTGTCATCCCTACAATAAGTTGGGGTGACGAAAGTACTTTTGACTTTTGTTTTGATGGTGTTGAGCAAGGTTCGACTGTAGCTGTGTGTACCTATTATCGTGAAAACTGCGAAGAAGAATTTATTCTCGGCTATAATAAAATGCTTGAAGTTATACAACCCAAAGCGATTCTTTGTTATGATGAACGTTTCCCATCGATGGAGGGCAATGTAAAAGAGTTTCTACCGACAACATATGAGTGGACAAAAAACATAAATTGGAAGGAAAAGGCTAAATTTATGTACGATAAGCATATGAGAAACGTTATTGTAAGATAATGATAGTATTTTATCGGAGTCATAATTAACCATACGTAGGTAAGTAATGAAAGAAAATGACAGAGTGCGCTTAAAGGTACATAAACAAAAATTTTTGCAATACGGTTACGACGTGGGCGCGGAAGCGACAATAATCGAACCGAAGGTCGACGGATATTGGCTTATCCGGTTCGACGGAGAATGCGTTCAGGACGAAGCGGGCGTTTGGTATTATACCGGAAGAACGTTGGAGGCGCTCGACGAGGATCTGGAGCTGATATCGGGGAAAAATCAATGATCGTATGCGCGACGGTATAAGTATAGACATTAAGCGAATATCGGACAAAAGTCATCGGTAAAGTTACTGTAAAATAAAGCGAATATATTGACCGAAACGGCGATCACCGCGCCGTTTTTCGTTGCCGTTAAATTTTTATAAAGCAATCTTGACATATAGGGGGAAATGATGTATAATAATCGAGCAAAGTGCAAGGACGTGTTCAACGCCTTTTTGACGGATCGTGCGGGTTTTTCGGGAAAGTACGAAATTCCCGAGATAAAAACGAGCGAAAAACTGCCGACCGAGCTTTTGCCTTTTTCCAAAGCGAATCGATCGAAAACTTTTGACAGATGGATATGCTTTTACGAGCATGACGAACGCTATAATCGCTTATGGAACGATCCGAAACGTTATCTCGGTATGCTCAAACGCTTCGGCGGCGTTATATCTCCGGACTTCAGCGTTTACCGCGATATGCCGCTTGCTATGCAGATATTCAACATCTACAAAGGTCGGGCGATAGGCGCATGGCTCAATGCAAACGGAATAGATGTCATACCCAACGTACGTTGGGGCGACGGCAGAACGTTCGAAACGGCGTGCGCCGGAGTGGAAAAACATAAAACTATCGCGGTCGGCACACACGGCTGCATTCGGGCGAAAGACGATAGGCTGTGGTTTGAAGAAGGACTGAAATATATAGTCGACAGGCTCGAACCGACGGCGATAGTCGTGTACGGACAGGCTCCCGAAAAGCTGTTTGCATATGCGGCTGAACGCGGCATAAAAATAGTCCCGTTTGAATCGGAAATTCTCAAAGTTCACATAAAGGAGAATTGCTGATGGGATCGGGCAACAGCGGACTTTTTAAAGGAACTTCCGGAAGTGTGCGATTGCCTAAAAACGATTCGCAGTTAAAGCACATTTTCAGAAAAAAACGCGGACATTTGTTGGATACAAACCAGAACAGAAAAAAACTGTATATGCTGGCGCAGGATGAAAAAAATTATATGAATACGGATGCGCGCGGACATAGATGGTATGCCGAATATACGAAAGACGGCGGTCAGTTTTGGGTGGAGGTAAGAAACGGTATCATTAAGGACGGAGGTTATAATATTACGCCTAAACCGTGGGATCCGATAACCGGTTTCAATAAAAATCCTTGGAGTTGAAAATGGATAAACACGAAATGTTTTCTCTTATCTTTTATGCAATAGAGACATATTATGAAAACGGTCATAAGACCGAAGAACTCGAAGACCTGCTCAGCGAACTCAACCCGTTTTTATGGGGAGATCGGAGTTCCGCCGATCCGGCATATTTTACCGACTTATGTGAAATGATCTCCGATGACGATATACCGATCGAGGGCAGTTATGCCTTGGCTCGGTCGTATTAGGAGACTATCGGGTTGTATAGCAAAGCCGCGCTCGAAGCGTTCGACGATATGTCGGAAGAGCGGTGGATTTGGGGCGTGAACAAATATCTGAGCGAGTCTAATGAGTAAAAACGTTCGGGACAAAAATATGGATAAGTTTGAATTGTTTTGTATGATGTATTTTACGCTGGAGTCGTATTATACGGATTTGGAACAGAACGAAAATTTAGGCGATTTGCTAAGCGGGTTGAACCCTTTTTTATGGGAAGATCGAGGATCCGCCGATCCGGCATATTTTTCCGATTTTAGCAAGCTTGTTTCTCAAAACGATATTCCTATCGATGGCAGTTATGCTTTGGCGCGGAAGTATCTCGAAACTTTGGATTGGCACAAAGAGGAAGCGCTTACCGCTTATGATTCATTGGGGGAAGAAGAGTGGATAAGGGCAACAAAAGAGTATTTGAGCGGACCGCATAAGTAGAAATGTACAGTGAGTCAATAAAATGAATATTGTAGACATGTTAAGCATGATATATTATGTGCTTGAAGCATATTATGCGGACGTTAAGCAGAGCGACGCCATACATTCGTTGCTTTGTGAATTATGTCATTTTACTTGGAGAGATTTGCAATCTGCCGATCCCGTATATATTACGAATTTTCGAAAGTTAATTAAGGATAACGAGGTGCCGGTCGAAGGCAGTTACGCTTTGGCACGAGAATTTGTTAAAAATCTTGATAAATACAAAGAAGAGGCATTAGAGGCGTTTGATAATTGTTCGGAAATGCGTTGGAATCAAGCAGTAAAAGAGTATTTGATAGAATATAAAGAATAGGCGCCGAAAAAATATGGATAAACACGAAATGTTTTCTCTTATCTTTTATGCAATAGAGACATATTATGAAAACGGTCATAAGACCGAAGAACTCGAAGACCTGCTCAGCGAACTCAACCCGTTTTTATGGGGAGATCGGAGTTCCGCCGATCCGGCATATTTTACCGACTTATGTGAAATGATCTCCGATGACGATATACCGATCGAGGGCAGTTATGCCTTGGCTCGGTCGTATTAGGAGACTATCGGGTTGTATAGCAAAGCCGCGCTCGAAGCGTTCGACGATATGTCGGAAGAGCGGTGGATATGGGGCGTGAACAAATATCTGAGCGAGTCTCACGAGTAAAAATTATTCATGATCGAAAACGGCGCTTACCACGCCGTTTTTCGTTGCAATATATCGGCAGGAAACATTTATGATGTCGGCATGAGTTGTGCGAATAATTTATGTCCGTTTTTTCGTGCCGCGACAAAGGGGAAGTATGGCGATAAAGACAAACGACGAGATAATGGACGCCGTGATAAAACGCGCGTGCGGTTACGAGGCGAAAGAAACGGTGGAAGAGTATGCCGTCGTCGACGGGGCGCTCGAGCTTGTCAAGCGCAAGATCACGGTCAAAGACGTTCCGCCGGACATGACGGCGGCGAAAATGATATTCGATTCGGGTTCGGTGTCCGATCTTTCGGACGAACAACTCGAGGCCGAAAAGTCTCGGCTTTTGAACGAGCTTAAAAATTCTCGACAAGGAGAGGAGTAATATGGAAGTTTTACCTATCAAACACAACGTAAGATGCGAGCTTGGCGCGTGCGGCAACAAGGCGGCTCATGCGGTCAAGTTCGACCGCGTGGGTTTGCGCAGCCGCATTTATGCGTGCGACAAATGCCTGCGCGAATTGCATGCCGCGATCGGCGCGGTTTTGCCGCCGCCGAAGTCGATAGAGACGGGCAAGAAAAAGGACAAAAAGTAAATGCGTGTTTTTCGTCGCGAAAGCGCGGCGGCGAAAATGCGCTTATCTAAAGGAGTTTACGATTAAATGAAACGAGAGTACAAAGAAGACATAATTGCAAGCGTGACGGCGGACTATCGCGACCGTGCGGAAGCGCGCCGTCCGTTCGAGACACAGTGGCGGCTGAATATCAATTTTTACATGGGCAATCAGTACTGCACGGCGACGCCCGGCGGCGACGTAATAGACGTCGAGCGCGATTATTTTTGGCAGGAGCGCGAGGTGTTCAATCATATTTCAGCGCTTGTCGAGACCCGTCAGGCAAAGCTCAATACAGTGCGCCCGTCGCTCACCGTACGCCCGTTCTCGTCGGACGACGACGATGTAAAGACCGCTAAAAGCTCGACGAAAATACTTAACGCGGCGTGCGATAAGCTCGGCATGGACGGCTTGCTCACGAGCGGTACGATGTGGTCGGAGATATGCGGCACAAGCTTTTACTATGTCGGCTGGGACAGCGCCGCGGGACTCGAAATGGACGGCGTCGGCGAAGGCGACGTAACGGTTTCCGTCGTGTCGCCGTTCGAGATATATCCTGACAGTATATTTGCCCAGAACGTGAGCGACTGCCGTTCGATCATTCGAGCGCGCGCCGTGGACGTCGGCGAGATAAAGCGCATATACGGCGTGGTCGTCGAACCCGAGCATATCGACACTATGGGCGTCGACGCCGCGGCGGTGGGCGGCG
The DNA here is from genome assembly GCA_910588315.1 of uncultured Christensenellaceae bacterium. Taxonomy (GTDB): domain Bacteria; phylum Bacillota; class Clostridia; order Christensenellales; family Pumilibacteraceae; genus Anaerocaecibacter. The sequence continues at coordinate 15,698 of CAJUQF010000016.1, read as the reverse complement.
GACTTACGGCGGGCAGTACGCTCAACAAGATATGCGTAAGCACGTCCGACAAAGCGGCGGTGCTTATCGAGCGCTACACGCTGCCGAGCGCGGACAAGCCGGACGGCGAGTATGCGGTCGTGGCAAACGGCGTGCTGCTACACTACGGTCCGTTGCCTTACGTAAACGGCGCCGACGGGAAACGCGCTCTGCCGTTTGTCAAACAGGTATCCATAGTCAATGCCGGTTGCTTTTTCGGTTCGTCCATAGTCGAGCGAACGATCCCCATTCAGCGTGCGTACAATGCCGTGAAAAACCGCAAGCACGAACTTTTGAATCGTATCTCTATGGGCGTTATGGCGGTCGAAGACGGTTCCGTGGATATCGACGATCTCGAGCAGGAAGGCATTTCGCCAGGCAAGATACTCGTTTACAGACAGGGCGCGACGCCGCCGCGCATGGTGGAGACCGGAGGCGTGCCGACAAGTTTCGACGCAGAAGAGTCGCGGCTTTTGTCGGAATTCACGCAGATAAGCGGCGTGAGCGAGATCATGCGTTCGTCCGCCGCCGCGGCGGCAAGCATGAGCGGCGTGGCTCTGCAGCTGCTCATCGAACAGGACGACACGCGTCTGTCGCTGTCCGCCGAGTATGTGCGGATCGCGGCTCGAGAGATAGCCAAGCACATTATCAGATTGTATAAACAGTTCGGGTCGGACGCGCGCATATCGCGCATAGTCGGCGCGGAAGGCGACGTAGAACTCGTGCGCTGGTCGGCGTCGGATATATCGAGCGACGACGTGGTTTTCGCGTCGGACAACGAGCTTTTGTCAACGCCCGCCATGCGGCAAAACATGATGTTCGAGCTTTACAAAATGGGACTTCTGTCGGACGAGAACGGCAAGATGTCCGAAAGCGCCAAGCACAAATTCATGGAAGTTTTGGGCTACGGCGGCTGGGACGGCGGCGTCGACATGGCGCACGTGCATATAACGAGAGCCGAGAGCGAAAACGTGTCCGGCAAGCTCGAACTCAACGAGTTTGACGACCATAAACTTCACATCGACGCGCACGTCAAATTTTTGCTTACGGAACGTCCGAAGGGCAAAAAGTACGACGACATAAAAGCGCATATCGCCATGCACAGGACGGAACTCGAGCGCGGCGCGGCGGAAAGTTCGGACGGTATGCGGAGAGACACCGATACTACGGGAAAGGAAATTCTATAAATGGACGAAAAAAATATCATTGTGGAACAAGCCGAAGACAATTCGGCCTCTAAAATAGGCAAGTTCGATTCGACCGACAAACTGCTGTCGGCTTATAACGCTCTTCAAAGCGAATTCACCAAGCGCTGTCAACTTATAAAAAAGTTACAAGCGGAGCTTGATGAGCGCAGAGCGCAAGCCGATACTGAAACAGAGCGGGGTTCGGACGGAACGCCGATCGCAACGGCGGATACTCTTCCGATTGACACGGCGGAAATTGCGCGTGCGGAAGAAGTCGAGCCGCCTTCGGAAACATCCGTCTCCTGCGGTGCGCCGGACGCCGATACCGTATCTCGGCTTGCGGAAATACCCGAAGTCATGGACGCATGTATTTCGCGGTATAAACAAAAGCTCATTGCCTCGCGCATGGCGAGCGCACCCGGCGGGCTTGCGGTGATCGTACCGGCAAAGCGTCCGCGCACGCTGTCGGAAGCGAAGATGCTGGCAGACGAATTACTTGCCAAACTATAATTTGCGACGGCGAACTCATCGTGTGTTTACCACACAAGTGAATTTGCTTGCTTGCAAGAGCGAATTCGCGCCGTGTGGGCACCGAAGGTATGCAAGCTACGTGCGGCACGGCGATTCGGTCTTTTACATACAAGTAGATTTGCGCGCTTGCGCAGGCAAATCTGCGCCGTATGGGCAACCGTGCTTGCACGATTATGTAGGTGGGTCTACACTCCCTTCATCTCCGTGCCGCCTGTTGCCCGCCTGACACGCGATTTCGCCGTTGCTACGGGTATGGTTTCCCGCGGCTTGCTGCAAATAATCGAATCTATTATAAATATCAACCGATATCTTAATACGAGGCGTTTAAGTAGCGCTTTTCAGATCATGCCGCGTGAGACACTAAATTTCAAAACAAGGAGAAAAATATGGTAACATTGCAAAATGCGGAAAACGCACTCAAATCGGTATACTTGGGTACCGTTACGGAACTTCTCAATACGAGAGTAAACCCGCTGCTTTCCAAGATAGAGCAGACGTCCGCGGACGTTTGGGGCAAAGAGATAAGGACTGCGGCGCGGTTCGGAATCAACGGAGGCGTGGGCGCGGGCGACGAGACCGGCGATCTTCCCGCGGCTTACGGCAACAACTACTTGCAGTTCGTGACGACGCTCAAAAATCTTTACGGTCAGATCGAAATTTCGGACAAGGCGATACGCGCGTCCGCCGACGGCAGAGGCGCGTTTACCGATCTTCTCAACGCCGAACTCGAGGGGCTGTTGAACGCATCCAAATTCAATCTCGGACGCATGCTTTACGGCGACGGGTCGGGCTTGCTCGCTACGGTCAAGGTCGAATCGAGCAAGACGACTTGCGACACCGTGCGCAACCTTATCGAAGGTTTGGTCGTCGACGTGTACTCGTCTGCCGGGGCAAAAAAGGCGACCGCGCGCATAAAGTACGTCGACCGTGCGAATAAGGCGGTGTCGTTCGAGAGCGCGGTCACGCTCGCCGACGGCGACAAGCTGTACGTTCAGGGTTCCAAGGACAGAGAGATAACCGGTATCGGCGCGCTGTTTAACGGCGACAGCATTTACGGCGTACAAAAATCGGCGCATCCTTTTCTTACGCCGTATAGCAAGGATGTTAACGGCGGTATCGACGAGATAATCATACAGGAGGCTATCGACGCGCTCGAAAACGACGCCGGTTCCACGGTCGACTTTATCGCATGCTCGCAGGACGCCAAGTATTCGTACATAGATTATATGTCGTCGTTCAAGCGTAACATAGACGTCATGGAACTCGCAGGCGGATTCAAAACGCTTTCTTACAACGGGATACCGCTCGTGTACGACAGATTCGTTCCGGAAGGAAGTATGTATCTTCTCGACACCAAGGCGTTCAAACTTCATCAGCTTTGCGATTGGCGGTTCCTCGAAACGGAAAACGGAAAGATATTGCGACAGAACCAAGGCAAGCCCACGTATACCGCGACGCTTGTCAAGTATTGCGATCTCATCTGCGGTAAGCCCAACGGTCAGGCGGTACTCAAAGGGATAACTCGCGCTTGACGGGCAGGATCATCCGGGACGACATGTTCGGGATCGCGGACAGGCTTAAAAGCATAGACGACGGGTATTTCGTGTTCCTTAACTACAGGACCGGAAAGTTCGAGGTACATAACGGCAAGGATACCCGGTCGTTGTGCTTGGTACTGCCTTACGACACTCTCGACGAGCGTACGGTGCGCCACGTTCTCTACACCCGCGCGGAGCGGGCGCGCGAGATCGTGGCGCGCATGGAACGCGAAAATGCGCGTCTCGAAAAAGAACGCGAACAAAATATACTTAAAAAGGCGGAAAGATTGTTATGACGATAAGGGAAACGGCGCTGTATGCGGCGGAGCTTTTGCGCGCCGAGAATGTTATGCGCGATATGCTCGACGAAAACGAAGATGATTTTACCGATCCCGACACAGTCGCGATGCTCAAATGCGTTCGCGATGCGGTATCGCAGGTCGAGTCCGATTTTGCGATACTGCGCGAAAAAAAGATCGCGGCGAAAAGCGCAGCCGTGCCGGCGGAAGAACTCGGTATGCCCGATATCGTGCGCGCGGTCAAAGACCGTTACGGTAGAGTAGTGCGGTTTACTTTCGATTCGCGCGGGCTGATCGTGGATAGTCCCGGCGAGTATACCGTCGTTTATACGTGCGCGCCGAAACCGGTATCCGACATCGACGCAAATATAGAGTTTGCGCCATGCGTAAGACCGAGTATGCTCGGATATCTCGCCGCGTGCAACTATTGCATAATGGCGGGAAGAACGGATGAGGCTAACATCTTTTTGTCGAGATACGACCGCGCCGCGGAAGGTATTCGCATTACGAGAAGATCGCGCCTGCCGCGCCGCGCGTTTTTGTAACGGGGAGAAAAGACGATGCAAAGCAAAAAAATACCGAACGCAAGGCGATACAAGCGTGCCGTCGGCGCGTTCGGCAAGATAGACTTTTTCCATTCCGCGAACTTGCTTCCGCTCGATACGTCGCCGCTCGCATATAATTTCGATTTGTCGAGTGGCGCGTTAAGGGCGGGGTACGGTACGGAATACTGCGACTATGTGCCGCAGCGTGCGATCCGTTATTGGATATACCGATTCTATTCGGAAGAGGTCGGCGGATATATCGAGCAGTATCTTTTTCAAACTTCCAACGGACTTATACAGATGTACGACCCGATCAAGGGACGCACGATATTTCTTAGCGGCAAACAGTTCCCGCCGGTAACGGCGTTCACGTACAGACTGAATTCCGTGGATACGTTGTTCTTTTCTGGCAAGGGTCAAAAGCTCAGCAGTTGGAACGGTATCACGCTCGCGACGCACGAAGCGAGTCCGTCGATCTCGTCCATGGCGCTGCATTACGAGCGGCTGTTCGTGACGAGCGAGGACGAGCCGACGCGCGTGTATTTTTCGGACGATCTCGATCCTACAAATTGGGATATCGGCGCGGGTAAGGCTGGGTTTATAGAACTTCTCGACGAGCGCGGATATCTCAATAAAGTGGTGTCGTTCGGCAGTTATCTGTACATTTTCCGAGATCACGGCATAAGCCGTATAACGGCGTTCGGTGACGAGCGCGAGTTTGCGGTAGTCAATCTCTTCGTCACTGCGGGGCGGATATTCCCGACGACTATCGCGACGTGCGGATCGGTGATCGTATTTCTTGCGTCGGACGGAATGTATATATTCGACGGGTACGAATGTAAAAGAGTACTTTCCGTTCTCGACGGGCTGATAGCGCCGGACGACGAATGTGCGTGCGAGTTTTTCGAAGGACGATACTATCTCGCGTGCAAGATGAATTTCGGCGACGGCGATAAGATCGGTTGCGAAAACGGCGAGTATACGACCAACGGGCTTTTGGTATACGATCCGCGCACCGGCGAGTATTCCTTATCGCGCGGACTCAATATCAACTATATGCACACATGCACGTATGCCGGCAAGGATTTTTTGATGTGCAACGAGAGCGGCAAAGGTTGTATAATCACGCGCTGCGGCGGAGTGCGCGGCGAAAAACTCAAAAAGCATTGGCAAAGTCCGCCGACCGATTTTTCGATGCCTCAGTCGATAAAGTATGTGCATTCCGTATACGGCGAGACCGATCGTGCGTACCTGTTGACATTGATATCGGAAAAAGGGAAAAAGGTGTTGCCCGTGTCCGGCGGAACGACGGAAACGCGAGCGGATTTTGCCGGGAAACGCATATCTTTCGAGATCGATACGGACGAGTTCGATCCGGATATAAGTCCGCCTTCGTTTGTTTATTCCGTTTACGATCGGGGGTGAGAGCTATGGATAAATACAACCGTATTTTGGCGGCGACCGAAGATAACTCCGCCGCTATAGCCGCGTTGAAACGCAGCTGCACACAAAAAACGTGCAATGCCGTTATCGACGGAATAAAGAACGGCGGTACCACCGATTTCGGTAAAGTGAGATCGTCCGGCAATTCGGTGGCTGTCGCGCGGTTCGACGGCGGCGGAAGTTTGCATCTCGTTTTCAACGGCGTCGCGGCGGTGTACGGTCCGTCGCCGCTTATGGCAGAGATCCCGGTAGGCGATAACGAAATTTCGCTGTCGGAGGCGCGCGACAATGCGCAATTACTTTTGATCGGAGTGGACGTAACGTAGCCGTCCGGCGTTCGTTCGGTTCGACTAAGCATAAGGGGGAAATCATGGAAGAAATCATATCGCTCGTAGTAGCCAACGGTATCTTTGCTGTATTGTTCTGCGGACTGCTGGTGTACGAGCTTAAAGACAGCCGCAGCAGAGAGCGCAAATATACGGCGACGATCCGCGCGCTGTCGGAAAGACTGGACGTAGTAAAGTCGGTCAAAACGGACACTTCGGAGATAAAGTCCGACATCGCCGACGTCGCGTCCGATACGAAAAGAATACGTTCGGACACGGACACGGTCAAGCGCGCCGTGACCGTATCGGGCAAGAGATCGGCGGGCGCGAATGTCTGAGCCGAATAAAAACGAAACGAACGCGTCGGAGCGTAGTTTACCGAAACTCGCCGCGTTCGGAGCTCTCGATACGTGCGCGGATATAATGCGCGCTTACGAGCTGTATCGCTATAATTTATTCAAGGAGAAGTACGAACACAATGAGCAAAAACAATAACAGACTCGACGAACGGGACAGGCTGACGGAAGAGATCAAGCGATTGGAAACGACGGAGTTCGGCGCGTCAAAGATCAAACTGCCCGACGTCAAGCTCGACGAAATATCGTATGCGCCGCCGTCCGACGAAGAACTGAAAATAACGGCGGAGCGCGAATTGAACGATAAGCGCATGGAAGAAGAGCGTGTCATTCGCGATAAAAGCGCAAATTCGACCGCCGAGCTCAACGTCAAACGCGAGTCGCTTGCATCGTCCAAGCAAAACGACATGGACGAACTCGAAGAGAAGTATCGCGATGCGTCGAATGCCATAGACAGCGACGCGATCAAGCGCGGTATTGCGCGTTCGTCAATAGCCGCTACGCAAAAGAGCGCGCTCGAAGGCGATTATTTAAAGCGTAACGCAGACCTTATAGAATCTTACGGCAAGAGCATTTCCGCTATAGATGCGGAGATCGCCGCGACGGACGACAAGCTGCGCGCCGCGCTCGACGACTTTAATCTTTCGTACGCGACAAGATTGAACGAAAAACTTATCGGGCTTAAAACGGAACGCGACAAGCGTATCGAGGAAGTGACCAAATACAACAACGAGATCAAAAAAAATCAAGCCAAACTCGACGCGGACCGCGCGAAAAACGAAAGCGAACTTTACAGTCAAGCGCTTGCGCAGGAACGCGCGGAAAACAGCTTGTCCGATTTGCCGGCGGAGCGCCGCGATGCGATCTATAAGGCGGTGTTCGATCAAATGGACGCTTTTCTCGGATCGATGTCGTCGCAGGAAGCAAAGGTGGAGCTGCTCAACCATTCGCTGTACCGTCAGCACCTGTCCAACTATTATTATAACAAACTGCTCGATAAATACGGCAGGGACGTAAAGTAACGGTATGCTGCGTTTTCGTATAATTCGCGGAAGAATCGCAGCAAAGGAGAGAAAAGTGAAAGATAAGATAAAAAGCGCGGGGTTCTGGATCAGTCTTATCGGCTCGATATTTCTCATGCTCGGCGCGTTCGGTATCGAGATAGCGAGCGAGACGGCAAGCGCCGTGATAAACGGCGTATGTTCGTTTCTGGTAATGGCAGGCATAATCGTACCCGAAAAACACGGTAAAGAACAATCCGACGCGTCGCCCGAAGACGACGATCTCGAAGAATAAAATCGCGCGCAGATAGGCGCGAAAACGCTCGCCCGCAAGGTAATTTTGCCTTGCGGGCGATTTTGTATGTAAAAGTTATCTTTTAACTCTTGCCAATGTCGGATATTTATGCTACAATGATTATAAGTATAGGTAAACGGAAAAACAATCGTACCGAAAGGAGCCCCGATATGCAAAAAAGATACATAAGAGACGGGATAATAGTGGTAGCAAGCATTATTGTCGTTGTCGTAGTCGCCGTATTTTATTCCGTATTTGCGTCTCGGCATATTTTCAACGAAAGCAAAGAACATTTGTCCGAGATTTATTTGCAGGCGAATACTACGTTTATGCAAAATATCGAAAGTCGCCGCAAGCTTTTGCATAGTTTGGAGCAGTACATAGAAAACTCGGTTGCCGATCTCAACAGCGAAGATGCCGCAATACGCGACGGGCGCCGCAACGAAACGGAAGCCTTTATGACGAAGCAGATCGAACAGTGGGGTTTTACCGATTTTTATTTCATGAATTCCGATGTGAAAAGTCGTAAAAAAGATTTGGCCGAAGTCGAAAGTCTCAATGACGACGAATATATAAACGGGGTGGATTGTAAAGCTCTCGGACATTGGGATTCGGAAAACAATATATACGATATCGACGACGAATTGGATATCGTGCATTTGCGTTTCCGCCGCAATATAAGCGATCTGTTGGAGAAAGACAGCGCCGGCGTTGTTGGGCATGAGTTTATCGACGGCGAAGAAAAAGAATTTATGATGTTTGCGATCAAAGTGAAAAAGCCGCAGATATTCGAAGGGTTCGAGTACGACTCGATCGGTATAAGATTCAGCTCGGAAGATATGATAAATCTTTTGTCGGTCAAAACTTTCGGACAGATGGGTGCGTGCTATATATTGCTCCCCGACGGCAATATACTTATCCAGTCGAGAGTGCAGTCTTTGGAGTATACCAACTATTTGGATTTTCTGAGCGCGCCTACATGCGATCTCGAAGCGAGTGAGATCGAAAACATAAAAAAAGATTGGGATCAAAAGAAAACAGGTACCTGTTTGATGAAATACAACGGCATCGAGTATTACATGACGTACATGCCGGTAGGCTATGCGGATTGGATGTTCGTGGGCGCGGTGCCGAGCGAAACGGTCAACAGCAGTCTCGATTGGTTCAGAACGGTTACCATAATAGTTATGGTCGTGATATGCATGTTTGTTGTCGCCGTCGTTATCGTCATGCTTGTCATGAACAATATCAGAATGGTCAAAGAGAGCAAACTGCAAGTCAAATCGCGCGAACAACTTTTGAACCTGTTGTCGCAGAATACGACGGATATATTCATAACGTTCTCGCCCGAAACGTTCGAATGCGAGTTTGTCAGCGACAACATCAAACAGGTTTTGGGCATAGAATACGAAGAAATAAAGAAAGACGTGCGCAAAATTCTGAAGGCGGCTATAGACTATGATAAGACGTTCTCGAGCGCGTCGTTGAAAGCGCTGCCCGAGGGCAATGCTTGGGAAAGCGATTCGAGAATGCAGCATGTCGAGACCAATAAGATTTATTGGTTCCACACCGCACTGTATCATTCCAAGGAGAATAAAAAAGACAGGTGCGTGCTTGTTTTGTTCGACCGCACGGAAGAGCGCAATATGCGCGCAAATCTCGAGCAGGCGCTCGAACTCGCAAAGAATGCGAACGCCGCCAAGAGCAATTTCCTTTCCAATATGTCGCACGATATCCGCACGCCCATGAACGCGATAATCGGATATGCGACTTTGCTTGCCAAAGATGCGGAAAATCCCGAAAGAGTGCGCGACTACACGCATAAAATAACTTATTCCGGTCAACACCTTCTCAGTCTTATAAACGACGTTCTCGACATGAGCAAGATCGAGAGCGGAAAGACTTCGCTTTATATCGAGCAGTTCAGCCTGACGGAGTTTATCGAGTCGCTGTATTCCATGATGATATCGCAGACTAACGCCAAAAAGCAGACTTTCGACGTTCATACCAAGGGACGTATCCCGGAATTCGTACTCGGCGACAAAATGCGTCTCAACCAGATATTGCTCAATATCCTGTCCAATGCGGTCAAATACACGCCGGCAGGCGGGACCATCTCGCTGCGCGTGGAGACGATGAAGCAGCAGGTGCATAATCATGTACATATCATGTTCACGGTAGCGGACAACGGTATCGGTATGAGCGAAGATTATGTCAAGACCATATTCGAGCCGTTCAGCCGCGAGACCACCGCCGAGACTAAAGGCATACAGGGTACGGGTCTCGGTATGGCTATTACCAAAAATATAGTCGATCTTATGGGCGGCGTGCTGTCCGTTGAGAGCGAACTCGGCAAGGGCAGTACGTTCACTGTCGAACTCGAACTTGCGCTCGGAAAAGACGTTCCCGACGACGAAGATTTCTGGAAACATCACAACGTCACGCACGTGCTTGTCGTCGACGACGAAGAAGACATATGCATGGATATAAAAAAATTGATGTCGGATACCGGCGTCGACGTCGATTATGCGCTTACCGGATCGAAAGCCGTCGAGATGGTGGAACAGTCCGTCAAGAACAAACAGGATTACAATATCGTGTTGCTCGACTGGAAAATGCCGGAAATGGACGGCGTCGAGACCGCGCGCAAGATACGCGCAAAAGTAGGTCGGGATATTCCGATCATGGTGCTTACGTCGTATAGTTTCGAAGATATCGAGGAAGAAGCGCGAGCCGCGGGAATCGATCTGTTCCTGTCCAAGCCGTTCTTCGTATCCAATTTCCGCCGCGCTATCATGCAGATAAATTCGGACGGCGTGGCTGCCGATATTACGCCCGAGGACGACGATATCTCCATAGACGGATTGCGAGTGCTCGCCGCGGAAGACAATGAGATCAACGTAGAGATACTGATGGAATTGCTCGAGATAGAAGGCGTTAAATGCGATGTGGCATGCAACGGCGAAGAGGCTGTGGAAAAATTCGTAAATTCCGCGCCGGGCAGTTACGACATTGTGTTTATGGATATCCAAATGCCGGTCATGAACGGTTACGACGCAACTCGCGCAATACGTGCGAGCAATCACGGCGACGCCAAGAATATCCCGATTATCGCAATGACGGCAAACGCTTTCGACGACGACGTAAAAGCGGCTATACAGTCGGGCATGAACGCGCATCTTGCAAAGCCGATCGATATGAAAAAACTCAAGCAGCTTGTTTCGAAGCTTGTGCAAAGGCGCGAACCGGATAAGAACGGCAGTGCGTCCGATAAGATCGAAGAGCGTGCGAAAGAAGTTGCCGCAAGCAAGAATGCCTCCGGCAAAAAGCCCGCGAGCAAAACTTCTGCCGTCAAAAAAACCGCCGGCAAGAGCGCCGCAGGCAAGAAGCCGGCAAGTAAAAACGCAAAAAGCAAAACAGATAAGAGTAAAGAAGATAAACAGTAAAGGTGATAAATGAAAAAAGCCGATAAAAGATCCATTCTTATAGTAGACGATTCCGAGCTTAACCGTTCTTTGCTTTCAGACATGCTGTCCGATGATTTCGATATCATAGAGGCCGAAAACGGAGTGCAGGCTTGCGTCGTACTTCAAGAGCGCGAACTCGATATATCGCTTGTACTTCTCGATATAGTTATGCCGGAGATGGACGGGTTCGAAGTTCTTGCCATGATGAACAAAAAAGGCTGGATCAACACCATACCCGTCATCATGATATCCGCCGAAACAAGTTCGTCGTACATAGATCGAGCGTACGATCTCGGCGCGGTCGATTATATAAGCAGACCGTTCGACGAACGTACGGTCAAGCACCGCGTACTCAGTAACTTTATGCTTGCGTTAAAGCAGAAGGAAATGGCGGATCTTCTCACCACGCAGGTGTACGAGCGCGAGCGCGATAACCGCATAATGGTCGAGATACTGTCGCACATCGTCGAATTCAGAAACGGCGAGAGCGGTATGCACGTTATGCACGTCAGCACTTTTACAGAGATGATATTGAATCGGTTGTTGCTTATGACCGACAAATACAAGCTGTCTCAGTCCGATATAACCACTATAGTCAATGCGTCGGCGCTGCACGATATCGGCAAGATGTCCGTTCCGGAAGAAATATTGAATAAACCCGGACGGCTCACGAAAGAAGAGTTCGAGATAATGAAGCGGCACGCCGAGGACGGCGAAAAAATGCTTAAGGATATCCCGTACCGGCACAACGAGGCGATAATAAGGTTCGGCAGGGAGATATGCCGCTGGCATCACGAGCGTTACGACGGCAGCGGTTATCCGGACGGACTCAAGGGTGACGATATACCTATCTCGGCTCAGGTCGTCGCGCTTGCGGACGTGTACGACGCACTCACGAGCAAGCGGGTGTACAAGGACAGTTTTACGCATGAAAAAGCGATAGATATGATAAAGAACGGCGAGTGCGGCGCATTCAATCCGCTTATCCTGAAATGTCTCGACGAGATAAAGGACGATCTCAAACGCGAACTCCACGAAAATTCGCCGTCGCACGGCTTGGAGTACGAGATACGTGAGAATGTGGAACAGCTGCTTAAAACATCCGGTTCGGATGTTTCCAACCGCACGATCAGATTGCTCGAACACGAGCGCATGAAGTTCAGATTCTATGCCGATCTTTCGCGCGAAGTAATGTTCGAATACGTATCGTCGCCGGAGATGATCATACTCAACGATTGGAGCGCCGATTATCTTGAACTTCCGGAAAAAATCATCGATCCCGCTACGAGCGATTTCGCGCAGCGCATATTCAGAAAAAAAGACTTCGACGAACTGATGACGCGCATGCGCAAGTCTTCGCCGGAAAGTCCGATCATAGAAGGCAAATACATATTAAATATCCGCGGCGAAAAAAAATGGAATAAAGTTATCGTAAAGACGTTGTGGAGCGACGACGAAAACCCCATGTACGAGGGCGCGCTCGGCAAGTGTACCGATATTACGGAAGAAACCGAAGAGATACAGCAGCTCGAATCGCTTGCCGACAAAGACCCTATAACGAGCCTTTTCAACGCACGCGCCGCGAAGCGTTTGATAACAAAATGTTTGGATAACGCAGGCGAAAAGAAGTACGCGCTTGTGTTCTTCGATCTCGACAATCTCAAACACGCAAACGATAAATACGGACACCTGTTTGGCAACGAGCTTATCAAGACCGTCGCGGACAGAATGCTCGCCAATACGCGTGCCACCGACGTTTGTGCGCGCGTGGGCGGCGACGAGTTTGTCATATTCATGCAGTACAAAGACGGGTTGGCGCAAATGGTCGACCGTATATTCAAGTGTATAACGCAGGAGCTTAAAGGTTTTACGGTCAGCGTCAGCATGGGAGTTGCGCTTTCGGAAGAATGCGAGGGCGATTACGATACGCTCTATCACATGGCGGACCAAGCTGCGTACGCGGTAAAGTACGGCGGCAAAAACGCGTATAAGTTCTACAACCAACTCAAACAGACGCCAAAAGGCAGACTGTCCGATAACGGCAGTAACGCCTGATCCTATAATTTAAGGAAATCATATTATGACTATTCGAGAATGTTACGAAAAAATGGGCGGCGATTATGCAGACGTCGTAAACCGCTTGCGTACCGACGAGCGCATAGCGCGATTTTTGCTCAAAGTCGCAGACGACAAAAGTTTCGAACTTTTGTGCGACAGCATGGCAAACCGAGACGTCGAAACGGCGTTTCGCGCCGCGCACACGCTTAAAGGCGTATGTTCCAATCTGTCTATCACAAGGCTGTTCGGTTCGGCGAGTGCGCTTACGGAAAAACTTCGCGGCGCATCGGAGATAAGCGCGGAGTGTGCGCCGCTTTTCGAAAAGGTAAAGCAGGACTACGCTCTTACCATCGAGTGCATAAGAGCCATAGCCTGAAAAAATCGCGCAAAAAACTTTACTTTTACTTCGTATTGTGTTAGAATATTTTTGCGTGTGAAATATAAACCGAACGGTTAAATGTTTTAAATCGAATTTCGCGTTTGCGCCCGACGTCTGCCGTGCGGTGATTTAAAGGAGTTATCATGTCCAGAAAAAGCGAGCTTGAAAAGGCTATTAAAGAGAGTGAGGCGGAGATAGAAATATTGGAGCAGAAACGTCTGCGTTCGATGTCGTCGTTTATCGAGGCGCTTGTCAATCACGATACGCCGGGCGAGGACGACGTCGAGTATTTCAAAACGTTTTCGGGACTTATCGAACTCGAACGCGAGAATTTGCGCAGGCTCAACGAGGAACTCGAAAAACTGCAAAAGTAAAGTCTTTTGCGCGTGTAGCGCATTGACGGATAAAATATCATGTAGGAGTGTCACCCATGAAGAAATTTTTCAAAGAGTTCAAGACATTCATAACGCGCGGCAACGTACTCGATCTTGCCGTAGGTATGATAATCGGCGCGGCGTTCACCGCGATCGTGACCGCGCTCGTAAACGGCATACTCAAGCCGCTCATAAACGCGATTCCGATGGGACAGGACATGTCCGGACTTATCACCATGCTGAGAGCCGAGTACACGCTCAACGCAGACGGCGCGAGAGTGATCGACATGGCGAAATCGGTCTATATAAATTGGGGCGATTTTATCATGGCGATAATCAACTTCCTGCTCACGGCGTTTATTTTGTTCCTTATAATTAAGGCGATAAACTCGTTCCGTGACGGCGCGGCTAAGTTCAAAGGCGTGGAGATAAGCAGGGAACAGCGCAAGGAACTCAAAGCGCAGGGCATGACCCGTAAGCAAATGCAGGAGTATGTCAAGCGTCAAAACGAAGAGGCTGCCGCAAAAGCCGCCGCCGAGGCGGAGGCGAACAAGCCCGAAACGACCGAGCAGATACTGTCCGAGATCCGCGAGCTGTTGAAGTCTTTGCAGCCGCAGACACAGGACACGTTAAAGTCGCAGGACAAATGATAACGCACGGCGAATTTGCAAATGCGATTACCGATTTAACAATATGTATAGGGGATAATGATGAGATCGATTATTAAAAGCGAAAAGTTCGGCGAGATCGTTTACGACGAAAATGCTTGGACGGGCAGAAAGAGCGTGACCATAGACGGTAAGCCGCTCGAAAAAGTCGGTAAAAACGCATTCACGATGCCCGATGGAACGGCTGTAACCGTGAAGGGTAATTTTTTGATCGGTTCCAAGCTGTTGATAGGCGGTGATACCGTTACGCTGTCGCCGACGATCAAATGGTATGAGATCGTCCTCTCGGTACTCCCGTTCATCCTGATAATGGTCTGGGGTAACGTCGTGTCGCTTTGTGCGATCGTTCCCGTAGTCGGCGGTGCGATCGGCGGCGGTATAAGCGGATTGTTATCGGCGGTAAATCTTTGCGTTATAAAGTTGGTAAAACCGGTTTGGCTTAAAGTGCTTATATCTATAGGAATGCTCGGCGCAACGTTCGGGATATGCTGCGGCATAGGTTATGCGATATTGGGCGCTTTGACTTGATGAGAAGTATAATAAAGAGTGGCGGGCGTCCGCCGCTCTTTTTTAATGGACGGGAGTAAACGTATGAGCAAATATGCGCCGCTGTGGGAATATTTAAAAACCGGCGGAAAAGACGAATATAAACTTTCATTCGAAGAAATCGAAGCAATATCGGGTTTTAACATAGACCATTCTTTTTTGACGTATAAAAAAGAATCAATAGAATACGGTTACGGCGTTTCGAAAATATCATTGAAGAACAAAACGGTTTTGTTTAATAAAATCAAATAGGGTATGGAATATCTGTCTCTGTTTTACCGTAAGGCAATAACAGAAAGACGTTCGTAGGGAGCTTTAGACCTCGTTGCGCTCCGTGAGTGGCAAGGCAAAATTTGTGAAACGGCAGGCAAGGGTCTGCCTGCCCTACGAATTACACAATAAACGACAATGCCATACATGTGTCATTTCGAGCGAAGTCGAGAAATCTCATAAATCAAAGAATTAACGTTGTTTATAATTCATTTAACAAAATGGATTTCTCCGCTCCGCTTGCGCTCCGGTCGAAATGACAATGGGAAGAATGTGTTGTTCCAGTCGAAATGACAAAATGGTATAAGCACAATTATAGCCAATACGAATTGCACAATGTAATTGCTTATCGTAAAGCAATAACAGAAAGACGTTCGTAGGGAGCGCAGACCCATGC
>CAJUQF010000015.1:5245-31208 GCA_910588315.1 uncultured Christensenellaceae bacterium | reverse complement strand
ACCTCGTTGCGCTCCGCATGTAGCAATGCAATAATACGAGAAGCGGCAGGCAAGAGTCTGCCTGCCCTACGAATTGCACAACATAAATTCTTTACGATAACAAAAAGGAACGTCGAGGCGTCGTTCCATACAATTACGCAATAAAAATCCGGGCTTTCGTATATGGAAAACTCGGATCTTTTGTTTTGAAACAATGCCGCATTACTTTCGGCTTATAGCTTATTTGCCGAAGTAGCGTTTTAACATGCCGTTGAAACCGGCGCCGTGACGCGCTTCGTCCTTTGCCATTTCGTGTACGGTGTCGTGAATGGCATCGTAACCGAGTTCTTTAGCGCGCTTGGCGAGCATGAGTTTGCCCTCGCATGCGCCCGCTTCGGCGGCGGCGCGGAGCTGAAGGTTCTTTTTGGTGGAAGGCGTAACTACTTCGCCCAAAAGTTCGGCGAATTTTGCCGCGTGTTCGGCTTCTTCGAAAGCATAACGCTTGTAAGCTTCTGCGATCTCCGGGTAGCCTTCGCGCTCGGCGACGCGCGACATTGCAAGGTACATGCCGACCTCGGTGCATTCGCCCGTAAAATTGGCATGGAGTCCGTCCATGACTTCCTTGTCTTCGACTTTGCCGTCGCCGACATGGTGTTCGCAAGCGAATTTGCCTTCCGTTATCGGTTCGAATTTCTTCGCGCCGCAAACGGGGCAAACATCTACGCCGTCTTCGAGGATCTCACCGCATACTGCACATCTTTTCATATTGAATAAATCTCCTTTAATCGTTATTTTTAAGGTTGAAAGAATTATAGCATATCGATCGCGGTTTGTCAATCGGAAATTAAAAAATCAGTCGAAAAACGGAGAAATATATGTGTAATTGATTTGCTTTTTTGCGCGGCTTGTGGTATGCTTTTTCAGGTCGAAAATTTATCATGTCAAGAACGCAAAAAGAATCGAATATCGAAGAGGTCGTACAGGCATCCGATACCGTATCGAGCCGCACGGATATGTTGCACGGCCCGATGTTTAAAAAGATATTGCTTTTTGCTTTGCCGCTCGCTCTTACCGGAATATTGCAGCAGCTGTTCAATTCGGCGGACATGGCGGTAGTGTTTTGGTTCGAGGGCAGTGTCGCGCAAAGCGCGGTCAACAGCAACGGCGCGCTCGTCAATCTCATCATCAATCTTTTTACCGGACTATCCGTCGGCGTCACTGTATTGGTAGCGGAACATGTCGGTAAAAACGATACGGACGATTTGCACAGCGTTACGCTGACTTCTCTTGTGATCGCCGTCATCTGCGGTGTGATAATACTCGCCATAGGAATAGGCGTTTCCGAGCCGCTGTTAAAACTTATGGACACGCCCGCGGAGTCGCTCGAACTTGCGACGCAGTATTTGCGCATCTATTTTATAGGCATGCCGTTTCTTATGATATACGATTTCGGTGCGGCGATGCTGCGCGGCGTGGGCGACACCAAAAAGGCTTTGTATATACTTATCGCAACCGGCGTGCTTAACGTCGGATTGAACTGTCTGTTTGTGGGCGCGGCAAACATGAGCGTCGCCGGCGTTGCTACTGCGACGGTCATTGCGAACTTCGTCAGTGCGGTCATGATAGTTATATTTATCGAGCGCGACGAGATGTTTAAACTTAAACGCGGAGCGTCGCGGGTGAGATGGGACTACATAAAGCGCACGATTGTCATCGGTATTCCGGCAGGACTTCAGGGCGTGGTGTTTTCGATCGCAAACGTTCTTATTCAATCTGGTATCAACGGTTTCGGTGCGCAGGCGGTGGCAGGCAACGGCGATGCGGTCAACTTCGAGTATTACGTGTACTATTTCGTCAGCGCGTTCGCGCAAACCACCGTCACTTTCTTCGGACAGAATTACTCGGCGCATGAATTCGAACGCTGCAAAAAGATTTTCAAAATAAATATGCTGTCGGGATTTGTCGTATCCACCGTGCTGTGTTTGGTGTTCGTTCTCGGCGGAGATCTGTTTATACGTATTTACACGTCGGACGAAGTGGCGATAGAGTACGCGCTGATGCGCATGTTGTGCGTGGTGTCGGGGTCTATGCTGCCGTGTATGTACGAGATAGCCGGCGGCGCGCTGCGCGGTATGGGACATTCCATGCTGCCCGCCGTGTTTACCGTTATCGGGTCGTGCATCATGCGCATTATTTGGATATATACCGTATTTGCGGCATACGGTCAGTATTGGCTGTTGCTTATCGTTTATCCGATATCCTGGTTGATCACCGGCGTCGCTATGCTGATAAGCTATTACGTGATCACGTATAAAGCGGGGTTTTATACCAAGGATCCGCCGCATAGCAACGATGTGTCGCATAACGAACCGCTGCACGATACGGTCTCGGACGTTGCGGCAAATATTTAAACATACACATAGGCAAAAAAACAACCGAATTAAATACGGTTGTTTTTTAACGTTTCGCGGAATGCGGACGGGGAGATACCCTCGAATCGTTTATAGGTTTTAAGAAAATACGATTCGTCGTAGAACCCGACCGTGTAAGATATTTCTGTGACAGACATGTCGGTTTCGGTCAGCAGACGTTTCGACTGCAAAATCCTGTACCTGTTTATATAGTCGAACGGAGTTCTGCCGACGCAGTTTGCAAATTCCTTGTAGAACACGTTTTTGGACAGCAATGCGATTTTGAGCAATTCGTCCAAACGTATTTGTTTGGTATAGTTTTTGTGGATATAATCGAGCGCAAGAAAAATGTACATGTATTTGTTGCTTTTGTCCGCTTTTTCGTCGTGCGTCTGTATTTGCGCCTGTATCCGCGACGAGATCTGCTCATAATACAATTGACAAAGCGTGGAAATCAGCATGAGCGACATGCCGTAAGTATTGAGAAAATTGAGCATGTCGTGTTTGTGTTCTATATAGTCGAGCGAGTCGAAGAGCGATAGTACGCAGTCGAAGTCCGCACCTTCTATGCAAAAATACGGATACGTGTTTTGCTGCTTGCGCATTTTCGGCTCGATCCCGAACAGCAGCGGGAATCCTGTCAGAAGATTCAGGTCGCCGTAATACTTGTTGAAGAAGTTTTTATCGATGCATAGATGGAATACGTCGAAGTTTTCCACTTCCAGATAGCCGTGCTTGTCGAACGGGCGAATGACGAATATATCCCCGGCCTTTACGAACGTGCTTCCTACTTCCGTATAGTGTATGCCTTTACCGTTCACTACGAAATTGACTTCGAAGTAGTCGTGCGTGTGCATTTTTATAGAGTAGTGTTTGTGGCAAAACGTCGAAGTGAGTTTGAGCGGATCTTCGCTGTGCGCGCACTCCGTGAATTTCCACAGTATTTTTTCGTCGTCGGGCAGGGTTTTGGGGAAGTCTTTCGTATCCATATTTTTATTATATCACATGTCGTGCGCAAAAGCATAGGTGTGAAGCAAAATTCGGGAAAATAATACCGGGGAAAGAGATGATTATCCTATCGAACGCAATATTGCGCTGTTATAATAGCAATATAGTTATATTCGCACGGGAAAGTGATGTACGGTACGGTTTTCAACATTCAAAGGTTTTGCGTCAGCGACGGGAACGGGATAAGAACGACGGTGTTTCTGAAAGGCTGTCCGCTTGCTTGCAAGTGGTGTCACAATCCCGACGGAATGTCGGCAAGCGCAATACTTGCGTTTTACGAAGATCTTTGTATTTCGTGCAAGCGCTGTGCGGGCGTGTGCGATCGCAACGCGCATTTTGCGGACGGCGTTCGGCTCGATCGGTCGAAATGCACGCTGTGCGGCAAGTGCGTTACGGCTTGCCCGGCAGGAGCGCTCGAGATAATAGGCAAGCGTTATTCCGCGGAACAGGTAATCGACGAGTGTTTGAAAGATAAGACGTTTTACGAAAACTCGGGCGGCGGCATAACTCTCTCCGGCGGCGAGCCGCTGTATCAGGCGGAGTTTGCGACCGAGATACTCGAGCTTGCCCGTCGTGCCGGACTCGATACCGCCGTGGAAACGAGCGGTTGCGTGGATAGGTCGAAGATAGCGGACGCGGCACGTTTCTCGGACACGTTCCTTTTCGATTACAAGGTAACGGGCGCGGACAAAAGCCTGAATTATACCGGTTCGGACGGAAGAGCCGCGCTCGAAAATCTCGACTATCTCGGCAGTATCGATAAAACGGTGATACTGCGCTGTCCTATAATACCGGGCGTCAACGACGACGAAGAGCATTTTCGTGCGATCGCCGCGATAGGGAACAAATACAAAAACATCGTTCGGATCGAAGTATTGCCGTATCACCGTTTCGGTCTTGGTAAAAGCAAAAGCATGGGTGTAGAACCGCCGTTCGTTGCCGAAGAATTTACGGCGGAACGAGTTTGCGACATGAGAGCGGCGATCGCCGCACATTACCTTGGAGAAGTAGTTTCCGTATGAACAAAGCATTGCTCGAAAAACTCGAAAAACACGGAGAATATTATCTATCCGGATTTCTTTCCGGGGAAACGGTGTGCGAACGTTACGCCAATGCGCTCGTAAATGCGTTCGATCATGCGGAGCTGCCGAAATATGACGGCGGGTTGATCTATCCGAACGGCGAGAATACTTTTTATCCGCAAGGCAAAGCGCTGGTGTTTCACTATTCTTATCCGCTGTCGTTTTTTCCGTGCGTACTCGACGGCTATACCGAACTGACCGCCGACGAACGCGAGGAGATCATAAATACCATTCGCGGCTATTATGTCTGCGGCGACGAGATAAATGCGCGACGCTGTCTCGGCGGCAGAGGGTTCAATCATTTTGTGCCGGACTATGCCGGCATACTCGCGCACGGGCTCGATAAAGCCGAAAGTGATGCGAAAAAGCACGATAACGAGTTTTGCTATAATTTACTGCGCGTAATCGCGGCGGTGCGGCGGCTTACGGACAAGATAGTCGCCGAAATAGAAAAGTGTCCGTGCGACAACGGGAAAAGACTGATAGGCGCGTACCGCACCGTTCCGTTTTCGCCCGCATGCGATTTTTTAAGCGCGGTGATTTGCATAAACTACATATACAGATTGGACGGGTGCGACAGTCTGGGCGGACTCGACAGATATCTGACCCCGTACTTTGACGGCGACGGCGAAATGGCTTACGCGCTTATTCGTGCGCTGTTCGAAGGCGCGAACGTCACGCATTGCTGGAGCTGTATGGTGGGCGGCGAAGGGCATTACAACGAACTCACCGATATATGTCTTAAAGCGATACGAACTCTCGCGTCGCCCAATCTTTCGTTAAAGGTAAGCGACGATATGCCGGCACATATTTGGGATACGGCGCTCGACACCATAGCGGGCGGCGGCGGTATGCCCTCGCTGTATAACGAAAAGACTTACGTCGATCAGCTCATGCGCTGCGGCGTACCAGCGGCGGACGCAAAGCAGTTTGTACTCGGCGGCTGCACCGAAACGATGATAGCCGGCGACTGTAACTGCGGATCGATAGACGCCGGCGTCAATCTCGTCGAGATACTGAACGATACAGTGTATAAAAGTACGGCTTGCGATTTCGACGGTTTTATTGGCGAATATTTCGCCGCGATCGACAGAGAAATAGTCGACACGGCAAAAGAAGTTCGCGCCGATAAAGCGCGCAAGGCGAAAGAAGTGCCGCAATTTATGCGCAGTCTGTTCTGTAAGCATTGCGCAGAGCGCGGCAGGCATTTCAACGATGGCGGCGCCGAATACACGTTCTCGGTTATCAATGTTTGCGGATTTGCAAACGCAGTCGATTCGCTCGCCGCAATCGATAGCCTTTGTTTTGCGAACGGTAAATTTTCGCTCAACGAACTGCGTGGCTTTATGGGCGGCGACGCGACGGGGGATTACTCGAACGCGGTGCGAGCCGTACCGAAGTTCGGGAACGACGACGAAAAGACAAACGATATAGCGCGTAGTCTTTCGCGGCGCGTTTTCGGGAAGATAGTCGACTGTTCGGATGATAAAGTAAAGTTTTTCCCGGCGAGCATTATGTTTTCCTGTTATGCCGAGATCGGGTCGAGAACGGGCGCGTCGCCCGACGGCAGGGCGTGCGGCGAGCCGCTTGCGGATTCGGGCGGCGCGTATCAGGGCAGAGACACGCGCGGCGTTACGGCGCTATTAAATAGTTGTTTGCACGTCGAGCAGAGCCTGTCTACCGGAACGTGGGTGGTAAACGTTAGACTGTCCGACGTTTTTCGTTCGGATAATGCGCGCGGCGCGGTCAAGGCGCTCATAAAAACATATTTTGCGGGCGGCGGCATGCAGTTGCAGATTAACCGTGTCGATCAGAAAACGCTCGTCGACGCATACGATCACCCCGAGCGTCACGGCGATCTTGTCATCAGGCTGGGCGGGTACAGCGACTATTTCGTAAAGCTCGATCGGAGCTTGCAGCAAAGTATACTTTCGCGTAACGAACACGCGATAAAATAGCCTTTTATATAAGGAGAAAGATCATGAGAAAAATGACGGTTGCATTTATGTGTGCGACGGCAATCGCCGCATCGGTGTTCGGCGCATATGCGTTCGATCGCGGTGCGGCGGCGGAAGAAGATCCGCCTCTCGCGCAAACGGAAACGCGAATCGAAGTCGCGGAAGAGCTTACCTGGACGAGCAATACGACAAACGCCGGTTGGTCGCATAACGGCGATCTTACGCCGCGCAAAAATAAGACAATGTATGACGCGGCTATCACAGTAAACGGCGTTACGTACGACCGTAACAGTTTGTGTACACACTTGTCGCCCGACGCAAGCGTAAACGTCGATATAGAATACGATATATCTGAGTACACCGACGAGTTTAACTATTTCGACGTTTATATAGCGCAGCCCGATGTAAATGCGGCGAACTGGCCGAAATTTACGGTGCTTGTGGACGGCGTCGCCCAAGACTGCGGCTATTACAGAACGGGCGGCGATTATGCCAAAGCGCCGCTATTGTTACGCGCGTACGTTGCAGGCGCGTCGACGTTGACGCTGCGCGCCAATCATAACGATAAAATTTCTGTGGGCTGGGGCAACGGCGAATGTTTATGGCTCGATCCCGTACTTTATAAAGTAGATCAAAGCGAGCGCACATACGCGTCCGATCTTAAACATATCATGACGAGCAACGATATGGGCTGGGACTTCGGCTATACCGCGCGACCTATGCTCGACACGCGCGCGGACAATTCGCCTATAGTTTATTCCGGCTATGAGGGCGGCGTCGCTTATTCCAAAGGTATAGGCGTGCATATAAAAGGCGCGGCATACGCCGATTACGAAGCGGATAAAACCGATACGAGCAAATATGTGTCGCTTAAATGGAACATCAAGGATAAAGGTTTCGATTACTTCAATGCCGCCGCGTATATGTATGCCGGTTACGGCGTGCATGTAGAGGTGTTTATAGACGGCGAAGAAGTTTACAAGTCGGGTAAGATAACTTCTATTTCGACATACTGGCACGAGCAGTTGTCTGCAATAGGCGCTGGAAAAACCATAAACGTCGCTATACCGAATAATGCCGAGATGTTCGAAGTGCGTTTTATAGCCGATACCGTGATGGCGGACGGTCAGGTGGAACTTTGTGACGCGGCGTTCTATAAAAGCAACGAATATCTGTACACGCGTTATGCCGAAGAAACATTGCCCGATATATATCCGATCGCGGTAGTACGAGGCAAACAGTACGACGGCAGTACTCCCAAACTCCACGTCGGAAATACGCAAACGGACGAAATTGCCGAAAAAGCATTGTACGGCTTATCGGGTACGGCGTACGAGTTCGATATTGCGGGAGAAAATTATAATTACTTCTCTTCCACGGTAGGAACAACGGACAGGTTTGACAGCGGCAAAGTCGAGTTCAATGCGGACGTCATTTACGCCGACGGGACGAAAAAGACGGTTTCTTCGGGAGAAATTACTTATGCCGATTCCGGCGTTCCGTTTGAGTTTCGATACGACAACACGGACGCCGTTAAACTCAAACTGTATATAACCGGAGAATCGGCATTTTCCGATTGCGTATTCGTCGAACCCAAGTTGTCCGTGGACGACAGACTTGTATTCACGTTTGTAGACGGCGAGACCGAGCGCGAAGTGTACGTTGCAAGCGGCGAGTTGCTTACCCCTGTGACGTTGCCCGATCGCATAGGGTATACTCTCGAAGGCTGGAAAGACGAGAGCGGCGAGTTGTTCGATTTCCAAACGCCCGTCACGGAAGACATGAGATTTACGCCCGTGTGGTCGGCAAACAAATACGATGTCGTGTTCGAAACGCTTTTGAACGGCGAACCGTCGGGCGCTGCGGAGTATGAAGCGATCAAACATACTTACGGCGTCGATACCGAACTCCCCGCAGTCAAACAGATCGCGGGCTACGACTTTAAAGGTTTTTATCTGGCCGACGACAGACTTACGGCGATAGGCGCAAACGTGCTGACGGACAATGCGCGGATTATTGCAAAGTACGAGAAAAAGCTGTATCACGTGACGTTCAAGAACGGGATCGACGAACTTATAAACGACGTTTATTTCGGCGATGTCGCGATAAAACCCGCCGACCCGGTGAAAGAAGGACATACATTTAAGGGTTGGTTCTCGGACGAGAGCGGAACGTCCGCGTATGACTTTACCGCGCCGGTTTCGAAAGACACGACGATTTATGCTGTGTTTGAAAAGAACTCGACTCCGAGCGAACCGGACGATCCCGACGATCAGAATAAACCGGGCAAAGACGATCCCGATAAATCGGGCGACGGAGATAATACCGGACTTATAGTCGGATTGAGTGTAGGCGGCGTGGCGCTTGTGATAGCGGCAGTCGCGGCGGCGCTCATCATTCGCAAAAAGAAAAGAACGGCAAAAACGGAAAATAACGGAGATAAAGAATAAATGAAACCGAAAAAGACATTATGTTTTATGCTTGCCGCGGTTTGCGCGGGCGTGTCGCTTGCGGCATGCGGCGGCGATAGTTCGGCAGGCGGTAATACGCCGCCTGTCGAACCGGACAAACCGCCCGTAGTAGAGCCTGACGACAAATACGAAAAGGCGCAGTCGGCGAGCGCGGTCTCTTACGACAAAGCGGTCGGCGGAAATTTAAGTATTCCGTTCCGCGAGAACGATTCGAAGTTTTTCGCATTGAGACTTGACGGCGTGACCGTACAGGGCGAACACTACATTATCGATCGTGCCAACGATCTTTTGACGGTGAAAGAAAGTTACGCGCTTTCGCTCGACGAGAGAAGTTATGCTGCGGGAATAGTCACGGACGACGGTACGCTTTCGTTTACGTTGAAAGTGAAAAATACCATGCCGATAGATTTCGACGGCGATACGGTGCGCAACTTCCGTTCGGGCGACGGCGATATGAGTTTTACGTGTACGGGCGCGACCGGAGTAAAGAGCGTTACGGCGTCGGGCATAACCGTAGATCCGTCGTACTACTCGTGCGGCGCGGACGGATTTGTGCTTAAATCGGATTTTCTCGAAAAGCTTAGCAACATAACGGACATAGACGTTTTGTTCGCAAACAATTCAAACTACCGCATACGTATTTTCTCGGACGCATTGCTGTCCGCCGATTACGATTCGGTCATACTTTACGACGAGACCGTATCCGATTGGGGGCTTAATTCGCTTTGCCAGGACAGTAAAATGATGCGCATTGCGGACGACGGTATCGACGGGCGCAGTCTCGAATACACTCCGTCGCGCGGCTCGTACGCTATGGGCGAGTGGGCGAGAATGTTCTTCACGGTAAAAGACCCTTCGTACTATGACAATTTGATACTTTGGCATTCGGTCGATTTCGATAACAACGGCGAGGCAAATTACGAGATATCGTTCGATTACAGATTTAAAAACGCTACCTTGGACGACAAGTATACGTTCTACTTGCTTACCGACGGCTCGGACGGGTTCTTTACCGCGCCGACGCGGGCGGGGATCGACTTTACGCTCGACTCGTCGGACGGCGAAGTGCATACCTTTAAAAAGACCGTAAACGGTAAACTGTTTAAAGGGCTTTACTTCTACGCCGACCGATACTCCGACAACAGCAGTTTGCAGATAGACAATATAAAGATAGTCAAAAAGCGCATCGAACAAAAAAATGCGAGTTTTACGAGCGATACGTATTTTTACAAGACGAGCATGACGGACGATTTCGTTATCTCCGGAAAAATCGACGAATCGCTCGACGTCGACGAGATAATAATGCGAGCCGGCGAGTCGGGTTCTTACGAGACGGTCAAACCTGAAAATTATACGGTATCGTCCGGCGGACTGACGTTCAAAAAGAGTTTTATGGACAGTCGCGCCGGCGGACATTATATCGTGTTCTTCTCGGACGGACAGAGCGACGATTTTACCGTCGCGAGCAATGTGCTGTTCTTTTCCGATTATGACGATAATTGCATGATAGACGACACGAAGTCCGAGTTGGGTTTGAATGCGCTTACCAACGATTCCAACAATATAAGTATCGATTCCGGCATACAAAATAACAGCTTGATATACGCGCCGGGTAAGTCGAAATACTCAATGGGTCCGTGGGCAAACCGCGTCATGACTTTCAAAAATCCGGATAAGTACGACTTTACCTGGTATTCGCTCAAAGTAAGTTCGAAAAAATCGTATACCGTCAAGTTCGATTACGAAGTGTCGGACGGCGCCGACGTGACGTTTAAATTCGTATTGCTCGATCGACAGGGTACGGCGTATGTCGCGCCCGCCGAATTCGGTACGGTTTACGATCTCGACGCGAACGAAACGAGCTTTACGCTTACTTTCGACGGCGACGAATTTTGCGGCATGTTCATTTACGTGAGCGACGGGTATAAAGGCGACGCGACGCTCGCGATAGATAACTTCGCGGTTACGGAGGCGATATGATGAAAAAATCTTCGATCATGGCATTGTCTGCCGTCGCAATTGCGCTCGGCTCGCTGCCGCTTGTTATGCCGATAGCGGAGACGATAGAAAGCGAGCCGGCGCCCGCGCTCGGTATGTATACGGTGGATTTCGACAGCGCAAGCGATATCGACAAGTTCGATCTCTATTCTTCGTTCGGAAAAGGATTCGAGATAGTGAACGACTGTCTTTGGACAAACCGCAGCGGCGAGCAGAAAGCAATACTGAAAAGTATGACGTTTACCGATCTTACCGTGCAGGCTGATCTTGTAACGCCAGTGGATAACGCATATATCGACGGAGGGTTCTATATAGGAGTTACCGGCGATGTCGCGAATCCCGTCGACTGCATAAACGCATATCAAGTGTGTGTTCTCCGCGGCGGCACGCATTCGGTTTCGGATAGCGCATATCCCGGTTGCACGGTCAAGATATAAAAGTTTACCTATAGGAACGGCATAAGCAGTTATCAATTTATCAAAGAAGGCTCTGCGATCGCTCCGCACGAACTTTCCATAAAGGCAACCGTAACGGGAAATGAACTTTCCGTGTATGTTTGCGGCAACGAGGACGCCGCACTCACTTATACGATGCCGGACTACCAAGGCGGTAAAATAGGACTGCGCACGTTCTACTGTCAAATGGGTTACGATAACTTTAAAGTATATTCGTCCGTACTCGAGACCGATACCGATAAGCTCGACGAGCTTATCGTGCGAGCCGAGAATATTGCGGGCGGCTATACCGAGCATAGCAAGTCCGCGCTCGACTATGCGCTATCCGCGGCGCGCGCCGCTAAATCGGGCGGCAATCAGT
Source organism: uncultured Christensenellaceae bacterium (assembly GCA_910588315.1). Taxonomy (GTDB): domain Bacteria; phylum Bacillota; class Clostridia; order Christensenellales; family Pumilibacteraceae; genus Anaerocaecibacter. The sequence goes on along the minus strand of CAJUQF010000015.1, from coordinate 19,485 downwards.
ACGAGATAGACGACGCGTGTCTGAAACTCGAAAAGGCGATTAACGCACTTACGAGATCGCATGACTTTTCTTTGCTCGGCGAACTCATAGCGCGAGCCGAAAAACTCGATAAAAACAAATATACGGCTAACAGTTACGCTTCGCTTATGTCGGTATTGAATCATGCGAAGGCATTGAGCGACACGGCAAGCGAGCAAGAGATATCGGTCGCCTGCGAGCGATTAAACGGCTGTATAGAAGATCTTACCGAGTTACTCGAAGACAAGGCATAAGGAGAGATCATGAATAAGAAGATAATATCGACGGCGCTCGCGCTCGGCATATTCGGGCTTACCGCATGCGGCGGTGCGCCGAGCGAATATAAAAACATTGCGCCCGCGCTCGATTCGGAAAGTACGATAGAAGTGGAGATCATCCCGACGGCGCTCGACGATTATAACGAATACGTGACCGATCCGTCGACTATTCCCGTAAGCTTTGCCATAGGCGACAGGGGATATCACGGATTCGGAAAAGACTTCGATCTTTATCGGCGCGTGCGGCATGAAAAGTATAACGGCAAGATAGAGGACACGCTTTATTTCAAGCATGATTCGGGACTCGATATAACGGTTTATCTCGCCGCCTACCCGTCGTGCAACGCTTACGAGTGGACTGTTTACTTCGAGAATAATACGAGCAGAAACAGCGAAGTTTTGCGCGATATAGCGGTAGTCGAAACGAAGTTTGACGGCGACTCGCCGCGGCTAAAAGGCATTTACGGCGACGTGAGCGGCAATTATGCGTCGTATGACTTCGATCTTACGGAGGAGAACGTTACGTTTTCGAGTACGAGCGGCAGACCCACAGACGGCGTTTTTCCGTATTACAATCTCGAACTCGACGACGGCGGATACATGATGGCTGTCGGTTGGCCGGGGACGTGGCAGGCGGATTTCGTTTATGCGGACGGTGTGACGAGTTACAAGGCGCAGTCCGATACCGGTTTCGAATCGTATCTTAAGCCGGGCGAAACGGTACGCACCGCCCTTGCGGCGTTCGTGCGATACGACGAACGCGACGAGGATAAGGCGACCAACGCCTGGCGCAAGTGGTATATCGAGTACAATATGCCGACCGAGCGCGACGGCAGTACGTTAAAGCCGATAAAGACGCTTGCGACGTTTAACGATTACTCTGTTGCCGGCAATATCGGTCACGATATTTCGGTTTACGAAACTACGGAGTCCATGATCACCGGACTTAACAATGCGTACTCGCAAGGCGTCGAGTTCGATTACTTTTGGGTGGATGCCGGATGGTACACTAACGTCGACGGTTCGTCCATTCTCTCGCACTCCAACTGGCGCACGATAGGCACGTGGGAACTCGATCCGGCGAAATTCCCGAATACTTTGAGCCCTGTGGACGATCTGCTCGAATCGCACGGCGATAAGTTTTTGCTGTGGTTCGAGCCGGAATGGAATCTTTTGCATAACAACGTTTTGTTCGAGCAAAAAACGGGATTTAAGACAGAGTGGTTCCTGTCCGGCGGGGGATCGAGTTCGATACAGCTTTTGAATCTCGCCAACGACGACTGTTACGATTGGCTTATGAACAGGCTTTGCGGCGTGATAAGACAAAACGGAGTGGAGTACTTCCGCGACGATTTCAATAACGACCCGGCGCCCGCTTGGGCTTACAACGACTTTTTGCAGGGCAAAAACAGAAAGGGTATTACCGAAAATCTTTACGTTCAGAATCATTTGCGGATGTGGCGCGAGCTAAAGGAAACTTTCCCGGAACTTCTTATCGACTCGTGTTCGTCCGGCGGCAGACGCAATGATCTGGAAACGATGCGTCTCGCAGTGCCGCTTCATCGCACGGATATGGACTATAATTCGCCCAATATGCGGCTTTCCATGTCGTCAAATCTGTTTAAGTGGCTCCCGTACTTCGGATCGCCGGCATTCCTGTCCAATAACCCCGATACCGTGTCGGAATACCTTATGCGCGCCGCGTACAGCTGCGATATAAAACTTACGTTCGCTTGGTCGAGCATGAGCGCTCAGGCGTACAAAGTACTTCATAAATGTCTTGCCGAGTACGATATAGTCAAGACGTATCTGTACTCCGATTATTATAACCTGTTGCCGCCGGTGTCGGTGGAAGAGTCGGACGCCTGGTCGGGTTGGGAGTTTTACGACACGGAATGCGAGTCGGGCATAGTGCAAATTTTCAGAAGGAACGGCAGTACCGAATCGAGCAAAACGGTCAAGATCAAAGGCGTCGACGCGGTCGCTATGTACGAGCTTTACGATTTCGACACGAATACTACTACAGTCGTGTCGGGTGAGGAGCTTATATCCGGTATAACCGTCGAACTCGAACGCGAAGGCAGCGCGCTGTATAAAATAACAAAGAAATCGTGATAGTACTATATTTGCAAATGCTGGCAACGGCGATCGGATATTTTCGATCGCCGTTGCCGTAAATACGACGATGTATTTAATATTATAGTTTTATTGTAGAGTTCGATGGTGTATATTACGATATTTTACTATATTATCGGGAAATATTACATAGTCGCTTTTGTTGACGCATTTTATCGTGATATGATATAATATAAAAACTATCATAAGATAGGGTATACATAATGAATTCGGTCTTATCCGCAGGAAATAGTTACGGGTCCGACGAGACGACGTTTGCGTTCCGTCGAGAGGCGGTGCGGCGTTACACCGAATTTATTTCTCCGATAAACGGGAAATGTTTATTTGCCCATGCCGAGCGGGTCGATGTGATCGGCGAGTGATTTTATGGAGTTTTTGCAATTTATCCCGATTCCGCTCTTGCTCGTCGTGACGATCGCGGCGAATCTCTTGAGCGGCGTAATAAACAGGCATTACAGCAAGAATGTTACCGGCGGACTCGGCGGTTTTTATTTTTTCTTGGTGATAACTTCGGGCGTGTCCGTTTTATCCATTGCGGCGATAAGCGGATTCGACCTTGCGGTGTCCGGATATACCGCAGCTATAGGAGCGGCGTTCGGCGTCGTTATGACCGTATCGGCGGTGTTTTTACTGTACTCGATCAAGATAGGACCGTGGTCGTACACCACGGTCATAACGTCGTTTTCCATGTTGATACCGGCAATAGGCGGCGCGATATGCTGGCACGAAGAAATAGACGCGTTGACTATAGTAGGTATGGTCCTTGTGGTCGCGAGCGTGGTATTGTCGGTACAAACGAAAAAGAAATCGACCGCGGTAGCGCCGTCCGCCATTGAAAAAGCCGCGATAACCGATACGGCGGAAGGCGAGAGCGCGGCAACTGCGGATAGCGAAATATTTGAATCGGAAATGCCTGCCGTGTCCGAAAATACGGATAAAAATGGCGGAAAGACAAAGTTCTCCGCTAGGTGGATCGTGTGCGTGAGCATAGCGGCGCTTGCGTCCGGCGGAATAGGTATGCTGCAAATGACGCATCAAAAATCCGTTTACCGCGGCGAACTTCTGACTATGCTTGTAATCGCGTTCGCGGTGGAAACGGTCATTTTATCGATCGCGCTATTGGCGTATGTTTTAAAGTACGGGCGCGCGGCATTGTTCGAAAACCCGCCGAAGACGAAAAAGCTGTGGGCGCTGCTCGTCTTTTTGATAGTGGTGGCGGGGCTTTGCGGCATGCTCAATCACGTTATAAATCTTTATCTGTCGGGCGTGATGGACAGCGCGGTATTCTTTCCGCTTGTCAACGGCAGTAATCTCGTATTGGTGACCGTCTTATCCATATTCGTATATCGCGAGCGATTATCGGTAAAACAGTGGATCGGCTTGGGCATAGGTATAATTGCCGTTCTGTGCCTGTGTTTATGAAATTCGATTATCGTTTTTTGCGCGGACCGTCGCGCGAAACTCCGTCGGTGTAAGGTCTATATTCGCCGCAAACAACTCGTTCAGTCTTTTGGCGTCATTAAAGCCGACCGCGCTCGCGATATCCGCGACCGATAGGTCGGTTTTTGCGAGCAGTTCTTTGGCGCGCCTGAATCTGAGTCTTGCGACGTATTCGCGCGGAGTGTAGCCCGTGCGCGCACGGAATTTGCGTATCAGATAGAACTTGTCTATGTAGAATTTGCGGGCAAGCGCACCCGTTTCTATTTGCTCGTCGAAGTGATCGCAAACGTAGTCTATGATGCTCGCGATCTCGTCGTCGGCGGTTTCGCCGCTGTCGCAGTAATGCAGCAAGTCGGCAAGCATGGCGTAAATCGCGGCGGAAATTTTAATATCGTCGCCGTCGTTTTCTATTTCGTGCGTGACCGTATCTATTGTGCGTTCGAATAATTCGCCGTCGTAGTTTTTTAAAAGGCAACCGTTTGATCTGTAAAACATATCGAAAAAACCGCGCACGTTGCCGCCGAACACGTACATGAAGTCCATGGCGAGCGGTTCGCTTATGTCGGTCCTTTGTACGTGCGGTTTCGATTGATCGTGAAAGATCAGATCGCCCGGACCCGCCGTATACGTTTCGCCGTTTGAAATGACCGTCAGTCGACCGCTTTTTACATACAAGAGCGCGAAAGCGTCGTAATGCGTGCGAGTTATGTGATATTCCGGCGCGACGATTATCCTGCCTATCTGCGTTATGCCGTACAGCAGATCGTTTCGTTTGTGACTGTCTTTTTGAAATAAAATTTTAGAGCCGGCAAGTTGAGGGAATACGGTTTTTGTCGTTTTCATGGTTTCCTGTTTATTGATTTTATGATTGCAATATACGGTATTGCAATTGCGTTTATCCAATGTTATTATAGCAAGTGTAAATCGAAAAATCAATAGCAAGGAGAAAATATGAGAAAATTCCCGTGGATGATATTGCTTTGCGTTCTGACTGCGGTGTGCGTTATGGCGTGCGGCGGAAAACAGAATAAAGATACAGGGGCGGCGGGCGAACCGGAAAAACCGCCTGCGGAAACGGTGCTGTCCGGCGATAAATCGCTTGTTATAGAAACGGTCGGCGGCGTAGCCGTAACGGACGGACGGGCGACTATGACGACGGCGCAGTACGAGGCGTTCGTAAACGCTGCGGATAAAAAGAGCGCGTGTACATATACGCTTGCGGATAAGGCGAGTCTGACGGTTGCTATGGACGGGTTTACCGTGACTTTTACCGTGACCGCCGAGGACGGCACGACGGAAGTTAAGGCGGTAGAGCTCGACGTGTTGTCCGACGATTGCGAGTTTACCGTCACGGCGTTTTACGGCAAAGACGTGCGCGACGGCGCCGTCGTGATGACGGAGCGGGAATACCGCGAGTTTGTCGCGCTCGATTGCACCGACGTCGGCGAGTATGCGGAAGTCGTAAAAGCAGACGGCGCGAAAGTTACCGCTAAGTACGTCGATTCGACGCAAACCGTGAACTTCCGTGCCGTTTCCGAGGACGGCTCGACACAAAAATTGCTTGCGGTGGAATTGAAAGTCACCGAGCCGTTCGGCACGCATTCCGACGTGTCGTTCGGACAGGCGAGCGGTATAGCGTGGGATCGCGAACGTAAAGTATATCGCGCCGAGACAGGCGCTGCCGCTACGATAAAACAGGTCGACGGATCGACGGTAAAAGACTGCTATTATCTATCGCTCGACGCGACATTCGACAGATATACGACGGACGGCGAAATGGTGTTCTATTCGTACGAAACGTCCAATCTTATGATAAGATTTTATATTCGTTTTACAGACTCTGCGCATTACAGCGTCAGATCGGATTATCGCGATATGTCCGATTATAAAAACGAACAATTCTTAAATGATAACGTCAAATTTACGAGCGGGCAATATTTCAACGTCTGCTTGATCAATATCGGTAACGAATTGGTGATGCAATATGACGGCGAGACGCTTTACCGCAGAGTATTGCCCGATATGACGCATTCCGAGCCGGCATTTTCAACATACAAATGCAGCGCAATGCTTAAGAATATTTCGGTAGTGACGGATGAGAGTAAAGTGCGGGCGGCACGTGATAAAGCGCTCGAAAATTACGACGAAAAACCGTACGGAAAGACGTTGTTGGGTTCTTCGGAGAATTTGAACAAGATAGCGATAAATGACGACGGCACGGTTATTATGAATAACGCTTCGTCAGATTCGCGGATCATGGCGGCGCCGTACGAAAACGGCGTGCCTGTAGGCGGTTTGGAGTATGCCGTCGGCGGCAAGCATGAGCAACACCAAAACGTCGGGCGGAAGCGCAAGCAAAGCGGAATTCCAGATATACAGTTCTTTTCAGAATTTTATAAAATTCCACTTGTTTAGATTTCCGACGAACAATTCGTTCTATATTTATCCGACCGTAAACGGCAGATCGTCGACAGAGCTTTTCGGCAGGCAAAACAATATGGCGGCGACGCCCGCGAGCGGAGTCTACGAGGTAGAGTATGTCTTTGCTTACGATAACGGCATGATAGAAGTTTGGCTCAAAGACGGCAGCGCGCTTTTGCCGGATTACACGCTTGTTTATTCGTACGAGAGTAATTGGGGCTATACCGGATATGCGTTCGCCAACAAGCAATATTGCGACGTGCTGTGGCGCGAAACGAAAATTTACAGAAACAGGGAGTTTGACGAGCTTATGGAAAAATTGCATAAGACCGACGGCGGTTTTGCCGTCGAGGAAAGTGCGGCGTTCGAGAACGGAAATAACGGTACCGTTTATAAGAAGACCGATGAAGACGTCGCGAGCGCATTGCTTTATAACGGCGAGCCGTTCGGCGGGAACTGCTATGTGTTGTCCGGCATGCTTAAAATGAGCGCGTACCGCAATTTTTCGCAGGCGAGCATGATTTTGAAAGGCGGCAATAAGCAGGTCAAATACAATCTGGAATTTTCGCAAGCCGCGTCGGCGTTTCAGACGTTTACCGTGTCTTCGCAAGCCGGCGGCGATTGGCAGGATTACAGGATATTACAGACGCCCAAAGCCGACAATCCTGCGTGTCTTAATTTCGATATTGTAAACATAGACGGCAATTGCATCTTCCTTATAGACGGGTTTGTTTATCACACCGTTGAGGGTATGGCCGATAGCGTAGAGATATTGCTCGGCGGCGCGAATTGCAACGTCAAGTATTCGAGGTTTAAGGTCGAGACGGACGAGACGAAAGTAAGAGAGTTTGCGGCGAATATGACCGAGCCGGTGTACGTTTCGCCGTTCGAGAGCCGCATCGACGCGCTGTATAAACAGTACGAGAACGTACAAAAAGGCGGCGTGCTTCTCGCGGGGTCGAGTACGATCGACGTCGGATTCTGGTCGACTTACAAAAAGGACTTGGGCGAAGATAAACTGCTTTACAACGTGGGTATAGGCGGTACGCGAGTTCAGGATTGGCTGTATGCGTACGACAGGCTCGTAAAACATTTCGAGCCGAGCAAAGTGTTGTTCTTTGTCGGCGGCAACAACATAAACAGTGGAGATTCTGCGGAATATACGTTGCAACTGCTCGACGATCTGTTGACGAAGATACATAAGGATTTCCCGAACGCCGATATATATTACGCGCTTATCCATCCGTCGCCGAGTTCGTACGGTACGGGCGGCTACAAGAGCGGTCACGCCGAGCTTAATCAAGGCATGAAAGACTATGCTTCGACGCACGACTTCGTGACGGTTATCGATTCCGAAAAAGAACTCACGCGCGACGGCACGCCGATAGCCGAGTATTATCGACCGGACGGCATGCACATGACGACCGCAGGCTACGAGGTTTGGTCGGCTATAGTGCGACGCCATATGTTCCCCGAGGAATACACGAAATAATGATTGCATAACGAAAGTCACGGCGAGATATAAAAGTCTCAGCCGTGATTTTTTGTTTGAGATAATATCTTAGTAAAATATGGCAAATCGGTTTTGATAAATTAAAATTTTATAAAAGTATTGACTCGTATATTAAAATATGATATAATAAATATAACATTTATTCCTATATCGGGAGTATTGATAGTAAGACATAATATAAGGAGGAAATCATGATACGCGAAAAGAAAATCTTGTGGATACAAAGATCAATATGGCTTTTTATATTGACTTTGAGCATCTTGATACCCGTTATCCTTCTTTTAACGCCGTGGCATGATGTAAAGATCGAAGATGAAAAATGCAGTATTAAGGATATAGGTGATAACAGAAATAGGTGCGAGTTCGTATTTACGTTTAATGAAAAAATTCAATCGGGATGGATAGTAATCGCTTTTTACGATATTAACGGGGGTTTGCTATTGTATGATGACGCAGATCTCTTTGGATACGGGCAAATACAAAACGCGATATTTTTTGTCGAAGGAAAGATCGACAGCTATAAAATTTGGGATCATAGTGTAGTTATAAATGAATTCGATTTTCTTATCGATAATATTGCTGTTTTCGTTGTTATATGGAGTGTTTCTTTGTTCTTTACGATTGCATCGCTATTGTTTTCCTGTAAATTGTATTACTACGAAGGTCAGGACATAATCGTATATACCGGCTGGTATCGACATTACTTAAAAGTAAACGGGCGGATATTAAGCAAACGGTATAAGCCGTTTTTTATAAAGCCGTTGACATTGGAAAGCGCATTATATGACGGCGCTATTGCGCAAGCAACAATATCCGTTCTGAAAAGAATTTCATTTAAAATAGACGATCAAATTTATACGAACAGAAAAAGATACAGCCGAAAAGTAATTGCTGTCAAGAATTACCCGGTTGACGTTTATAATGCAGTCGGGCAAATGATATATCATACGCAAGAATGGGAGAATGAGTATAAAAAGCTTGCGTCGATATTAAGTATCACAGTCGAAAAAGCCGAAATATCATCAATATATGAATTAAATGAAGCGCTTCAACCATATGGTCAATTCGAAAAGAAAGAATTGGACGATTTAAAAGGTGTTATAAAAATCGGGAATTATTTGAATCATGAATTCTTTTCGTATTATTCTTCAAAGGTAAAGGAAAATTATTATGCAGGAATAGCTTATATAGAGGAATATCTGAATGCGGCGCATTCTTTGATTTTTGAAGCAATCGACGTAATTGATAATAAGATAGATGAACTCAACGGTAAAACTTTGATGCGCCCGACTGTTTTCGATAATAATTCCGAAGAAATTGTAAATGACGGTAACGATATTTGACTTTATTGTATATGATGCGACTATCGATGTTAAAGCAAGTCGTTTTTCTCGTTAAGTTCCTTTATTTTATCGTTCATTTTTTTGACCTTGAATTTGAGCGGAAAGTAAACCGATGCCCAGATCATAAAGTATACGGCGAAGAATCCTATAAAATAAAGCGCCGTGCCGAGCGCGGAGTACGTCGGTATCCAATGCAGTAAGAATGCTATCGGGAAAGTGGAGAAACAACATACGGCGAGATGGACGAATGTCATTTTAAGCCAGCTCCAGTTTTCGATATTCCAAATAACGCTCGCGCCGCCCCATATCGCGCCGAATACGAGCGAGCAAAGCAGCTGTACGGCGACGGCGGCGATCTCGCTGCCGCAGTCTGCGATCAGTTCGTGTGCGGCAGGATAATATTCGCCGTTGCCGGTAGCAAGCGATATAGCTATGGTTATGATATAGCTTATAAGAATTCCTATCGGCGCTCCCAATAAAGCGCGCAGTAAAATTTTCTTTTTCATGTCAGATGCCCAGCCTTTCTTTTAGATTTTTGATATACCGTCTCGACACGTATTCTATATCGTTGACGAATCTGCACGCAAGACTGCCGTTAAAGAACAGCTCGAATTTTAATACGCGCGACAGGTTGACGATACAGCTTTGACTGATTTTTTGAAACTGTGCGGGCAGTATGTCTTCTATTTCGTATAACCGCTTTTTGATATCGTATTGCTCCGTATCGGTTTTTGCGTACAGTTTACCGCCGATAATGGAAAAACTGTTGACCGTTTGCATATCCAATACTTTGAAGCTGCCGTCGTGAAGGAACCCTATGATATCCGATTTTTCGTCGAGTATTTTCTTGATCTCGGCGATAACGGGATAATCTTTTCGTGCGTATATTTCGACACGCTCGTCGTCTATGCGCGCATCGATGGTGGTTATCAGTTTCAATTCGGTTTACCTCCTGTCCGAATCGCATACGTGTTATTATAAACCGTTTTAAACGTCGTGGCAATATTATTCCGCTATTCGGTCGAAATTAAGCGTCGTTCGGTATTGCGGCGGGCTATGTTTGTCTTTCATGTTATGCATTGACATATACAGGATACTGTGTTAGAATATAGAAAACAAAGGAGACGGGTCATGAAAAAATATATTAAATTTGCGCTTGTATTTTTGGCGATCGGGATCGCGTGCGGCGTATTTTACAGAGAATTTTCCAAAGCGTACGGTGTGGTAAACGTTTACACGACGCTCGGACTTGCGCACACGCACTTTCTCGTACTGGGCGTAGCGTTCGTACTGATTATCGGGTTGGTTACGGAAAAGCTCGGAAAATGCTCCGGCAAACTTTTTAAAGCCGCGTTTGTCGGATATGCGTGCGGAACACTCGGTACGGGGCTTATGATTGTCGTTCGCGGCGTGTTCGACGTCCTTTCCAAGTCGCCTGCTGTAAACTACGTAACGCCGAGCGGAGCAAACGGCGCGATTGCCGGGGTGTCCGGTATTTTTCACGCCGTACTCGGTGTGAGCTTTATACTTATATTCGTTGCGTGGTTGCTCAAACCGACTGCCGTTGCCGATAAAACGGAAGATAAAAACGACGGTGAACAGGTATAAACCTGTTATTTGGTAGATAAAAATGATACGATCGTCGAATACGCTACCTTATTATCATGACAAAACAACGGTCGCTTAATCGGATCGTTGTTTTTTTGCCGTATTTGTTTTCGATGATAGGACGGAATACTTTTAATCGATATTTGCTTTTAAGATGCGTTTTACTTTTTCGATATCGGGATCGCACAATATGGGTAAAAATTCGACCAGCTTTTCGGGAGGGAAGTCCCACCACCTGGTTGTCAAGAGCAGCTTTGTAAGCTCGTCGTCGAAACGTTTTTTTATGAGCTTTGCCGGATTGCCGCCGACGACACAGTACGGTTCGATATCTTTTGTAACTATCGAATATGCGGCTATTATACAACCGTCGCCGATCTTGACGCCGGGCATGATTATGCTTTCGCGTCCTATCCAAACGTCGTTGCCTATGACGGTGTCGCCTTTGAACGGCAACTGGCTCAAATGCGGCGGGGTATTCTGTTGCCATAAACCGCCGAATACATTGAACGGATATGTCGTTACGCTCGACAGTCTGTGGTTTGCGGGTCCCATGATGAATTTAACGTTTTGCGCGATCTGGCAAAATTTTCCTATTATCAGTTTATCGCCGAACTCGGGATAATTGAACAGGATATTGTTTTTCTCGAATTCTGCCGCCGCAACGTTATCATCATAATAAGTATAATCGCCTATAATCACATTCGGCGCTTTGACGACGTTCTTTATAAAGCACGACGTTTTATATTCATTCGGAAATATTTCGGCAGGATCGGGAATGTTTTTCATATTCTTATTATACAAGCCGTTCGCATAAAAAGCAATATATTTCGGTCGGGAGTTTACAATAAATCGGCGATATTCGAGAATGCGATATTTACATCGCCGTTATTGCAATCCGCCGTAAGCGTTTTATTGCCGGTAGGTTTATTTGCCGGTAGATTGCATTCTCCTTTTTTGACGGTGCATTTTATGACGAAGTCGTCTATGCTGCCGACGACGGATCCCGTAATATTACCGTTTTTGGTTTTTAGTTGTAAGGCGCTGCCGATATTTATTTTATCCGCCAGAATATCGCCGCCGTTAGACGTTAACATCATGGCGTTTTTTACGGTCAGGTTTTTAACCGCTATTCTCGCGTTCGTCGTCGTTGCGGTCAAGTTCGATATAACGTTATCGGGTATCGCGATATCGATCTTGCGGTATTTCGCGTCGGGCTTTGTTCCGATATAATCCGACCAGTTTTTGTTGTCGGTATATGCGATCGTAAGTACTCCGTCGATATTCGTTATTTCGTAATATTCTTTTTCGCTTTCGTGGTAGTTGATACGGATGTTGCCGTCGTAGGAGATATTTATGTTTATCTCTCTGTCGATCGCGTTTACCGTTATGCTTTTTATGTCTGCGCTTTCGAAACGATAATTTTTTGCGGTGAAAATTTGACTGTCGGAACAGCCAGTCAATACAAAAGCGGCGGTCGCGATCGCAGTAAAAATCGAAATTATCCTTTTCATTATTTTGTTCTCCTTGAAAATCATTGCTTGACAATACGTATCGGTCAATGCTAAAATAAGTGTAAACATTTGTGTAACACAAAAGTCAAGGGGATAACAATCGTTTATGGATAAATTTTTTACGATAAGTCAAACTGCCGAAATTGTGGGTATGACGACGGAAACGCTGCGCCATTACGACCGTATCGGTTTGGTCAAGCCGTGCAAGACGGACGAGTGGACAAAGTATCGGTATTATTCGCAAGGCGAGATCGTGCGATTGAATACAATTCGTGCACTGCGCGTCATGGACCTGTCGCTCGATGAGATTAAAAACGTTTTGGAGTACGACGACCTGTCCAAAATAATCGACTTGCTGAAACATGCCGAGCAAAGCGCCGATAACAAGATAACGGAGCTTAACTTTGCCAAAACGAAAATTATCAATGCCCGCACATTTTATGAGAACAAATCGGCGGGGAAAAACGAAAACGTCGGCGGCGTTATAAAAATTTTGCCGGAACGCGCTATTCTGCTGTCTGAAGAACTGCAAGCTCCGTCATTGGAGAATTTATGGGATTATCACAGAAATTTTTATAAGCTGTTGAACGCCGAAGACAGAGAAAAATTCACATTCGAAGATCTTGCCGGGATATATGAAGAAAACGGACGGGCAAATCTTTTTGCGGTTTGTACGCGACATATAGATATAAAAGGCATAAAATACTTGCCTAAAGGCAAATATCTTTGCGTCGATTGTACTGACGATACCAGAAAAAGCGTTACCGCCGAAGCAATCGAAACGGTAAAGCGCGAATACGGTAGGTCACCCGATTTCGTTGTGCATTTGATAGTTTTGACGGGTATCTTGCAATGGAAGTATCAAACGCAGATATTCATCGAACACGCCGGATAATCATTGTTCGTCTATGCCGTCGCTGTCGGCTGCTGATTCGTCTTTGCTCTTCCGCCTGAATAATCGGGCGAGCTTGGTTTCGATCTTTGTTTGGTATTTGCAATACAGTATGAAAGCGACGGCTATCACAACGAAAACAGTTATCCAAACGGGAATGCCCCAGCCGGAAAATGGGATTACTTCGCCCGTACCCATAAAGCATACAGCAGCGATATAAATGGGTTTGACTATAAGCATGGATATCGAAAAGAATAAAAAGCTCATCGCCGTGAGACCTGCGACCATACATAAAATATCGTCGGGAAAGAAGGGTAACAGTTGCATTATCACAAACAGTGCGTTGCCTTTTTTGCCGATAAGTTTAGAATACTTTTCGACGTTGGACTCACCGATACACCAGTTTGCCAATTTTTTACCGGCGAACCGTCCGATCATAAACGCTATCACAGAGCCTATCATTACGCTTATGTAGGAAATAATAAAGGTTTTGACGGCGCCGAAAACCGCGACCCCCGCGAGCATGAGCATCGCCGCCGGTATCGGCAGTATAACGACGTTGAGCACGGTCAAAGCGGCGTAAATGGTATATCCCCAATTCCCGCTGTCCAATATCAGTTGTTTTACTTTTTCGAAATCGGAAAGGCTGTCGAATATCCCGCACAGGTTCATTACAGCCAAACTGCCTATAACGATTAACGCGACGACGTTGAATAAGAACAGACTACGCACAAACGATTGTTTATTCAGTGCAAACGCTATTATATCGCCGACGGTAAAAGCGATCACGCATAAATATCCCGCGACTTGCAAATACCATTCCAAATGATTTAAGCACAATGCAAGCGCAAGTATTAGCAGTATTCCGATTATGGAATCGACTATTATGATCCATAGATTTTTCTTGTTCATTTGAGTCCCCTTGAATTGCCTGTAACTGTCGAGTCGTATGTTATCTTTTATTCCGCCGTATTTTAATGATATTACGAATTGCAGCCGCATGTCAATCAAAAACAACGATATTACGGATTTACGGAACGGCGATACGGCGATCGAAAGCGGTTTCAGACCGTGCAAACT
>CAJUQF010000015.1:0-5235 GCA_910588315.1 uncultured Christensenellaceae bacterium | reverse complement strand
CGCGCTCGGTAATTTGAGCCGAAAACAAAAACCGTTGTACGGAATACATACCGGGAGAAAATTATGCACTATACATCTATGTACAATTCGCCCGTAGGCGAAATACTGCTTGCCGCCGACGATACCGGCGTCGTCGGTGTCTGGTTCAAGGACGAAAAGTATATGCCTATTGCTTGGATAGGGAAAACGAGCCGAAAGAAACGCCGATCATAAAGCAATTAAAACATTGGCTCGATATTTATTTTCAAGGCAAACAGCCCGATTTCGAACCGTCTATTCATATGATAGGCACGCCGTTTCAAATCGAAGTGTGGAACATTCTGCACGGGATCCATTACGGAACAACCGTTACATATAACGAGATCGCCGAGAAGATCGCCGAAAATCACGGGCTGAAAAGAATGTCCGCGCAAGCCGTCGGAACGGCTGTGGGTAAAAACAATATAAACCTTATAGTGCCGTGTCATAGGGTAGTGGGGACGAATAACAGTCTTGCGGGCTATGCCGGCGGCATAAATAAAAAGATTTTCTATTTGAAACTCGAAGGCGGGTATAAAGAAAAATTCTTTGTTCCGAAACATTCTACCGCGCCGTAAAAATACATATTTCGGACAGTATGGCGGACGGGTAAATCGGTATAGACTGTTTTAGATCATAATAAAAAGAATAACGCTATATGAAAATAAAGATTTTCTATTTGGGTTTATAGTACGGCATGGTGTCATAAGACGATAAAATATCCGATGCGTCTCGGCTTTCGCTTTCATAACAGCTCTTGAATAGGAAAGCGAATCATAGAGAGAATTTTGTCATTTATCGATTAAACCGATAAACTGTATATGGTTAGACGTTGAAAAAGACGGAATACGAAAATTGCAAAAATGAAGCGGTATATAAATGAAGAGTTGATACATAAACGCTATGTAAAAGGTTGTGCCGAAGATATAAACCTACAATGACTGCGGAACAGCGGTTACGAATTAATACAATCGCTGTTTTTATATTATTTTTTATGGATACTCTTATAACTTTTGCCAAATTTAAAAAAGCATATTTTGGGACGGAATTACAATATGAATTATCCATTTTATTGAAAAAATGTTTGACAAACCTATTGCAATATTGTATTTTAATACTGCTATGAAAGATAAGTTTATTATAGAAGATTTTACATCACTTTATAAAGGGACAATAAGTTTTTGCGATACGGAGTATTTTAAGGCGTTTTACGAAAGTCTTGACGATGAAGAATTGTATTCGCACATAAAATTCAACAATGATATTTTGGAAATTCCGCCTATTTTTACATTCATAAAATACAGGCAAAGCGTCGGCGACGAACTATTTTGTAAGCCTATGTCAAAGACGGATAAGCGGTGTTTGGGTGCTTGCTTCGGATATTTGTTCAAATATGTTTTAGGATATAAGAACCCAATTCCCACTTGGGTAGGCGAAAAAACAACGGATATTAAAAACGCAAGTTATTTTATAAGGAGCTAACGGTAAAATGCTTGGAAACGCTACTAAATATGCGATTGACATAAAGATTGACGAGATGATTAAAAAAGACATTTATAAGTGGTATAGGTATTTTCACGACGTGCCTACCGGTTGCAGAGAATATCTTGCCAAGTATTATGTTGAGCAAGTCGCAGAAAAGACTTTTAAATCCGAAATGGAAACAACAGATCTCTTGCAAGCATTTTTGAAAATCAGATGCGGCGAAGGACTTGTCGTACAAGAATGTCTATTTAGAGACCAAAGTGAGTTCCTAATTGACGATGATGACAGAACGAAGAAATACGGAAAGAATTACAAGTCGTATCAATGCGAAGTCATCTCAAAAGAAACTTATATTCAGCGTAATCTATTCCGCAATGGAAAGCATTACGTGGACGAACTCGGGATGCCACTCGGTTACGAGGTGGAATTGATACGGAAAAAGAGAGAGGTTCCCGTTGATCTTATAAATTATAGGGAAAGGCAAGGCAAACTTACCTTCAACCTTATAGAGTTAAAAGCGTTCAGGAAAGACGGCGTAATAGTCACTCCCGCAAGAGATATGCTTCTTCGTGCAATGTTTGAGATAGCAACATATGGCGCATACTTCAAAGCGGTTATGGAGCATAATGACGAGCTTGCATTTGCACTTTCCAAAAAGCTCGGAGACAAATTCAATATACGACAGATTAAAGAGGCGGAAGTAGAGTTAACCGTGCTTGCCCCTGACTACATAATAGACGAAAGGGAGTCAGAAGCTGTAAAACCTTTCACGGGTAAAGGTATAAATCTGCTTACAATAGCCCCCTCCGCAAATTTTAGTAATGCTTGCAAAGTCAGTAGTAGCGAAAAACTATTCACAATTAAATAAATTAACGATAAAGGCGGCTTATACCGCCTTTCAAAAATTATTTACAATATGGAATAACAATAGAAAAATAAAAATATTGCATAAAACGCTTGACTTTTTGACAAAAATATGTTTTTTATATATAATGCGCGGCGTGAGTTATACCCTATTGCGCCGTAGTTAAAATTTTGTGATGTGAAAACAGTGAAAGAATTACAATGGATTCGGGAAATGAAGGAAGATTTTGAGAGCGGCGATCAGGAATTGTATCCGCCTAAATTGGATTGCAAAGACTTGAGGAGTTATACGGCACAAGAAATTCGTGAGCAAATGCGGCAATCTGTTCGACTGGCGCAAAACGGAGATCTTGACGAGATGTGGGCGTTGGCGGATTATTACTCTTTTGGATGTGAAAAGTTGAATTTGCCACGAAACTTCAAAAAAGCCATTTATTGGTATAATCGGGCAGCAGAATATAAAAGCGAATACATGGGAGATGCTCTTTGGCTGTTGGCACATTGCTATTTGCGTGCGCGTGGTAAAAGCAAAGACGGCAAAAAAGCCTTTCAAATGCTTGAAGCATTGGCGGAAATCGATTGTTCGAACGAATTTACCGCAAAGGCAGCTATATCGTTGGCATATTGTTATAATAAAGGAATCGGCACGGAGAAAAACCCTAAAAAAGCGTTTGCCATTTGGGAAGAATATGCCGAAAAGTCAAACCCTACGGCTTGTTTAAATCTTGGTGTGACATATTTTCCAAGTAAATATTCAAAAAAAGATTATGAAAAAGCCTTTTATTGGACGAAAAAAGCCGCCGATTTGAACTCCAAGAATGCCTTAAACAACTTAGGTTGGTGTTTTGAAAACGGATACGGAACGGAAAAAGATATCGAAAAAGCCGTGGAATATTATAAAGAGGCGGAGAGTTACGGCAACAGAGTGGCAAAAAACAATTTGAAACGGTTGAAGAAAAAGGCATTATCGGAGACGACGAAATATGATTAACGTAGGAATATTTTGGGCTGTGCCGAACACTTATGAAGGCGGTTGGGATTTTTACGAAATAAAAAAGACTTATTCGGTAAACAGCGCACACGCTTTGGGGTTTATCGATTACCCATATTCGCATTACGACAAATGGGACGACGTGCGCTCGAACGGCGAACCGCACGACTGCTATTACTATCCGCGCGGCAGAGTGTTATACGATACAAACAAAAACAAGCACCGCATTTTTGCGGACGAGTGTTTGGATGAGTTTGACTTACAAGAGATTATCGAACTGTTTGAAATAAAAGATTTCGAGCTTTGCCGCGACGAACACTACGTTAGCGTATTTACGAAAAAACATAATGCGCAAAAACAATCGCCGACACTCAATTATACTATCCTGCGCGGACAAGATAAAATCGGCGAAAACCTGATTGAGATTTCTTATGGCGAAACCAAAATTTTGGTTGAACTCGGCAAGGCTTTGGACGGCGATGACGAATTTAGCGAAATAGAAAAGCGGGTACTCGAAACGCACTATAACGCGGTAGTCGTATCTCATTACCACGCCGACCACGCAGGGTTTATCGAATATAAAAAGGATTGCCCCGTTTATATTGGAAGCGGCGCATACCGCATTGTTAAGGCTATGTGCGAATATCGCAGCAAAAAATTAGCGAATAACATCACTACTTACAAGAACGGCAAGTCGTTTACGGTAGGCGGTATAAAGATAACGCCGTATCTATGCGATCATTCGGCATTCGATAGTTTTATGTTACTGTTTGAGGCTGGCGGCAAAAGCATTTTATACACAGGCGACTTTCGTTTTCACGGCAGAAAAGATAAGACAAATTTGCTTTCGCGGTTACCGAAAAAGGTCGATACGCTGATTTGCGAGGGCACGAATATCGGTAGCGACAAGCCATGCATTTCGGAAAGCGAGCTTGAAAACCAACTTGTCGAGATTATGCGCAAAACCGAAAAACCTGTATTTGTGTTGCAATCGGGAACGAATGTAGACAGGCTGGTAAGCGTGTACCGAGCCGCCAAGCGGAGCAACAGAATTTTGTATGAGGATAACTATGTTGCCCTAATCACGTCGGCGGCGGGTGGAAAAATTCCCCATCCCGACGTGTTCCCCGACGTTTATGCCTTTACGCCGAGAGTTTTGCGCGGTAAACGCAAAGATATGTTTTTTGAGTTTGAACATAAGCGCGGATTGCGGCAAATACCGAAAAACAAAAATTTCGTTATGATCGTTCGTCCGTCTATGCTCGATTATATGAAAAAACTTGCAGACAAAATGGATTTGTCGGGTGCTGTTTTGATTTATTCTATATGGAACGGCTATAAAGAACGTGATGATATGAAGGCGTTTTTGGGCGGCGTAAAAGATTTGGGAATAGAAATTATCGACTTACACACAAGCGGACATGCTTCGGCAGAAGATATAGAATTATTAAAGAAAACCGTAAACGCCGATGAGTGCGTTGCCGTGCATACAGAGTTACGAACAAGAGGTGAAATCGAGTGGGCGAATTTGATAAAATCATAGGCTATAAAGACATTAAATCGGAACTGATGCGGCTTTGCGACGTCATCAAAAATAGAGAAAAATATAAGGCACTCGGTGCGGTACTTGCGGGCGGTCTTCTTCTTGACGGTGAGCCTGGCGTAGGCAAAACACTTATGGCGAACTGTTTTATTAAAGAAAGCGGTAGAAAGGCTTTTATATGTCGTAAGAACAAAGGCGACGGGGAATTCGTCGATGAAATCAAAAAGACGTTTGACGAGGCTGTAAAAAACGCACCGGCGATTATTCTTCTCGACGATATGGATAAGTTCGCCAACGAAGACGCTAACCGCAAAAACGCCGCAGAATATGTTGT
>CAJUQF010000014.1:4074-32441 GCA_910588315.1 uncultured Christensenellaceae bacterium | reverse complement strand
CTGATGGAAATTCAAATTTTACTGATTTTACTGAATATTCTTCAAATCTTGCAAAACCATTTTCATCAAACTCTACGCCATTAGGGTATTTTTTTGCTTCCACTCTGTGGAGCTATTATTTTGTCTAATGTAATAATAGCATATAGGTTGATAATTGTCAAATATTTTGCTGGGGGAATATTTATGAAATCTTTTAATACAAAAAACAGCCCATATCGGACTGTCTTTATTTGTATGACGCTTATCTGTCATACACCGCTAAAATCGGAACTCCATGCAAGAAATGATATTCAATTCTTTTCGGGGTTCGTAAGCGGTTGCTTCTGGCGGAGAGAGCGGGGTTCGAACCCGCGGTACCTGTTACAGTACGCCCGCTTTCCAAGCGGGTACCTTCAGCCGCTCAGCCATCTCTCCTCGATCCGCCGCGCATTATTATGCCGGCGGTTTATTTTGTTTTTTGTTTATCGATTTTATATCGACCGTTTAAATTTTTATCGAGAATGCTTTAACTTTGTTAAAATTCCCGATACCGACATCATAAAGCTTTTTTACAACACTGACGATATTGTGTCGCGCTTAACACTTATTGACAACACGCTCGGCGAATCCGGTTTTGTCGGTCACGGTTATTATCGTGCCGTCGTCGAGTACCGCCTTGCCGTAAAACTTTCCGAACACCTGATGTTGATCGGTCGACAGCATTAAAACTTTCATCTTATCGCGCCTGTCGATCATCGGGTAAAAGATAAGTTCGAGTCGCTGTTTGTCGTCGGTTATCTTCCAAGGCTTTAAGTAATCGGGCGCGCCCTTCGTATACGGGATATCGAACTTGACGTCGTCTATCTTGTTCGCCTTACCGTCCCAGAATATGACGTTCTCGCTCGCGGTCGGCTTTCCGAACCCGTAGCCGAGATTCAGCCCGAACGGTTTGCCTTCCGCTTCGCAGGACAGCGACGACCAATACCAAGTATTGCTGTACGGCCACACGCCCCTGCCCCAATCGAGACCGCCTATCCCGTTATCGAACTCGTGCCGATTATCGCCTACCGAGAACCATCCGACGCCTTTGAGACAGTTTATCTTTGTATTGTAATAAAATGTGCGCTTTTTCTCGAACGGGATCGCAACGGTAATATTGTCGCCGCTTGCCGGCTCGAGTTCCACTTCGCAAGCGAAATTCTTTTTGCCGTCGAACTTTTTATACTCGCACATAAGCGTTCTTTTGCCGCGCTCGTCGATTTTAAACTCTATTTTAACGCCGCCCTTTTCAAACTCGACATTGCCCTCGGAACACGAACTCGGCATTTTGAGCTTGCCCTTGGGCAACAGACCGATCTTACTTACGGTCTTATACTTTAAATGTTTGAAATCGAGCAGGGACACCGAACCGAGCGACATATACGAGTTGTCCGCAACGGTAAGCGCTATCGCGTAATCGTCGTCGCCGAAATAATAGTAGTCCCATTCTTTTATGCGCAGTTTTTTGCGTTTGATATCGGCGCGGCTGTACGATTTGACCTGCGACAAGGCATAACCGCTCTCGCAAAGTTCGCCCTTTTCGTCGAGAAGTTTGCCTTCGCCGAGAACGGTGGACATCGATTAACGCTTGGAGAACTGCGGAGCTTTACGCGCCTTTTTGAGACCGTACTTCTTGCGCTCTTTCATTCTGGGATCGCGCGTCAGGAATCCCGCCTTTTTGAGCGCGGGACGATACGTCTCGTCGATATTGCAAAGCGCGCGGGAGATACCGTGACGGATAGCGCCCGCCTGACCGGTATAGCCGCCGCCGCAAACGTTGACTATAACGTCGAACTTGCCGGCGGTATCGGTTTCCGCAAACGGCTGATTGACGATGAGTTTGAGCGTGTCGAGCGGGAAATAATCGTCGAGCGTGCGCTTGTTGACGGTTATCTTACCGGTGCCGCCCGCAAGGATACGCACGCGCGCAATAGCCTTTTTGCGTCTGCCCGTGCCCCAATATTGAACTTTCTTTTTAGCGGAAGATTTAGCTGCCATAGCCTATTACCTCGTTTCCTTATTGCACTCGATGACTAGCGGTTGCGGGTTTTGCGCCTCGTGATTATGCTCCGCGCCCTTGAACAGCTTGAGCTTTTTGATCATAGCCCTGCCGAGCGTGTTTTTGGGGAGCATGCCCTTAACGGCTTTTTGCACCGCCTTGTCCGAATTCTCTTTGAGAAAATGCGAATATTTTTCCTGCTTGAGTCCGCCCATATATCCGGTATGATACGTGCGAAGCTTTTTGTCCGCCTTGTTGCCGGTGAGCGCGACCTTGTCCGTATTTACGACGATAACGAAATCGCCGACGTCGACGTTAGGCGTGTACTCGGGTTTGGTCTTGCCTTTGAGTATCGCCGCGACACGGCTCGCAAGCCTGCCGAGCGGAACGCCGGCAGCGTCTACAACGTACCAATTACGCTTGTATTCCTTGTCCCCGATCTTGTAATCGGCGGAACGGGAATCGATCTTTTTTGCCATCAATGTTTTCATCGAAAACAACCTCGTAAAAATTATTCAAGCGCAAACGTTTCACGCCGCCGCGCTTATGCGTTACGTCCGCGGTTGTCCGGGGCAGGTACAAACGCTTGCATATAACAGTGCATTGAATATTATACAGCAATTTATCTTTCGTGTCAACTGTTTAAACACCATAAAATCGCTCGCCATACGCGTATAAAAAGCACATACTTTTTAAATATCGCGATCGCCCGTCGACAAAATACAACAACCTTTTTGCACGCTGCGAAAATAAAAGTCGATAATATCGAAACCGTATTGTCACACCGTTACCGTCGTTTTACGGACCGGTATTTTTTCGATCGGTCTATTGCCTTATCATATATACGATTTGCCTCTCGATTACGGCAAAAAAATTTTTATGTCAAAATTTTCTACAAAATCCGAAAAAAAGGCATAAAAATACTACAACGATTTCGCGCGGATTTTGTTGCATATTGTCTGTTTTACGTTTAAAATGGTAGATATGGAAAATATCTTGATTTCAAACGATTTATTGTCGACGGTTTCCGATCCGTCATTCCGTCTCACCGCCGAACGGCTCGTGTTAAAATGCGGAGTACGCGCCGATCTTAAAGGCTCGCGTTGTCTTATCGACGCCGTCATTTTGCACGGCACGGAAATGTGTACCGGTTTTTGCGAGATATATCGCGCCATAGCGGATATTCGCGGACTGAAACCCAAGTCGGTCATGCGCGAGATTTCGTATGCGATCGCACAGGCTTTCGATCTGCCCGATCGGCTGTCGACAATGGTCGGCACCGACATACCGCCGTCCGACATACACAGCGGTCTCGTTATTGCCTATCTCGGCAGACTGTTTAAAAATCCCGATCTGTCTGTGTACGCATAAATTTTTCGAGCAACCCTCGGCGTTCTTTTCGCGCTCTCGGATTATCGCACGCCGTGTACGCGCCCGAACGCGCGCCGCGCATCACACATGCGATCACGATTTATTCCGAATACACAAAGGCGCCCGTCTGACCGACGGACGCCCTCGCGCGTATTCAAACCGAGTTTTTCACTCGAAGATTGAGGCTGATTATTATGCCGGCAAGAAGAAGTAAAGCAGGAAGAATATGGTGATGATACCCAAAACTACGGATACCGGCCACTTCGGTTTTGCAACGGCTTCGCCGCCTTTATTTTTGGCAACCGCATATTTAATTACGTCAACAACATAACAAATAATATTGATGATCACATACGATATCATGCCGATACCGATACCATCGGTTATCGAATATGTAAGCGGCATGAGAATGATAGTAAGGAATGCGGGAACTGCTACACGAAGATCATGGAAGTCTATATTTTTGACCTGGCTCATCATTAAAACGCCAACGTATATTAACGCGCCAGCAGCCGCAGAAGAAGGAATAAATGCAAATATCGGCAGTAAGAAAATAGATAGCAAGAACAACAACGATGTTGTAAGAGCAGTCAAACCTGTTCTGCCGCCTGCAGCCACACCCGTACCCGACTCAACGAAAGTCGTAACGGTAGAAGTACCGAGTATGGCGCCGGTGCATGTCGCAACAGCATCGGAAATCATCATTTTATTAAAGTTAATCGGTTTCCCCTTGTCGTCGAGCAGATTAGCTCTCGCACAACAACCGAGAACAGTACCCATCGTATCGAACATATCGATCATACAGAACGACAATATAGTTACTATACAGAACATTGCCGTTGCACCGTTAAAATCGATGCCATGGAATGCAGCACCGAAAACACCACCATTATTGGTATCAAACGAGAAGAAGTTTTTAAAGTTTTCCCAGAATTTCCAAGTAATACCACCACTATTTCCGGCAATGATATCATAATTAACGACTACGCCATTACCAAAGCACATACCAAATAACGTTGCTACAAGTATACCGATTATAACCGCACCCTTTACTTTAAAATGGGCAAGAATTGCAATCGAGATCAATGAAACGAGCGCAACAAGAGCTGTCTTTGCAGCAGGCATACTATTAGCCAAAAACCCGAGCCATGCGCCTTCCGCAGCATCTACAGCCCCCCATTGAGAAAGTTGGCTACCCCAGTTGGTAAAATCAACAAGATCCACTTGAGTAAATCCGTTTGTTACGATAAGTCCGGAATTTTGGAATCCGATAAACGCAATAAATAAACCTATGCCAACAGGAATAGCAACACGTAGTCCGGCCGGTATAGCAGTGAATATCTTTTCGCGAATCCCGATAAGTCTGCCCGTTTCCTTATCTCTACCGCACGGAACAACTGTAAGTATAAGGAATATAACACCGCTGATTAAAACAAGTAACATTGCAGCGCCAAACGACATCTTGCCGGAAGCCATTGTGCCACCACCGATAATACCGCCGAGCGCCGCATTCAATCCCATTCCCGGGGCTTGAGCAAGTGGCATTCTTGCAAACAAAGCCATAAGCAACGTACCGATAAGCGCACCGAGCGCAGTCGCAATAAACACCGACGGCCACAATCCCGCTACGTTCGGATCTTGCAAAATCTGAGTAGGGTTAACCGTCAAAATGTAACACATAGCAAGGAACGTGGTTATACCCGCAAATATTTCGGTGGATATACTTGACTTTTTCTGACGAATTCCGAAAAACTTGTCGAGTTTCCCCGCAAAACCCTTGTACGGTTTCTGTGCGACCGCAGTGCCGTCCGGCTGCGCTGACACAGCATCGGCATTGACGTCGGTTTGTTGAACGTCGACTTCTTCGGGCGTTTCAACAGTCTTGTCTTCTGTTTCCATAGACTCTCCTTCTATTATTTTTATTTAACCGATATTCTCGGTCAGTGGACACTAAAAAGCGAAGAAGCAAGCGAAAAAAGTTTACTTTAACATTAAAAAGCGAGAAATTACTTTTCGTAAATCTCGCGTTTGAGTATGCCGACATACGGCAAATTTCTGTATTGCTGTGCGTAGTCCAATCCGTAACCGACAATAAACTCGTCGCCTATTTCGAAACATGCGTAATCGGCTTTAATATCCACCTGCCTGCGCGACGGTTTGTCGAAAAGCGCAACGGTGGTAAACGATTTTGCGCCTCTGTCGGTGAGAAGTTTTTTCATACGCAAAAGCGTGTAGCCGGAATCGACTATATCTTCGACCAACAAAACGTCCCTGTCTTTTACCGACGCCGCAAGATCCATGACGATCTTCGGCATGCCCGACGACTCGGAGTTTGCGCCGTACGACGATACGGTCATAAAGTCGATCTGCACCGGCGTTTTCATGGCGCGGACAAGATCGCAAAAAAACATGACGCTGCCTTTAAGCACGCTGACGGCGAGCGGTTTCTTTCCCGCATAACGCTCGTCAAGCCACTTGGCTGCGTCTTTAACTTTTTGCGCTATTTGTTCTTCCGTGAGAACTATGCTTTGCAAGTCTTTGTTCATGTCTGCTCCGCGTGCCGATGTGAATTGAAAAAGCACTCTCATAATATAACACAATCGGACAGAATACGCAAATATTTGACACGCCATTTTACAAAGGTTTATAAAATATTTCATATATTATCTATGGAGAATCACGCTACGATCCATCATAATTTCTTTACACATCGTAAAGCATTCATGTTATGCAATTTATATGGAACGACGCCACGGCGTTCCGTTTGGTATCGTAAAGCATTTTTGTTGTGTACTTCGTAGGGCGGTCAGAACCTTAACCGCCACTTCACGATTTATTGCTTTGCCACAAGCGGAGCGCAAGGGTCTGCGCTCCCTACGAATGGTGTTGTGCATTTCCAATTTTGTCATTTCGACCGCAGCGTAAACGGAGCGGAGAAATCTTATTTACAAAACGATATGTATGAATAAATATATTAGGTTCTCTCTTTATTCTATTAGATTTCTCGACAAGCTCGAAATGACACAATGGACGATGATCTGTCGTTATTATTATGCAAAGCAATTTTGTTGCGTACTTCGTAGGGCAGGCAGACCCTTGCCTGCCGTTTCTCGGATTATTGTCTCGCCATAAGCGGAGCGCCGGTGGCGTCGCTCCCTACGAACATCTTTCCGTTATTACTTTACAATATTCCATATATAGATATCCGTACGCGTCGATTCTTTCATTGCTTTTCCGTTTGCGTATATTCATTCGATTGCTTTTTTTCGACATAAAGTTTATAATGATTATTATAAAAAATAATATAGGAGAAACGATACTATGGAACTCACGTACAAAAAACAAAACGTATATGCTTCCGCCGACGAGAAAGAGCGCAAGCGCATTTTCGACTACTGCGAAGGCTACAAAAAGTTTCTCGACTGCGGCAAGACCGAACGCGAATGCGTCGCCGAAACCGTCGCGATGGTAGAAAAAGCCGGTTATAAGCCTTACACGCTCGGCGCAAAGATAGACAAAGGCGCAAAGCTTTACTACAATAACCGCGGCAAAAGTCTGTTCCTTTTACGTGCGGGCACGGCGGACATTGCAAAGACCGGCGTGCGCATACTCGTCGCGCATGTAGACAGTCCGAGACTCGATCTCAAACAGGTGCCGCTCTACGAAAAATCGAACATGGCGTATCTCAAAACGCATTACTACGGCGGGATAAAAAAATACCAGTGGCTCACCATTCCGCTGGCGCTTCACGGCGTAGTAGTTCTTTCTTCCGGAAAAACAGTCGCCGTGAATATCGGCGAGGACGAGACCGATCCTGTTTTCTACATAACCGATCTTTTACCCCACCTTTCGCAAGACCTGAACAAAAAGACGATCGGCGAAGGTTTCGAGGCGGAAAATCTTAATATTCTTGTCGGCGGCATGCCGGTCGCCGGCGAGGACAAAAACGCCGTCAAGCTCGGCGTGCTCAAGTTGCTCAACGAAAAGTACGGTATGATCGAAGAGGACTTTTTAAGCGCAGAGATCCAAGCCGTTCCCGCCGTCAAAGCGCGAGACGTAGGACTCGACCGTTCGCTGCTTGCCGCATACGGACACGACGACAGCGTGTGCGCTTACCCCGAGATCACGGCTACGCTCGAGACCGAGACCGATAAGACCGTTCTTACCATTCTCGCCGATAAGGAAGAGATCGGTTCGGAAGGCAATACCGGCATGCAGTGCGTCATAATCGACGATCTTCTCAACGAAATAGCCAAGAGCTACGGTGTAAACCCCGCCGTACTTCGCGAAAAATCGATGTGCTTATC
This sequence comes from uncultured Christensenellaceae bacterium, assembly GCA_910588315.1. Lineage (GTDB taxonomy): Bacteria > Bacillota > Clostridia > Christensenellales > Pumilibacteraceae > Anaerocaecibacter. The sequence goes on along the minus strand of CAJUQF010000014.1, from coordinate 24,746 downwards.
CGCAGACGTTACGGCGGCGTACGATCCCGACTTCGCATCGGCGTTCGAAGAGAACAACGTGGGACTCGTCGGATACGGCGTTACCATGAACAAATTCACCGGCGCGCGCGGCAAGTCCGGCTCGAACGACGCATCGGCGGAATATGTCGGATACCTTCGCGGCGTGTTCAATAAAGCAGGCGTTATCTGGCAGACCGGCGAACTCGGCAGAGTCGATCTCGGCGGCGGCGGCACCGTTGCCAAGTACATCGCCAAAAACAACATCGATACCGTCGATATGGGCGTACCCGTTCTCTCCATGCACGCACCGTACGAGCTTGTGTCCAAAGCGGACGTATACTCGGCGCATAAAGCATTTTCGGCGTTTATTAAATAGAACGATAAAATAAATTTCAAGAACACAAAAAGCGCGACGATGATTTCGTTGCGCTTTTTGATTTGCGATAATTTATATGTCATGTAATAAACATTTACATTGTGTAATTCGTATGGTGGTCAAATTCTTGCCTGCCACTCTATGAATTACGGTTTTACAACATGCGGAGCGCAAGGAGATCTAAAGCTCCCTACGAAGGGCGAGTTTATAATTGCTTTACAATAAAATGGATATGCGTTATGATGTCAACCGTAATTTTCTTTATCTATAACAAAGCGTTACATTGTGCAATTCGTAGGGCAGGCAGACCGTCTGCCGTTACTTTATTTATTGCTCTGTCGCAAACGTCACGACGGATTATTCGTAATCGGCGACCTGACGGATATGGAATGCAACGGTGCTTTGTTCTTCCGATGCGGGGACGTCTATGCCGTAATACATGAGCGCCGCACCGGAAAACGTTTTGTTCTTTTCGCGGACGTGATACAGATTATGTTCGTCCAAACCGTAAAGCCTTACCCTGCCGCCTGCGGCTCGTGTCGTGCAAACAGCATACGCTTTCGATTTGTCCTTTGTTACCGACATTTTATTGAATCCGTCGCCGTTCAGCAAATACAGATCGCCGTTCATTACTATGGGCGCGTCGTCCTGATACGAAAATATCTGCGCGCGCACCGCGCGTTTTATATCGTCGGACACAGATGCCGGATCGAACTCGTACGCGAGCGCGCCGAACGTCGCACGATCGAAAGCCTGTTTTAAATTTCGTTTCGACGGGCGCACCACGGCACGCAGCACGCACGGCGGAAAACACAGCGAAATATTTTTACCTATCGGGTCGATCGTATTGCCCCATTCGATGCAAACTTCGGGCATGTCCGCTCTGAGCGACGCGCACATGCGATATACAGCCGCGGCAAGCGCTTTTTCTTTCGGCGAACCCGCAAATTCCGTCAATACATATCTGATCCCGTTTTCGCGAACAACGCGCTCCACCGCCGTCATAAGCGATGACGCGGCGTTTTCGTCAGTCTTGTCTATAAAATATCCGGTACCGAGCGGTTTGCATTCCGCCACGCAAGCCGCGCTCGGTTTTTTGATGCCGTCGGTATTTACACGGAGTCCCGGGCTGATCCCGACCGCCCTGCAAGCCTCGGCGATCTGTGCGATCTCGCGCTCTTCGTACTCACCGAAATCAACCGCCATGACGTCGCAACCGAGTTCGTACGCATTTGCGGCGGCAGCCTTGACTTTTTCGCACGGCATAGACGGAAGGAACAGCGCAGTCTGACTGCGGCGCGTGCTTTGATACTCGTAACCCAAGCACTCGCGCAATATGTCGTGAAACACACGCGACATGCCGCCGAACCCGTGATCGGAATACACGGCGAGCATTTCCGCGGAACGGAAATTCTTGCCGGGCGCAAGTTTTCCCGCATTTTGCTCGCACAGCGCATAACCGTCGCGTAATTCGATCTTGCCGTCGAGATACGGACATAAAAACCCGTACGCTTCGCCTACCCGATCGTTGCAATCCGCTATTCCCGTGACCTTGAATCCATCGAACTCGGTTTTTACGGGCGAACCGATCTGCACTATCGATTGCGTCATCATACCGAGCGATAATTGCGATGCGCTCTCGTTGTATACGATCGTACTTCTCGAAAACCCGCCGCGCGAATACGGCGTATACAGTATTTCCGCCTTGAGCGCGTTCTTCTTATCGCGAAGTACGATTTTCAACGTTTTACCGCCCGAAAGCATAAGATCGCCGCTCGGCTTTTTCGCAAGCACTTCGGCGGAATCCAACACGAAGTCGGTCGGCTTGCCGCCGAGCGTCGCGCACTCGAACTCGTCGCCGTACGTTCCGCCGAGCGCAGACAAATCATCTTCCGGCTCGACGCGTTTTCCGAAATAAACGTGTTTGAGTTTTCCGCCGACGTTTTTCAGTACGTAGCACGTTTCGCCGGCAGACATATAAAAAATATCGTTTTCGATCTTGATCATAATATTTATGCAAACAATTTTGCCGTAAGGTCGAGAAAGAGTTTTTGCGGCAGTATGTGCCGAAGGAAGTTGAGAACTTTGTACTTGAATCCGACTATGTACAAAGGCTTTTTGCATTTGTCGGAATATTTGTATATCTTTCTTGCGGCGGTATCCAAGCTCATTCGCTTATGTTCCCTGCCGTCGATCTTGTCTGCGGACTTTTTAGGCGCTTCGCCGTATCTCGCGCCGCCGTCCGAATACTTGACTCTGTTTGCCGTAAAGTTTGTTTTTATATCGCCGGGGCATATAGAACTGACGCGTATACCGCAACTTTTAAGTTCCATATACAGTCCGAACGCCGCCATGTTGACCGCCGCTTTGCTCGAACAGTACATTGCGCGGAACGGCAGGGCGAACAGCGCGCACGCCGATGAAATGAATACGACGTTGCTACCTTGTTTCATGCCGCCGAGCGCACATTTAACAAGATTGAGCGCGCCCAAAAAATTGAGTTCCGTTTGCGCCCGCACTTCGTTTTGCGGCAACAGTTCTGTCGCGCCCGACAGTCCGCCGCCGGCATTGGCTATTACGGTGTCGATCCTGCCGTATCTTTCGTACACTTCGCCTATCGCTTGCTCTACCGCGGCATGATCGGTAACGTCGACGGCTATATCGGGCGGCTGTGCGCTTCTCGATAAGCCTATAACCGTATGTCCGTCGCGACGATACAGCTCGGCAAGCGCTTTGCCGATCCCGCTCGACGTACCGGATATGACTACTACTTTACTTGTCTTGTTTTTCATCTTCGGCAGGCTCTGCCTTTGCTTTTGCTTTTGCCTTGGGCGCCGCTTTCGGCTTGCTCTTTTCGGGCGTGCCGCCGGCGAGCAAGCGGTTGACCGCCTGCAAAAACTCGGGTTCGGTCTTGTATCCCTCGGCGATCAGCGCCTCGTTGTACAGCACCGTCACGGTATCGGCGAATTTATCGTCGGGCATGTTTTCCATATTCTTGACCACCGGGTGGTCGAGATTGACCTGCAAAACGCGCTCGGCTTTGACGCCGCCGCCCATAGCGTCCATTATACGTTCCATTTCGAGCGACACGTCGCCCTTTGCCGCAAGACATACCGGGTACGATTTGAGCTTGTCCGTCGCGGTTACAGCGGCTTTACATTTGAGCAATTTTTCCATGCGCTCTAAAAGTTCTTTGTGTCCGCTCTTTTCTATATTTTTGCCGTCGTCGCCGGACGCGATATTTTCGAACTTATGTCCGTCGTAGTCCTCGAGCATGCGCGCTATAAACTCGTCGACGGGATCGACGAAGTACAGAACGTCATTTCCTTTTTCTCTTGCGCCCTCGATCTGCGGCAGCATGGCGATCTTTTCCTGCGTCTCGCCGCACGCGTAAAGTATGGGCGCGGCTTTATCCATACCGTCGGTGTATTCCTTGTACGTAACGAGCTTGGATCTCGCGTCCGAATAATAAAGCAGCAGATCTTTTATCTTATCCTTGTCCGCGCCGAAATTGTTATACGCTCCGAACTTGATCGCCTTGCCGAACTGCGCGAATATCTTCTCGTACTTTTCGCGGTCGTTTTTGAGCAGTTTTTCGAACTCGGACAATATTTTCTTTTCCAGCCCGCTCGCTATCGCCGTCAGCCTGCGGTCGTGCTGCAATGTTTCGCGCGAAATGTTGAGCGCAAGATCGGGCGTATCTACGACTCCGCGCACGAAACCGAGATATTCCGGCACGAGCTTTTCGCAGCAGTCCATGATGAGTACGCCGTTGCAGTAAAGCGACAGTCCGCGTTTATAATCCTTGGTGTAATAATCGTACGCAGGTTCGCTCGGCACAAACAGCAGCGCAGTATAGTCGACAGCGCCTTCGACGCGCATTTGTATGTGCATTATCGGGTCGCGATAATCATGATACGAATGTTTGTAAAAATCGTCGAGTTCGGTCTTGCCGAGCTCGGACTTTTGCTTTTTCCACACCGGCGTCATCGAATTGAGCGTTTTTATCTCCTCGGCTTTTCCGCCGCCGTCTACCGGCGTTTCCACCGCCATACGTATCGGATACCTGATATAATCGGAATACTTCTTTACGAGCGACGAAATCTTGTAATTTTCGAGATACTCCGAATACCTGTCGTCGTCCCCGTCGACTTTGAGCTTGACGATAACGTCCGTACCGGCGCCGTCGCGTTCGCACGGCTCGATATCGAAACCTTCCACTCCGTCCGACGTCCACTTGAACGCCTTGTCCGTCCCGGCCTTCTTCGTGATAACCGTCACTCTCTCGGCGACCATGAACGCAGAGTAAAATCCCACGCCGAACTGCCCGATCAGATTTTCGTCGGGCTTTCCTTTCTGCGCTTTTTTGAACTCTTCCGTGCCGCTCGCGGCTATCACGCCGAGATTGTCCTCGAGTTCTTTATCCGTCATACCCACGCCGTTGTCCGAGATCGTAAGCGTACGCTCCGTTTTGTCGGCTTTTATGTCGATGGCGAAATCGGCGGCAAGCGCACTGTCGGTGAGCGACATGAACCTGCGCTTATCGAGCGCGTCGGACGCGTTTGAAATAAGCTCGCGCAAAAATATCTCGCGATTGACGTAAATGGAATTGATCACGAGATCGAGCAGTTTTTTAGATTGAGCTTTGAATTCTTTCATTATATTATCTCCTTATCGTTTATCTGTCGAAACCTTCGCCGAACACCTCACGCGCGTCGATTACGTACGCGAACGTATCCGGGTATTTTTTAAGTATCTTATTGAAGTCGCCGAGCTGACGTTTTCTTATGACGCATATCAAAAGCGACTTTTCGTTATGCGAATACATGCCGGTCACGGTACTGCACGTGACGCTCCTGTCGAGCTTTTCGATAAGCTCGGCGCTGAGTTCTTCCGGTTGATTGGTGATTATCTCGAATTTGAGCGCGGTCTTGAAACCGGTGAGGATCAGATCGCCTATCATGGCATGGCTGAATTCTTCGGTAAGCGCCATCATGACCGGCGTCATAAACGACAACGCGCCGTCGCTTTTGTACACGAAAATCGACGAGAATATTATTACCGCATCCACGCCGTACACGAACCAAGAAATATTGGTCGCCTGAAACTTTTTCTGTATGAGCATTGCGATAATATCGCTGCCGCCCGTCGAGCCGCCGACGCGGATCATCATTGCAAACCCCACGCCGCCGAGCACGCCCGCAGCGACCGCAGCGAATATGGGATTTGCATTCGTACTTGCGTACGTCGGAACGTATTCGCTGTAAGCGTCCATAAGTATCATGCCGACGGCAGACAGCGCGATCGAAATGCCGGATATTACCGTAAAACGTTTCCCTATGAATATAAAAGACAGCACCAGCAGCGGCGCGTTGAGTATTATCGTTGTCCAGCCCGCGGAAAATCCCGATACATGTTCTATCATTACGCCGATACCGGTGACGCCGCTCGTCGCAAAGTCGAACGGCGCTACAAACATATGTACGATCACCGCGCGGATAACACCGGAAAATATTATCGCAAACGGAACGATCAAAAAATTATAAATTCTTTTTCGCGCGATCGCTGTCATAACAATCCTTATATATGTACTCGATACCCGACTTTATTCGGAAAGCGAATCTGCCGGACCGCATTTGCCTATTTTCTCGCCGCATTTGACTACGGTTTCTTTATCCGCCGCGGTGTTTTCGAAAAACTCATGTTCGAGCGTCGCGGCGCCCTTTTTAAGCAGCAGTATGACCGTCGAACCGCCGAATTCGAATCTGCCTTTCTCCGTGCCGCGCTCGAACCTGCCCGATTTGACTTCGTTGACTATCCTGCCGACCATCATCGCGCCCACTTCCACCATGACCGCCTTGCCGAAATTATCGGTGTCGAGTACGGTATACTCGCGGCAGTTCTCCGTAAACACTCTGCGCCGAGAAAGCGCTTCGGGCTGAACGGTATGCAGTCTGCCCTTAATAAACGTGTTGCCGCTCGCATTTCCGCCGTCGAAAAAGAAATATCTGTGATAGTCCGTGACCGACAGTCGGAAAACTATGCACGTGCCGCCGGTAAATTCTTTTGCAAGCTCCTTATTTTTAAGCAGAGTCTCGACCGTATAGTAATAACCCTTGACATTGAACAGCAGTTTGTCGTCGATATTGTACGCCGACACTTTGGCGTCGCAAGGACTTACGAGCGAACTCGCGTCAAGATCGAACGGACGGCGGTCGGGTTTTATCCTGCGCGTAAAAAACGCATTGAAACTTTTGTAGTCTTCCTCGATAAATTCGGACATGTCTATGCCGTGCTTTTCGATATACTTATTTATCTTTTTGCGCGACAGTTTGCTGTCCATGTATTTACCGACAAGCTTGCTGAGCCATCTGCGGTTTATAAGCCGCAATATGAGTCCGCCTATCGGGTTTCTATACAGAAACCGCACCGATCTGTCGACGTGCGGTTTTTCTATCGTTTCTCTCATAGTATCAACCGAATTGAGTGAGCGGCTCGAAAAGCGCCACGCCGCAAACGTAAAAACGAATCAGCGCCAGCCCGATCACGAGCGTCGTTATTGTTATGACGGTTATGATAAGTCCGCGCGCATGCGCTTTGGGCATTTTGAACTTTATAACATACAACAAGCCGCATATTATGTACAACGACATCATTATTACGCTGCGTATTATATGCGCCTGATCGGGCGTAACGCCGCACGCGCCGCGATCGAACATAGTCGCTACAAGATAAAATACGGGAAGCGCGAGCGACACATTGGTTATGGGCAGTCCCGTATACGATTCGCGTCTGCCGGCGTCTTTTACGCCGGTTCTGTTTATTTCGTCCACGTTGAAATACGCAAGCCGTACAAGTCCGCACAACACGAAGAACACGTATACTATGCAATAATACCAGCGCGTCATACCCATGGCGACGCCCACCATAATGGGCGCGATGCCGAAAGACACTATGTCGCACAGCGAATCTATCTGCATGCCGAACATCTTGTCGTCCGCCGTTCTGTGTTTACGCGTCGACGCGACCATTCCGTCGAACGCGTCGCAAAGTCCCGCGAGCAATACGAAAAACGCCGCAATATCGTCACGTCTCGGTCCGCCGTACGCCGCCGCGAAACATATGCCGCAAATACTCAGCGCAAGCGACAGATATGTAAGTATAACGCCGTAATGCCAATATCCGACGATATATTTGCTCGTAGGTTTGAGCCGGCTTTTCTTTTGCGGTAAAACCGCACCGTCTATCACAGCATCGGTCGCGGCGACTTCCGGCTGCGTTTCGATATCCGTATTCTTTTCTTCGATGTCACTCATCGTCGGTCTCCTTTGCAAAGTCTTCGATTTCCGCTCCTGCGGGCGGAGTATTTTCGTTATATGGTTCCGGTCCATTCGAACCCGTCGTATCGGGCGGTTCGTCGGGCGCATCGGGAACATTATTGTCCGGCTTGTCCGAAACTCTGTCGTTCTCCATTTTTTCGGCGACCGCGGCGCCGATTATATCGCCGCCCGCCGCCAGCGCTTCGAGCGCTCCGGCAGCAGGCTCGGTAACTTCGCCGCCGCCGTCCTTTATTTTTTTAATACCCACCGCATGGTACACAAGAGTATACAACCCGGTAACTATCATGCATATATAGTACGATATGGCGCGCGATACCATCATAGCCGACAGTATGAACAACATATCATATCCGCCGATACCGAACACAGACGGATACAAAACTTCGTATACGCCCGTACCGCCTGGTAACGGAATGGAATTGTATCCTATCATGACGTATGCCTGCATACAGAACAATTCGAGAAACGTTACGTTGTACGCCTTCGACACCGACGACGCCATTATGACAAAGCACGGTATAAGCGTTTGCGAAACGCGCTGAGCAATGTTGAGTATCAACGCGTTAAAGAACATCATCGGATGTTTTTTAAGCACCGATCGGCACGATCTGTACTTATTTACCATGTTCTCCATGCGCTCGCGCCACTTGTCTGGCTTTTTTATTATGTGCATTTTTGCGAGTAAAGATATGCCCCAACCGCCGATCCGAAGAATGATCCGCGCTCTGAATAAACATAAAAGGAGCAATGCGAGCAACAAAAGCTGTATTACGAAACCGATTATGACAAGCGTTTTCGCCCACCAATCTCCCATCGCGCCGAACATCCAGGGACACGCAATAAGCCCGAAAAGTCCCACCACTATCGTCGCGACAGTATATGCTATAATGTTCAGAAGTACGGTAAACCCCGCCGTGCCGCCGCTCATGCCGTCGCGCATCATGTAAAATGCCGACGCCGGTTGACCGCCGCTCGCAGACGGAGTGATAGACGAATAATAAAGATCGCTCGTAGTGTATGCTATGGACGACGTTATTTTACTTTTATGTCCGAGCGTGCGCGCTATCAAATAAAAACTTGCCGCTTCGAAAAGTATAAAACCCAAAAGCCCGCCGAACGCCGCCGCGATATATCCCGGATGGCACGTACTCAAAAATTCGCCTATGGCTTTCAAACTTATATCGGTACTCGTAAAAAGCACGATCAAAGTCGCCCCGATAAGAATTATCAGGAACGCAATGTTGATTATCTGCTTTTTGGCGCGTTTTGATAGTTTTTTTGCCATTGTGTATTCCGAGCGTAACGGGGTTTACAATTATAATGCGCATAAAACCCGATGTTATCATAATAATAACACAAGTTTATTGTTTAGTCAAGCAATGCAAAGGCGGTTGCGATTACATCGGCTGCCGCGCCCGTAAAAAAACGGAACGATATCGCTATCGTTCCGCACAAGTAATTTATGTGTCCGCTACACCGCAAACATATTATAGCATGCACAAGCCACAACGTCGCGCATTTGACGCATAGCCATTACACAAGTATCGGAGAAAGGCAGCCGACGAGACGATACGACGCGAACGGATTGCGCCAAAAATTTGTGCGACAAGCAGGCGCGGTCGCGAAGTCGTAGCGGCGCTACGTCGAGCAATCGCAACGAACTTGTCGTGCAAGTTTTAAGCAAGACGCCGCGTAAGTATCGTCGAGGAGGTTAATACCCGGCGTCTGCGGCGAGTTTATAATACTTTTCGGCAAGCTTTTCGTCCGCTTTTACTCCGATACCGGACTTATAGCAAGCGGCGACTTCCGAATAAGCTACCGGAAACTGCTGCTCGGCGGCACGCTTGAACAGCGAGAAAGCACGCTCCTTATCCTCGCGAATGCCGTTACCGTCGCGCAAACATTTTGCGAGATTAAACTGTCCGGGCGCGCTGTCTGCGTCAGCGGAGATCGTGTAAAGCTGCACGGCTTTTTCCGCGCTTTTTTCCACGCCCCTGCCCGTTTCGTAACAGAACCCGAGATTGGCTATGGCAACGGGATTGCCGAGCTTGCCGGCTTCTTCGAACCAATGAACGGCAAGCTCTGCGTCCGCTTTTACGCCCCTGCCGTTGAGATAGCACATACCGACGTTGTTCTGAGCGACCGCATAGCCGTTTTGCGCGGCGCGATAATAATAAAGATACGCTTTTTCACCGTCCGCCTTGACGCCGCGACCGAAGTTGTAACAATCGCCGACGTTGTTCTGTGCCGCGGCAAAATCGCTTTCCGCGGCTTGCATATACAGTTCGAACGCCCTTTCGAAATCCTGTTCGACGCCCAGCCCGCGCTGATAGCAAAAGCCGAGATCGTTAAGCCCGCCGGGATGTCCTTTGTCGGCGGCGGCGCGAAATATTTCCACCGCTTTATCGTAATCGCGCTCGACGATCGAACCGTCGAAATAAAAATGTCCGAGCGTGAACTGCGCGTCTATATTGCCGAGATCTGCGGCTTGCTTTATAAGCTCGTACGCTTTGCTCTCGTCGTGACTTACTCCCATGCCGCGGATATAACACACGCCGAGTGAAAATATCGCGGGCGCATAGCCGAGCTTGGCGCTTTGCGCATACCCGTCCGCCGCACGTTTGAAATCGACGGGTACGCCGTCGCCGGTGAAATACTTTTCTGCTTGATCGAAATATTTTTTCGCCAAAAACTCCGTAGGCGAAAGATCGTTACCGCTTTTCATAAACTCTCCCGAAAATTTCGAACGACAAATGATTTTGCCGCGTTCATTTATTTATATCACTTTTCGAGGCAAAACGCAACCGAAAAAAGTAAATTAATGTAATCAATGCGTGCGTAAATTAAAATTACGCGATCCATACAGACATATCGCAAATCCGAATATACGATCGTTTCTATTTTTGCTTTACGATATATACCATATATAAATATCCGTATACATCGATTAAATTATTACTTTATGATAAAACAGAGAGACGGTAATATCTGCCGTAATTTCTTTACCTATCGTAAAGCAATTATATTGTGTAATTCGTAGGGCGCCACCCTTGACCGCCGTTACTTCGATTATTGCTTTTCCACATGCGGAGCGCAAGGGTCTGCGCTCCCTACGAAGGTCGGGTCGATTGATATTTTCCGTTGATACATCGTTACGGTTTAAGGTATATCACTCTTTTTCTCTTTACCTATCGTAAAACAATTATATTGTGCAATTTGTATGGAACGACGCCTCGGCGTTCCGTCTATTATCGCAAAGCATTTATGTTGTGTAATTCGTAGGGCGCCACCCTTGACCGCCGTTACTTCGATTATTGCTTTTCCACATGCGGAGCGCAAGGGTCTGCGCTCCCTACGAAGGTCGGGTCGATTGATATTTTCCGTTGATACATCGTTACGGTTTAAGGTATATCACTCTTTTTCTCTTTACCTATCGTAAAGCAATTACATTGTGTAATTCGTAGGGCAGGCAGACCCTTGCCTGCCGCCACACTTATTTTCTCGATACGAATATCAGAATTGTATCTTTGCCTTGATCTCGTCGGCGGTTTTCGTGCCGAACAAAAGGCGCACAAGTTCCAAGCCGAGTTCTATCGAACAACCCATGCCGCGCGCGGTGGTAATGTTTCCGTCGGTCACGACTCTCGCGCCGTATTGTACTTCCGCACCCGTCATGTTGCCTTCGTGCCCGGGAAAACAGATCGCCTTTTTTCCGTGCAAAAACCCGTTTGCTCCGAGTACGAGCGCAGGCGCGGCGCAGATCGCCGCCACGCGATTGCCGCTGTCGAGCGTTTTGCCTATCGCATCGATGAGCGGCGTGCAAGTTCCGAGCGTTTTGCTGCCCGGCATACCGCCAGGCACGAATATCATCTTGCCGGCGGTAAGATCGACGTCGGAGATACGCGCATCCGCCGTGATCACGATGCCGTGCGAACCGGTCACAGTAAGGCTGTCCGTAGCCGATACGAGCGTCACTTTCGCGCCCGCCCGACGCAGAATGTCCACGGGCGCAAGGCACTCTACCTCTTCCGTCCCGTCCGTAATGATAGCAAAAACATCTGTCATGATCGATATTTCCTATTATATTATTTTTATCGATAGTTTACCACATTCGATAAAAGTACGCAAGCGGTACATCGCAAATTTCCATCGGTCGGTGCGAACAAGAACAACAGCGAAACATAACCGTAGAATATAGCCGAGCCGAAACAATACAACACTCTTTCCAAACGCAATAGCATTGATTTATTTTTTCGCGCGTGGTATAATCATAATCATGGATAAATTATGCGTTATCTTCGGCGCGGGCGAGGTAATTTCGCCGCGCAAACATTTCGGCAAAGACGATCTTATAGTCGCCGCCGACGGCGGATATGCCGCGGCAACGTCAATCGGACTCGAACCTAACGTCGTTATCGGGGATTTCGATTCCGGCGCTATTCCGGAAAACAGCCCGGCGCACATCGTTAAATTAAGCCGCGACAAGGACGACACAGATATGCTCGCCGCAGTCAAGCTCGGGCTGCGACGCGGCTACAGATCTTTCGTCATTTACGGCGGCACGGGCGGCAGATTGGATCACACCGTCGCCAATTTCGGCACGCTCGCCTATATGAACGCATTCGACTCGCGCGGGTTTCTCGTCGGCAAAGACGAGATCGCAACGGTAATTACCGACGGTAAATTCACGCTGCCCAAAAATGCGCACGGTACGGTTTCGGTTTTTGCGTACGGTGGCGCGGCAAGCGGCGTCACGCTGAAAAATCTCGCATACGAACTCGATGACGCCGAACTTCTGCCCGACATGCCGATCGGCGTATCCAACGCCACGACAGCCAAAGGCAATGCTGTGGTATCCGTCAAGCACGGCTCGCTTTTGATATTCTTCCCGCGCAAATAATATCCGTAAATAATCGGATATTATCTCCCCCCACCACCTACACACACCTCATCCTCCGGGACGATCGCCTTAACGCCGCAACCTTTTCGGCGTTTTTTTTGCGCCCAAAAAAACGATCGTCGGTATTTTCTCATACGCGACCGCTCGCAAAATATTAGTTTACATAGATTTTACATACAATTAACATTGGTATGATATTATCTTTTTTGATTTTACGTTAAAATAAATCGGATAATATACATCGGGCAAAATAACGGCACAAAGCTACCCCGATGCGACGATACGATCGTGGTCGTCGTCGCAGATCGTCTCCCGATAACACGGTTAAAAGCTACCAAGGAAATCGTATGGAACTGACTGAAGCAATCATAACACTACTCGCCGGGATAGGCGTATTTATGGTCGGCATGAAAATGATGAGCGACGGATTGGAACACGGCGCCGGCGGCGGACTTAAAAAGCTGTTCCGCAAAATAAGCGGCAATCGCTTTGCCGGAGTGGGCGTCGGCGCGGCGGTTACCGCTATAATTCAATCGAGTTCGGCAACTACCGTGATGGTCATCGGTTTCGTTAATGCCGGGATCATGACGCTGTTGCAGGCAACGGCTATAATTATGGGCGCGAACATCGGCACAACGGTGACGGGCGTTCTCGTCGCTTTTTCTTCGTTCAATATCGGGCTATACGCCACCGCCCTTGCCTTTATCGGTGTTTTCATAACGATGTTCGGCAGAAAGGATATGGTAAAGACCGTCGGCAATATCCTTACAGGACTCGGGCTGATTTTCGTAGGTCTGTCCATGATGAGCGGCTCATTGAAAAATTGCGACGAGATCCGCACGGCATTTTCTTCGTTATTTACCAAAGTCGATTTTCCGTTACTGCTTATTATTTTGGGTGCGGTGTTTACCGCGCTCATACAATCTTCGAGCGCCGCGACGGGTATAATAATAACACTCGTGTCCCAAGGCGTATTGCCGGTAGAGAGCGCGCTTTTTATCGTAATAGGTACAAACATCGGCACGTGCGTAACTGCGCTTCTGGCTTCGATCGGTGCGACCGTAAACGCAAAGCGCGCCGCGCTTATACATTTAATATTCAATTTGATTGGCACTGTGGTATTCGCCGCTTTGATATGGCCGCTTTCCGACCAAGTCGTAGGATTTTTAAATATGCTCGCGCCGAACGCTTTGACTATGCAGATCGCCTGGTTCCACATATTCTTCAATGTAATTACGACGTTGCTGTTACTTCCGTTTACAAAACAGCTCGCAAAACTCGCTTCGGTCATAATCCCCGAAAAACGAAATAAGACGGAACAACTAAAGCTGTTTTATATCGACGACAGAATACTGCAAACCCCGTCGATCGCGCTCGAACAAACAGTCAAGGAAGTCGTGAATATGGCAGAGATCGCCCATGCGAATCTGCGCCGCGGTTTCGACGCCGTTTGCACGGGAAAAACAGCCGAGAAAGAAATACTGTACGAGGAAGAAAACAAAATCAACTTTATCAATAAAGGCGTGGCAACGTTTCTCATTAAATTATCGGCACAGGACATAAGTGACGGCAACGAGCAGATAATCGGCTCGCTATACCACGTTATAGGCGATATAGAACGAATCGGCGACTATGCTAAGAATTTCATAGAACGCGCCGAAAATATGCGCGAACTCGGCATATCGTTTTCCGAACAAGCGCAAAGCGAACTCAATGTGATGTACGGTAAAGTCGAAAACATGTTCGGCGACGTGTTAAACGTATTTGCCGAAAGGGATACGCAAGGGCTTGCCGCGATCTCCGAAACGGAAGCGCAGGTAGATCGGCTCAAAAAAGAGCTTAACCGCAAACACATCGAAAGACTCAACTCGGGCAGCTGTTCCGTCGAAAAAGGGATATACTTTTATGCGATAATCTCGGAACTCGAACGCACCGCCGATCATCTCATAAACATTGCGTATTCTATTAAAAACCCGTCCGGGTCGGAAGATATAATAATAAAGACACAGCCTGTATAAATCGTTGTATGCTATAAAAAAATCATGTATAATACAGTTACGAGGTGTAACCATGAAGAAATGTATTTTTGCGGTCGACGACGAAGAAAATATCCGTGAGCTGTACGGCGTTGCACTTAACAGCGCGGGATTCGACTGTCGATGTTTCGTAGACGGCGACAGTCTGTTTGCCGCACTGGAGACCAAGAAACCTGCGCTTATAATTTTGGATATCATGCTCGACGGATATGACGGATATACCATATTGCAAAAGCTGAAAGAAAGTCCCGCCACACGTAACATCCCGGTCATTATGGTTTCGGCGAAAGGCGAAGAATTAAGCAAGGTAAAGGGCTTGGATATGGGCGCCGACGATTATATCGCAAAGCCGTTCGGCGTACTTGAACTTATCGCCAGAATAAACGCCAATCTTCGCAGAACAGACGATCGCACCGCACTCGCCTACTCGGATATATCGATAGACGAAAACAAACATACGGTGACCGTCGCGAACGAAACGTTGACGCTTACGTTAAAGGAATACGAGCTTTTGAAACTGCTCGTAACGAACGCGCCGAACATAGTATCGCGCGATATTATTATAAATACCGTTTGGGGCGAAGATTATTTCGGCGAGACGCGCACGCTCGACATCCACATCGCGTCGGTGCGTAAAGCCATATCCGACAGTAAAGCGGCTATCAATACGGTTCGCGGCGTGGGGTATTTTCTTAAATGAAAAAGAAACTTATAATCTATAACGTCGTAATGACGGTCGTAATGCTTGCCGTTATATTCGGATTCGGTATTATGGTGACCAACAGCAACAACCGCGATATCACCGAGCGAAAGATCAAGGAAATTACCGCCGTATACGTGACGAATTATACCGCCGACATATCTTTTCCGAAAGATAAAAACGTGCGAGTGACAGTCATAGACGCGTCGGGCAAAGTTTTAAAGGACAGCGATTCGACGGCGATAGAAGGAAATCATCTGCACCGCGACGAGATCAAAGCCGCCGCTATAGGCAGACCGACGATAGTTATACGCAACAGCGAAACTCTCGGCAAAGAAATGATGTATTACGCGGAAAAAGTACCGACCGGCGACAGCTACGTATTTATTCGAGTTGCCGTCCCGACGGAAAGCATAACCGCCTACGCGCTTAAATCCATCGTTCCCACCATCATTACGCTTCTCTGCGTTTGGGGTTGTTCGATAGTTGCGAGCGTACTGTTCAGCAACGTTCTGTTGAAACCGTTGACGCAGGTAAAGGAAGGTTTGACGCAAATAGAGCGCGGCTCATACAGAAAGATAGCTCCGACTACCGGCGACAACGATATAAACGAAATACTCGCCGACATAAACGACCTGAGCGAAAAACTGCAATCCGGTATAACGGGTGCACGCAGCGAAAAACAAAAACTCGATTTTATCCTTTCAAATATAAGCGACGGTATCGCTGTTTTCGACGGCAATCTCGATATTGTGATCGCAAATACGAGTCTGAAAAACATTTTCGGCGTGTCCGACGTCGTGGGCAGACCGATAGACGTTTTGACCGACGATACGGCGTTTATCAAAACGGTACGCGACAGCGCGACAAAAAAGAGCGACACCATCTTCGGGTTCAAATCGTCGGGCCGCTATTATCTTTGTTCGGTGCGATTCACGGATAACGATTTGATAATTGCGGTACTTACCGACGTTACGCAGGAAAAAAACGGCGAGAAAATGCGGCTCGAATTCTTTGCCAACGCATCGCACGAACTTAAAACACCGCTTACCACTATAAAAGGTTTTAACGATATGATCTCTTTGCAGGCGACGGAGAAACCCATTCTCGACTACTCCGCGCGCATAGGAAAAGAGATCGACAGAGTCGGCAACCTTTTAGGCGACATGCTGGATCTGAGCAAGCTCGAAAACTCGCAGTCGAAACCGGAAAACATCGCCGACGTCGATATTACTGAGATCGCCGACGAGGTCAAAGACAGCTTGACCCCCGCCGCAAAAGTGCGTAACGTCGAGATCGCGATCAAAGGTACCGGTACGGTAAAAGCAGAACGCGAACATATTTACGAGCTGGTAAAAAATCTCGTAGAAAACGGCGTGCGCTATAACAACGACGGCGGCACGGTCGAGATAAATATCGAAAGTTCCGACGGCAAAACGAAACTTACCGTCGCCGACAACGGGATCGGCATCGATCAAAAACATCAAAGCCGCATTTTCGAACGATTCTATCGCGTGGACAAATCGCGTTCGCGCGCTACAGGCGGCACGGGACTCGGACTTGCCATAGTAAAGCACATATGCGAACTGTACAATGCCGAACTGACGCTTAAATCAAAGTTCGGCGCGGGAACGACGGTAACAGTCGTTTTCGATAAAGACTAATATTTTATGTGGGTAGTTTTCGCCTCGCTCTCCGCGATATTTGCAGGAATAACATCGATACTCGCGAAGTGCGGGATTAAAAATACAAGTTCCACGCTCGCTACGGCAATACGAACGATAGTCGTATTGCTTTTTGCGTGGATAATGGTTTTTATAGTCGGCTCATGGAATACGTTGCCGCAGGTCGATTGGAAAAGTTGGTTGTTTCTTGTTCTTTCGGGGCTGGCAACGGGCGCGAGCTGGCTATGCTATTTCAAAGCGCTCCGCGACGGCACGACAAGTACGGTCGTCGCCATCGACAAATTAAGCATTATTGTAACTATCGCCTTTTCTTCTATCGTATTTAAAGAAAAATTATCGTGGAAAGGTCGGATCGGACTTATTTTAATAGTCGGCGGTACGGTGTATATGCTATTTTGAAATTTCAGTAAACGTATCTTCCACGTCACAAATAAATAATTCGGTATTGCCCTGCGGCACCTTCATATAAAATGCCGACTAAAAAATAAGAACTATGCGGTTTGCCTTTAAATCGGTCACACAGTATCGGCTGTCGATTATGCCGCGCATCGATAGATCAACAACATAAAATCACAAACGCACGAAAAAACCTTGCCGATAAGCAAGGTTCTCATATTTTGTATTATATTCTTTCGTTGTACGGCTTTTATACGTTTTTGTATCTAACGCGATAAATCGAACCAAACGGCAACGACAATCTCAGCCCAAGTATTTACAAGCCGCCATGGCGGCGGATGCGCCGTCGGCTACGGCAGTAGTGAGCTGACGCACCTTTTTGGTACGGCAGTCGCCGGCGACGAACACGCCGGCGGTATCCGTCATACAGCTCTCGTCGGCGGAGATATATCCGTTTGTATCGAGTTTGACGACGTTTTTAAACGGGGCGTTGTCCGGTTCCTGACCTATGGCGATAAAACACGCCTTGACGGGAATGGAGCGCTTTTTGCCTGTTGCCTGCTCGTTGAAAACGCACGCGCCGAGTTCTTCTTCGCCTTCGAATCCCGTCAATGTAACGTTTTTGATCCATTCGACGTTGGGCTTTTTGAGCAGTGTATCGACGAGCGCTTTATCGCCGAAAAACTTGTCCATCCACGTACACACGTACACCTTATTGCAATATCCGGAAAGAAGGATGCCGTATTGCAAAGCGGTATTGGCGTCGCCCACAAGCGCTACGTCGTCGCCGGAATAGAACGGACCGTCGCACACCGCGCAATAACTTACGCCGCTGCCCGTGAGTTCTTCTTCGCGCTCCACTCCGATTTTTTTGTGCTTTGCGCCCGTCGCGATTATTATCGCGCGCGCGTCGTGCGTGCCCGCATCGGTCTTGACGGTAAATACGCCGCCATTTTCGGTTATATTCTCCGCGCGTTCCAACTCGAGCTCGGCGCCGAGCGCCTTTATCTGCTCGAGCAGTCTGTCTGAAAACTCGCTGCCCGAAATCGCCTTGACCGACGGAAAGTTTTCTACGCGCGGCGAATTGGCTATCTGCCCGCCTGCGCACTCCGCTTCGAGCAGCAGTACGGTTTTTCCGTTTCTGAGCGCGTACAGCGCGGCGGTCATTCCCGCCGTGCCGGCGCCTATAACTATTATATCATGCATGAGCGCTGGTCTTATCCGAGTCGGCGGCGGTTGCAGACACGTCCGTCTTGCTCGCTCTGAAAGCGTCGATAAACTTCTTTACTCCGGTTATATCGGCATATTTTGCGACGTTTTCACCGTCGTCGGCGACAAGAGTGGGCGCCTTTTTAACGCCGTATTTTATGGCAAGCTCACGCTGCTCGTTGGCGTTGATGACTTCCACTGCGATCCCAGCCTCGTTGAGCATGGGTATGGACGCCTTGCACTTGGGGCATGTCGGGGTCGTAAACAACATCAATCTCGCACCGTCTTTACAAGCGGCGGCCGCCTGTTCGGGTTCGGATTGACGAACAATCTTATGTCCGGTATGCGGGGTATCGTACTTCATGGTGTTGTACGTTCTTCTGTCCTTGAACTCCTGCGCTTTGCCGTCGTTCCAGTTTTGAACGGGACGATAGTAACCGGTGATGCGGCTGTTGACCTCGGTCTTTTCGCCGCACTTGGGACAGGTATAAACTTCGCCGGCGATATAGCCGTGGTTGCGGCATACCGAGTATGTGGGCGAAAGCGTGAAGTACGGAAGTTTGTAGTTTTCCGCGACAGTGCGCACGAGTTTTGCCGCAGCTTTCCAATCGGGAAGTTTTTCGCCGAGGAATGTGTGGAAAACGGTGCCCGATGTGTAAAGCGTCTGCAACTCGTCCTGAATGTCGAGCGCGCTGAACACGTCCTCGGTGTACCCTACCGGCAGGTGCGAGCTGTTGGTGTAATACGGCGTACCGTTCTCGTTGGCGGTGATTATATCGGGGTAACGCTCTTTGTCATGCTTGGCAAGGCGGTACGTCGTGGACTCCGCCGGCGTAGCTTCGAGATTATAAAGATCGCCGTACTGCTCTTGATAAATCACGAGCCGCTCACGCATGTGGTTAAGCACGTTTTTTGCAAACTCCTGCGCGTGCGGATCGGTAAGATTCGCTCTTATCCATTTGGCGTTAAGTCCGGCTTCGTTCATACCCACAAGCCCGATCGTCGAGAAGTGGTTGTTGAACGTACCGAGATAACGACGCGTATACGGATACAGACCTTCGTCCATGAGCTTGGTGATGATATCGCGCTTGATCTTGAGCGAGCGCGCCGATATATCCATGAGTTTGTCGAGTCTGTTGTAGAAATCTGCTTCGTTTTCGGACAGATACGCAAGACGCGGCATGTTGAGCGTTACGACGCCGACCGAGCCGGTACTTTCGCCGCTGCCGAAGAAACCGCCGGATTTTTTACGAAGTTCGCGAAGATCGAGACGGAGACGGCAGCACATGCTGCGTATATCCGACGGCTCCATATCCGAGTTGATATAGTTGGAGAAGTACGGCGTGCCGTATTTCGCAGCCATCTCGAACAACAATTTGTTATTCTCGTTTTCGGACCAATCGAAATCGCGCGTAATGGAATATGTCGGTATGGGATATTGGAATCCTCTGCCGTTGGCGTCGCCTTCGATCATTATCTCTATGAACGCCTTGTTGACCATGTCCATTTCTTTCTTGCAGTCTTTATACTTGAAGTCCATGGGCTTGCCGCCGACGATAGCCGGCTGTTCGGCAAGATCGGGCGGAACGGTCCAGTCGAGCGTTATGTTGCTGAACGGCGCCTGCGTACCCCAGCGCGACGGCGTGTTGACGCCGTAAATAAACGACTCGATACACTTCTTGACTTCGTTATAAGTAAGGTTGTCCACCTTGACGAACGGAGCAAGGTAAGTATCGAACGACGAGAACGCCTGCGCGCCCGCCCATTCGTTCTGCATGATGCCGAGGAAGTTTACCATCTGGTTGCAAAGCGTCGCAAGATGGCTCGCCGGCGACGAGCTGATCTTGCCGGGTATGCCCCCGAGACCTTCCTGTATAAGCTGACGAAGCGACCAGCCCGCGCAGTAGCCGGTAAGCATGGACATATCGTGAATGTGTATGTCCGCGCTGCGGTGCGCATTGGCTATCTCTTCGTCGTAGATCTCGCTAAGCCAATAGTTGGCGGTTATCGCGCCCGAGTTGGACAGAATA